>JBKDOZ010000232.1:0-6198 GCA_046342735.1 Synechococcaceae cyanobacterium
GCCGAGCTGCTGCTGGAGCGCCACGGCGGCGAGGTGCCGCGCAGCTTTGCGGAGCTGGAGGCCTTGCCCGGCGTTGGTCACAAGACCGCCTCGGTGGTGATGGCCCAGGCCTTCGGCGTGCCCGCCTTCCCGGTGGACACCCACATCCACCGCCTGGCGCAGCGCTGGGGCCTGAGCAGCGGCGTGAGCGTGGCGCGCACCGAAACCGATCTCAAGCGCCTGTTCCCGCGCGACGCCTGGAACCGCCTGCATCTGCAGATCATTTTCTACGGGCGTGAGCACTGCAGCGCCCGCGGCTGCGACGGCACCGTCTGCGGCCTGTGTCGGGAGCTCTATCCGGCCCGGCGGCGGGCGGTGGCCACGCGCAAGGCCTGACTCGCGGCCCGATCAGCGGGCATCGACGAGGTTGAGTTGGCGGGCCAGGCGCTGGGCGAGGAGCGCCCCACTGTTCAGTCCCCCTTCCATGTAGCCGTAGAACCCTGGGCTTGTGTACTCGCCCGCAAAGAACAACTTGTCCTGCCAACCGCGCTCCAGGAGGGGAAACACCCGCGTGACCTGGCCCTGGGAGGGGGCGCTGTAGCCGCAACGGGTCCAGCGTTCTTTTGGCCAGACGCAAAAGACCTGAGATTGGTTGTGTCGGGAGAATCCGGGGAAAAGTTCCTCGAGTTCTTGGTTGGCCAAGTCCCTGCGCTCGCCAGGGTTGCGCTCCACAAAGCTTTCGGCTGCCTTGCCACCCGCAAACACGGTCAGGCAGGCAGGTTGTTTGTCCCCGCCTCCGGCGGGCTCACCGCCCTGCCAGGTCATGCCAACGGCCTGGTCGCTGAGGGAATCTGGTTCGAGCTGGTTCGCTTTCCAGAAAGGTTGGTCCACCCTGTTCAAGACTTTCATCGCCGTGCCGGTGCTCATGCGGTAATCGCTAGGCAAGGCGGGGGTAATGCGCAATTCATCCCAGGTGCTTGGCGGCGCAGTTAGAACAACGGCATCGGCTTCCAGGAGGCGTCCGGATTGCAAGCCAACTTTGGCGGTTTGTCCGGAGAGATCGATGGAGGCTACGGGTGATTTCAGCTCGATGTTGGCGTTGCCGATGGCTGAGGCCAAGGCGAAGGCCAAGGACTGGTTTCCTGTGGCGCAGCGGAAGATTTCACTTTCGGTCCAGAAGGCTTCGATGCCACCTCCCGCGATGGAGGCAAGCATGGCGAGATAGCTATAGTGCTCGGGTAGGCAGTTCATATCGTTGGCGATCATGGCCATAGCGCCGCGACGCTCCAGGTCAGTGCCAGGCCACCGCTGCGAGGCCTCCAGGAGGGATTGCTGATCTAGGGATGGTGCGTTAGCGCTCAGCCAGGGTTGTTGGCGGTTGATGGCTTTGGCATCCGCATTCATGCTCTGCAGCACCGAATCAATGGCACCCCAGAGCTTCTTCACATCAGGTCCCAGCAAACGCCGCCCCTGGAGGAGAATCGGGGAATGCTCTTCTTCTCCGGAAGGGAGCTCGTTGAGAGTGAGGCCGAATTGCTTGGCATAGGCCAGCCAGGTGGGGTGGTTGAGGCCGATGAGCTCCGCACCCGCTTCCACGTGTTTGCCGGGCAGTAGGGTGTTGAGCGAATGCACCCGGCCTCCAACCCTCGGTCGCGCTTCGAGAACCGTGACGCGGGCACCAGCACGCTGCAGCTGGTAGGCACAGCTCAGGCCACCAAAGCCAGCGCCAATAATCAGTACTCGCGGAGCCGTTGTCGTGCGGGCGAAGCCTCGCCGGTCTGCGAGAATCAGGGAGGCACCGGTGGCGAGGCTGGTGAGCAGAAATTGCCGGCGGCTGAAGGCAGAGGGGCGAGCCCCTGCTTGCCTTGCCAATCGGGCAATGACTTTTCTGCTCATGATCTGCAATCAATTTTGCAGAAAGTATCCAGGGTCGCTGCGTTTGTCAACCGGCGGGGTGGTAGGGCTCCGTTTGTGGTGGTGATGAATCATTTCTTTTGGCCGCCCCCGTCAGCGCCGTGCATACGGTCACTCTGGACCGGTTCCTGCGCTCCGTTCCCTGCTCTCCGGAATCCATACGCCATGTCGGATCTCACCTGCCCGTTCCACGGCCATGTCGGCGCCGTGACCCCCGCCGCCGGCCCCGGCAATCGCCAGTGGTGGCCGGAAGTGGTGGACCTGGGGATCCTGCACCAGCACAACCCGGCCGCTAATCCCCTCGGCCCCACCTTTGACTACGCCCGCGCCTTTGCGGAGCTCGATTACGAGGCGCTCAAGGCCGATCTGCGCGCCCTGATGACCGATTCGCAGCCCTGGTGGCCGGCCGATTGGGGTCACTACGGCGGGTTGTTCATTCGCATGGCCTGGCACAGCGCCGGCACGTACCGCAGCGCCGATGGCCGCGGCGGCGCCGCCCAAGGCAACCAGCGCTTCGCGCCGCTGAACAGCTGGCCCGATAACACCAACCTCGACAAGGCGCGGCGGCTGCTGTGGCCGATCAAGCAACGCTATGGCAACCGCATTTCCTGGGCGGATTTGATCATCCTCACCGGCAATGTGGCGCTGGAGTCGATGGGGTTCCCCACCTTCGGCTTTGCCGCCGGCCGCACCGACATCTGGGCCCCGGAGGAGGATGTGTTCTGGGGGCGCGAGCAAGGCTGGCTGGGCGATGAACGCCACGGCGGTGATGGCGCCCTGGAGCAACCCCTGGCGGCGGTGGAGATGGGGCTGATCTATGTGAACCCCGAAGGGCCGCACGGCAACCCCGATCCGGTGGCCTCCGGCAAGGACGTGCGCGACACGTTTGCGCGCATGGGCATGACGGTGGAGGAAACCGTGGCCCTGGTGGCCGGCGGCCACACCTTCGGCAAATGCCACGGCGCCGCACCGGCCGACAACCTGGGGCCCGAACCGGAGGGGGCATCGCTGGAGGAGATGGGGCTGGGCTGGCACAACCGCCACGGCAGCGGCATGGCGCAGCACACGATCACCAGCGGCATCGAGGGCGCCTGGAAGCCGAATCCCACCCGTTGGGACCAGGGCTATTTCGAGATGATGTTCACCTACGAGTGGGAGCTCACCAAAAGTCCGGCTGGGGCATGGCAGTGGGTGGCGAAGGATGTGGCGCCGGAGCACATGATCCCGGATGCGCATGTGCCGGGACTCCGTGCGGCGCCGATCATGACCACCGCGGATCTGTCGCTGCGCTTTGATCCAATTCTGGCGCCGATCGCCCAACGCTTCCGCGACGATCCCCAGGCCTTTACCGATACCTTTGCGCGGGCCTGGTACAAGCTCACCCACCGCGATCTGGGGCCGCGGGCGCTGCATCTGGGGCCGGAGGTGCCGGCGGAGGAATTGATCTGGCAGGATCCGCTGCCGCCGGTGGACCATCCACTGATCGAGGCCGCCGAGGTGGCGGAGCTGCGCGAGCGGGTGTGGGCCGCGGGCCTGGGGGTGGGCGAGCTGGTGGCCACCGCCTGGGCCTCGGCCTCCACATTCCGCGCCTCCGACAGGCGGGGCGGCGCCAACGGCGCCCGGCTGCGGCTGGCACCGCAGCGCAGCTGGGAGGTGAATGATCCGCCGCAGCTGGCGCGGGTGCTGGAGCAGCTCGAGCAGATCCAAGCCGCCTTCCACGCCGAGCGCGCCGATGGCAAGCGCGTGTCGCTGGCGGATCTGATCGTGCTGGCGGGTGGTTTTGCGGTGGAGAAGGCGGCGGCGGCGGCCGGCTTCGCGCTGGAGGTGCCGTTCCAGCCGGGCCGCACCGATGCCCGCGACGACCAGACCGACAGCGCCTCGTTCAATGTGCTCAAGCCCAGCGCCGATGGCTTCCGCAACTGGGAGTCGGCGGGCCTGGCGTTGCGCGCCGAAGAGCTGCTGATCGATCGCGCTCAACAGCTGGCCCTGAGCGCCCCGGAGCTCACGGTGCTGGTGGGCGGCCTGCGGGTGCTCGGCGCCAACAGCGGCGGCAGCCGCCACGGGGTGTTCACCGATCGCCCCGGCGTGCTGAGCCCCGATTTCTTCATCCACCTGCTGGATATGGCGGTGCAATGGGCCCCCACCGATGCGGCCTGCCGTGTGTACGAAGGACGCAGCCGCAGCGACGGCCAGCTGCGCTGGACGGCCACCCGCGCCGACCTGATCTTCGGCTCCCACAGCCAGCTGCGGGCGATCGCCGAGATCTACGCCCAGAGCGACGGGGCAGAACGCTTCGCCACGGATTTCGTGCGGGCGTGGACGAAGGTGATGGAGTTGGATCGGTTTGATTTGCGGGGGTGAGGGGTGCGCTACAAGAGGCGTGGATCAAACGAAAGATCCTCATCTCGGATCTGGCGGATCTTCTGCGCTTCCGGATGGCGAGGACTGAGGAGGATGTTGGCTTCCACGCGGATTACGGCGGAGGGCACGATCAACGCCGCAGTTCGTGTCCTTTTGAGCCAAGTCGACCCGATTGTCTGGAGAGACGTGGGAGCTGGCGGCGAATGCCAGTCCTGCGGCAGGGTGGCCGGTTCGATGACTTCTGTCGATAGATCATCGGGAAGTTCGATGGCAACCAGCCTTCAATCTCTCGGAGCCGTGGGCGGATCCCCCTTGATGTGCCAGCGCCCCGAGGCGTACAGCCCGCCGGTGCCATCCAGGTCTGTCTCCACTCTAGGCACCCGATAGACCCGATCAGATTCCTGGGGGGAGAGTTCGCGTTGCTTTGTTAGTGCTTCTAAGGCGGAGTAAGGCAGGCCACGTCGTACGGCATCGCGAAGCTCAGCCAGGTTGCTGGCTTGTAGCTGCAGGATTGAGGCCGGACCTCCTGGGTCTGGATTGGAGGCGGCTGGGGCTGGTGTGGTTTGCGTTGCCATGTGGCAAGGCTGGCTCGGCCATCTGATGCCGGCAGGCAAGGGGTTCGTGAGTTCCGCCGTGAGGTCTTCGTCTGCCCGGTGTCAACGCCGTAGGCGGGCGGCCAGACGCTCGCCCAGCTGTATCAGCTTGATCAGGGCGGTGTTCGGATCCTTCTGGACATACTGATCCGCCAGGAGGGAAGTTCGTGCCCATCGCCTACACCTCACCCAGCAACTGCCGCACCAGGGTGATCAGCTCTTTTTTGCTGAAACTCTCCAAGGGTGGCGGCGGTGGCGTCACGCCATGCTCTTCCAAAACCTTGGCCAGGCCTGCCTTCTGCAGTTTGGAGGTGCCTTTGATGCCATGCTCCCGGCACAGTCGCTTGAGGCTGGCCACGGATTGCTTCTGGAAGCTTCCCTTCCCCAGCACGGCCGCGGGCGCCGGGGTTGCGCCTGGCGGCCCCTCCTGAAGATCCTGCAGCGCTGATCCAGTGCGTTGCAGGTGGTCGGCCACCCGTCGGTACACCCGGGCATCGGTGCCGGCGAGCTCCCGGTTGGTTTGCTCCAGCAGATCGGCGATCGAAGGCCCGGCGCTCATGGCTGCCCACCGATCTGGTTGATCGGATCCCTCGCCTCGGTCGCCATGGTCGCCTCGCTGGCCTCGGCGGCCAGTGCGGCTGCCTTGGCTTTTGCCTTCCGCCAGCGTGCGGCCTGCTCGATCAAGCGGCGGAACAATTCCACCAGCCAGAAGCCGCTCTGCCGCTCGCTTTCCTCAATCAGCCCCACCATGGCATCGCCCGTTTCCTCCAGTTCGCGGATCACGGTGCCGAGTTTGGCGTTGAGGGCATGGAGCCGAGCCTTGGCCCGAGCCTCATCGGCCAGATCCGCCTCCAGCGCCACCAGCTCGCGCTGCAGCTCGGCAATCACCACCCCGCGCCGATCGCTCTGGGCCTTCAAGGCGCCCCTGGAGCGGTTGGCGGACACGAGGGCCGCCCGGCATTCCTGATAGGTGCCCTCCAGAGCCTCGGGGGCCGGGGATGGGGGGAAGTCGCTGGCTGAGCGCAGGGGCATCGCTAATCGACCGGGTGAAGCCTGGTTGCTGGCAGGGTAAGCGTCCTATGGCCAGCCCAATCAAAAATCCCCCAATACAACGCCCAATAAAAAACCCCCTCATGCGAGGGGGCTTTTTCCGGCAGATGCCGGTTGGGGGATTCCAGAGATCGATCAGCCGATGGCGGGGGCGATCAGAGCCACCGGGGTGGCCTCGGCCGCTGCCAGGTCGAGGGGGAAGTTGTGAGCATTGCGCTCGTGCATCACTTCCATGCCCAGGCCGGCACGGTTCAGCACGTCGGCCCAGGTGTTGAGCACGCGGCCTTGGCCGTCGAGGATC
>JBKDOZ010000233.1:0-10343 GCA_046342735.1 Synechococcaceae cyanobacterium
GCCCAGGCCCCGGGGGCGGTGGATCGGGTGCTGCTGCTGGCGCTCCATGGCGGCAACGGGCCAGAGGAGCAGCGCCGGCTGGCCGAGCTGGAGGGGCTGGTGCGCAGCGCCGGCGCGCTGCCGGTGGGGGTGGTGGAGCAGCGGCGCAGTGCGGTGGCGCCACAGACGATCTGGGGGGAGGGCAAGCTGCGCGAGGCGGCCCTGGAGGCCCGCCGCCTGGGGGCCGGGCTGGTGGTCACCGACCGGGAGCTGACGCCGGTGCAGGCGCGCAACCTCGAGCGCTTGCTGGACCTGCCGGTGAGCGACCGCAGCGAACTGATCCTCGACATCTTTGCCCAACGGGCCGCCAGCGGCGCCGGCCGCCTACAGGTGGAGCTGGCCCAGCTGCGCTACCGCCTGCCCCGGCTCACCGGCCGCGGCCTGAGCCTCTCCCGCCAGGGCGGCGGCATCGGCACGCGCGGACCCGGCGAAACCCAGCTGGAGAAAGACCGCCGCGCCATCGCCCGCCGGATCGAGCGGCTGCAGCGCGAGGTGCGGCGCCTCGGCGAGCACCGGGCCCGGTTGCGCCGCGGCCGCCGGGGGGTGGAGCGGCTGGCCCTGGTGGGCTACACCAACGCCGGCAAGAGCTCCCTGCTCAACGCCCTCACCCGCCCCGGCCGCGGCGAGGAGGTGCTGGCGGAGAACCGGCTCTTCGCCACCCTCGATCCCACCACCCGCCGGCTGTGGCTGGGGGAATCCCAGGAGGCCGGTGGGGCCGAGCGGCTGCTCACCGACACGGTGGGCTTCATTCGCGACCTGCCGCCGCCACTGGTGGAGGCCTTCCGCTCCACGATCGAGGAGGCGCTGGAGGCCGACGGCCTGCTGCTGGTGGTCGACCTCTCCGACCCGGCCTGGCCGGAGCACCTGCGCACGGTGGTGGCGATCCTCGATTCCCTCGGCTCGCAGGTGCCGCGCCAGGTGATCGGCAACCAGATCGACCGCTGCCCGGCCGGCGAACTGGAGCGCGCCCGGGCCCTGGTGCCGGAGATGCTCTTCGTCTCCGCCACCGCCGGGCTCGGGCTGGAGGGGCTGCGCCGCCATCTGCGCCAGTGGCCTGACGGCGGCAGGGGCCTGTGGCAGCATTCAGAGGCTGATCCGCGTACAACGCCCTCGCCCGCCATGGCCCTGCAACTCGGAGACACCGTCCCCGATTTCACCCAGGATTCCCAGCTGGGACCGATCAATCTCTACGACTTTGCCGGCGATTCCTGGGTCGTTCTCTTCTCTCACCCTGCGGATTACACACCGGTCTGCACCACCGAGCTCGGCGAGGTGGCACGTCTGCGGCCTGAATGGGACAAGCGCAACGTCAAGACGATCGCCCTCTCCGTCGACAGCGCGGAAAGCCACCAGGGCTGGATTGCCGACATCAACGAAACCCAGTGCACCAGCGTCGATTACCCGATCCTGGCCGACGCCGACCGCCGTGTCGCTGACCTCTACGGGATGATTCATCCCCATTCCCTCAACAACCTCACCGTTCGTTCGGTGTTCATCATCGATCCGGCCCGCAAGCTCAGGCTGCAGATCACCTATCCCGCCAGCACCGGTCGCAACTTCGCCGAAATCCTGCGGGTGATCGATTCGCTGCAACTCACCGACCACCACCAGGTGGCCACCCCGGTCAACTGGCAGGACGGCGACGACTGCGTAGTCGTTCCCTCGATCCCCACCGAGGAAGCACGGGCGAAGTTCAGCAAGGGCATCACCGAGATCCGCCCCTACCTGCGGATGACCCCCCAACCCAACACGTGAGCCGTTGAGCGCCCAAACACGCTCGGCCCTGGGCAGCGGCACCAGGCACTGGCGGCATCGCTTCACGGTGCCGCAGTTCACCATCGTCACAGGGATTCTGGTGATCGCGGCGGGCACGGGGCTGCTGGCCTCCCCCCTCTGCTCCACCGACGACGTGGGGCTCTGGGAGGCCCTGTTCACGGTCACCTCCGCCATCACGGTGACCGGCCTGAGCATCATCGATGTGGGCCGCGATCTCACCCCCCTGGGGCAGGGGGTGCTGGCGGGCCTGATCCTCACCGGCGGCCTGGGGTTGATGGCGATCACCACCTTCCTGCAGGGCTTCGTGCAAGGCCGCTCCGGCCTGCGCCAACGGCTCGACAAGGGCCGGGCCCTCGATGAGTTCGGCGTCGGCGGCATCGGTCCCACGTTCAACCAGATCCTGCTGATCGCCACCGTGGTGATCGGCCTGGGCACCGTGGTGCTTTATGCCTTCGGCTTCCGCGACATCGCCAATCCGGGACAGCGCCTGTGGGCCGCCCTGTTCCATTGCATCAGCGCTTACAACAACGCCGGCTTCGGCCTCTGGAGCGACAACCTCGTTGCCTACCGGGACAACCCTTGGGTGAACGGCACGATCGGGGCGTTGATCGTGATTGGCGGCATCGGCTGGCGCGTCGCCAACGACCTCTGGGTGAACCGCTTTCGGCTGCAGCACATCCACCGCCTGAGCCTGCACACACGCCTCGTGGTGCGCACCACCATCGCCTTGATCCTGGTCGGCGCGCTCGGGCTGCTCTTCACCGAACAGTTCGCCACCGAAGGGTTGGTGCAGAAGCTCAGCCTGTGGGACAAGCTCCAGGTGACCATCTTCCAGTCGATCACCTGCCGCACCGCGGGTTTCAACACGGTGCCCCTGACCGTCGAAACGATCTCCGACGCCGGCCTGCTGTTGATGATCGTGCTGATGTTCATCGGTGCCAGCCCGGGGGGCACCGGCGGCGGCATCAAAACCACCACCTTCGCCGCCCTGATGGCCGCCACCCGCTCCACCCTGCGGGACGAGGAGGTGGTGGTGATCCGCAACCGGGAGCTGCCCGATCGGGTGGTGCTGCGCGCCATCGGCGTGGCGATGGCCTCCGCGCTCTTCGTGGTGGTGATGGCGCTGCTGCTCGGCCTGGGCAACACCACCGCCGGCACGCCAGGCAGCGCGGCCTTCACCTTTCTGGAGAAGCTGTTCACCTGCGTGTCGGCCTTCGGCACCGTCGGCCTCGATGTGGGGGTGACCGCCCAGCTCAACCGCTGGGGCCAGTTGGTGCTGATGGTGGGGATGTTCGTCGGCAGAATCGGCATCCTGCTGATGCTCTCCGCGATCTACGGCACTCGCCCCCAGGGCCGCGTCGGCTACCCCCGCGAGGAGATCTACCTCTGAAACCAGCCCGCGGCCCCACTCTCCCTCCCCCTCTCCCTATCCCTTCCTGCGCAAGACAGCAATGACCCAGTGGTGGCAATGGCAAGGCGGCACCGACACGGTGGCGAACAGCTTCTGCGTGATCGGTGTCGGTCGCTTCGGCGGGGCCGTCTGCCGCGAGCTGGTGCGGGCCGGCCAGGAGGTGCTGGCCATCGATTTCAACCAACGGGCCATCGATGAACTGCGCCAGCTGGAGCCCTCCATCGAATACCGCATCCTCGATTGCACCGACGAAGAAGCCCTCCGGGCCGCCGGCGCCCTCGATGTGGGCACGGTGGTGGTGGCAATCAGCGAGCCGATCGAGGCCAGCATCACCGCCACGTTGATCGTGAAGGATGCCAGCGGCAGCAAGGTGCGGCAGGTGATCTCCAGGGCCACCAGCGATCTGCACGAAAAAATGCTGCGGCGGGTCGGCGCCGACCGGGTTGTCTTCCCCTCCAAGATGCAGGGCACGCGCCTCGGTCAGGAGCTCGTTCGTCCCAACCTGCTGGAGCGCCTCCGCCTGGACGATCGCAACAGCATCGAGGAAATCAAGGTTCCCCCCTCGTTTGTGGGCCGTTCCCTGCGCGACCTGAACCTGCGCAAAAACCACAACGTCAATGTGCTGGCGGCAGGCCCGGCTAACCATCTCAAAGTCAATCCGCCGGCCACCCACGTTCTGGGGGCCGATGAATTGTTGGTGGTGATCGGCAGCAGTGAGGCGCTGGAGCGCCTCCCCACCGCATGAGCCCGCTTCCCTGCCGGCGCTGCCCATGAAGGTGCTCGGCCTGATGAGCGGCACCAGCGCCGATGGCATTGATGCGGTGCTGGCGGAATTCAGCGGCCGGCCGGAGCGCCCCCGCTGGCGGATCCTGGACCACCAGGCCCATCCCTACCCGGCGCTGCTGCGGGAGCGGCTGGTGGGCCTCGGCCAGGGCCAGCCGCGCTGCGCCGCCGAGCTGCTCGATCTGGCGGAGGCGCTCACCGAGGCCCAGGCCGCGGCCGCCCGCGCCTGCGACCCCCACGGCAGCGCCAGCCTGGTGGGCTGCCACGGCCAGACCGTCTGGCATCGACCACCCGCGCAGGGCCGCCGTGGCGCCAGCTGGCAGCTGCTGCAGGGACCGCTGCTGGCCGCATTGCTGGAGCGGCCGGTGGTCTTCGACGTCCGCAGCGCCGATCTGGCCCTGGGCGGCCAGGGGGCGCCGCTGGTGCCCCCCACCGACGACGCCCTGCTCGGCCGCACCGGCGGCTGGCGGGCCGTGCTCAACCTGGGCGGAATCGCCAACCTCACCCTGCTCCCCCCCCGCAGCGGCCCCGATCGGCACCAACCCGTGCGGGGCTGGGATTGCGGCCCCGCCAACACCCTGCTCGATCTGGCGGTGACCCGCTTCAGCCAGGGGCAGCTCTCCTGCGATGAGGGGGGCGCCTGGGCGGCCCGCGGCCAGATCCAGCAGGCCTGCCTGGAGCTGTGGCTGCAGGAACCCTATTTCCAGCAGAGCCCCCCCAAATCCACCGGCCGCGAACTCTTCGGCACCGCCGACCTGGAGCGGCGACTGGCGGAGCTGCCCGACGACCCCGCCGATGCGCTGGCCACCCTCACCGCCCTGACCGCCGCCGTGGTGGCTCAAGACCTGGGCCGGGGGCCACGGCCCCTCGAACTCCTGGTGGCCGGCGGCGGCGCGAAGAACCTCTTGTTGATGGAGCAGCTGCGCCAGCGCTGCAGCGGCATCGCGGTGCGCCCCCTGCGGGAGCTGGGCATCGAGGATGCGGCGCGCGAGGCGCTGGCCTTCGCGCTGCTGGCGTGGTGGCACCGGCTTGGCCACCCTGGCTCCAGGCCATCGGTCACCGGGGCCCGCCGCGCCGCGGTGCTGGGGGTGTGCGTCGAGCCCCCCTGAGGCTCAGCCGATCGGCCGCCGCAGGCGCAGCCGCCGCGGGGCGCCCCGCAATCGCCGTGGTGAGTCCTGCTGCTGCCGCTCCAGAGCCGCGCGGAAGCGATCGGTGCGGTTGGCACCGCCGCCGGCCGCCGGTGCCTCCGGGCCAGCCTGGTCGAACCGTTGCCGCTCGAGCCGCTCCACCCCCTGCTGAATGAGCACCCGGGCCATGTTGCTCACGGTGCGCGACTCGGCCTCCGCCAGCAGGGCCAGGCGGTCACACAGCTCCTCCGGCAGGACCACCTGAATGCGGGGCGACTTGGGGCGTCCGCTCGATGAGGTCTGGCGGGTAGGCACGGAGGGGAAGGGATCCGCCGAGATAGCCAGCGATAGGCGCGGGTAGGCGGGGATGCTGCGGGATACCGAAAAGTGTACAGAGGTCCCCATGGGTAGTATCCATTTCTAGGATCAGGGTCCTCCCCTCTTCCCCGCCCAGGGGGCACCCCACACCTCCGGCCCCATCCAGGGCCCGCCCGCCTCCTCACCCACCCCGCGGCCCCCGGCCGCACCCCCCCCATGGCCCGAACCACGCCCCGCGTCCGTGCCGCCGCACCCGGCACCCCCTCCAGCGCCCGCCCCAACAAGCACCGCCGCACTGCCGAGCGCAGCGATGTGCTGGTCTCGGCGGTGATCAGCACCTACCTGCTCACCCACCTGCACCACGTTCTGCAGCGGGCCGAATACGGCGCCCAGCAGGAGGGCCACGCCGCCCTGGCCGCCAACTACGCCCAGCTGCGCAAGGTGCTCTGCCTCGATGCCCGCAGCATGGAGGACGCCCTCGCCAGCGGCACGGAGGACGACGGCCAGCCGCAGGCCGCCTGATCCCCCTTACAAATCCGAACCGCCACGGCTTCGGGCGTGGCGCCGGATCGGCTCCGCCCATAGGGTCGGAGAAGCTCCCTCGGCATCCATGACCAGCACCCCGGGCTGCGGCCACGCCCCCGAGCTCTATGCCCGCATCAGCGCGGACACCGAGCTCACCCAGTCCCTGTTTCGGCAGGCGCTGCAGGATCCCAAGGGGGCCCTGCAGCGCATCGTGGCCCTGGGGGATTCACTCGGCCTGCCGGTGAGCGCCGACGACGTGCGCAACCACCTGGCCAGCCTCGACGACGGGGCCACCAAGCAGTGGGTGGTGAAGGCCCGCGGCGGTCTCTGAAGCCGCCCCTCCGCTGAGGGCCCCGGAGGGCTGGGAAACGGGGCGGGGTGGGCGCCGCCGATCCCCGCCGCCTGCCCAGCTGAAAAACAGCCAATAGCTGACGATCGCCAGCCCCGCCGCCACCACCAGGGCGGCCACCTGCTCGAATCGCTTGATCACGGGAGGCTGCGCTCGCGGAAGGCTTGGCTCGCGGGGCGCGGCGAGGCGCCCTGGCCCCAGTTTGCCCCGCGGCCCGGCCGGCGGCGGCGGGAGATGATGCGCACAACTCCCCGCCCTCGCCCCCTCCGTGCTGCGCCTGGACCGCATCGGCAAGATCTATCCCACCGGCGAAGTGCTGCGGGATGTCAGCTGGGAGATTCGGCCCGGTGATCGCATCGGCCTGGTGGGGGTGAACGGGGCCGGCAAGTCAACCCAGCTGCGCATCCTGGCCGGCCTGGAGGAGCCCAGCAGCGGCCAGGTGGTGCGCCAGGGGGATCCGCGCATCGCCTACCTGCAGCAGGAATTCGACGTCGACCTGGAGCGCAGTGTGCGCGAGGAGCTGTTTCAGGCCTTCGGGGAGGCCGCCGAGGTGCTCAACCGCCAGCGGCAGGTGGAGCGGGAAATGGGGGGGGAACGGGCCGCCACCGATGCCGACCTCCTCGACGCCCTGATCCGCGAACTGGGCGAGCTGCAGAGCCGTTTTGAGGCCCTCCACGGCTACGAGCTCGACGCCCGCATCGACCGCCTCCTCCCCACGATCGGCTTCACCCCCGAGCAGGCCGAGCTGCCCGTGGGCGACCACTCCGGCGGCTGGCAGATGCGCATCGCCCTGGGCAAGATCCTGCTGCAGGAGCCGGATCTGCTGCTGCTCGACGAGCCCACGAACCACCTCGACGTCGAAACGATCCAGTGGCTGGAGGACTACCTGCGGGCCCAGAGCGTGCCGTTGGTGGTCATCAGCCACGACCGGGCCTTCCTCGATCGGGTCTGCAACCAGATCGTCGAAACCGAGCGGGGCGTTTCGCGCAGCTATCTGGGCAACTACAGCCAACATCTCGAGCAGAAACGGCTGGAGCGGGAGGCCGGTGTGGCGGCCTTCGAGCGGCAGCAGAAGGAGCTCGCCAGCCAGCAGGCCTACATCGACCGCTTCCGCGCCAGCGCCACCCGCAGCACCCAGGCCAAGAGTCGCGAGAAGCTGCTGGAGAAGGTGGAGCGGATCGAAGCACCGCTGGAGAGCGTCACCGGCCCGCGCTTCCGCTTCCCGGCGGCCCCCCGCTGCGGCCGCGAGGTGGCCGTGATCGAAGACCTCACCCACAGCTACGGCGAGCGGATTCTTTTCCTGGGGGCCTCCCTGGAGGTGGAGCGCGGCGACCGCATCGCCTTCGTGGGCCCGAACGGAGCGGGCAAATCCACCCTGCTGCGGTTGGTGATGGGGCTGGAGACACCCCAGGAGGGCCAGGCCGGTCTGGGGGCCCACAACGTGGTGGCCGGCTATTTCGAGCAGAACCAGGCCGAAGCGCTCGACCTGGAGAAGACAGTGATCAACACCCTGTTTGAGGCGGTGCCGGACTGGAGCCAGAGCCAGGTGCGCTCCCTGCTGGGCAGCCTCGGCTTCAGCAACGACGCGGTGTTCAAACAGGTGGGCCAGCTCAGCGGCGGTGAGAAGGCGCGGCTGGCGCTGGCCCTGCTGCTCGTCTCCCCCTGCAACCTGCTGGTGCTCGACGAACCCACCAACCACCTGGACATCCCCGCCAAGGAAATGCTCGAGGAGGCCCTGCGGGCCTACGAAGGCGCGGCCCTGCTCGTCTCCCACGACCGCTACTTCATCGGGCAGGTGGCCAACCGCATCGTCGAGCTACGCGATGGCGAACTGGTGCTCTATCGCGGCGATTACGCCTATTACCTCGAGAAGAAGCGCGAGGAGGCCGAAGCGGCCAGGGAAGCGGCGGCGGCCCGGGAAGCGGAAGCACGACGGCGAGAGAACCGCCTGCGCCAGCAGCAGAAGCAGCAGCAGCGCCAGGAACGGCGCCAGGCGGGCCGATCGACGGGCAGCGACGAGACGCCGACCACACAGAACGACACAGACCCGTAGGCAAGAGGGCTTATTCCAGTGGCGCACCTGGCTGTGTGTTCATAGGCTGACAACACGTATCAGGAACCGATCGGATGAGCCTCCCCCTTGCCCCCTTTGGCGCCACCCCCGCCGACGACGACTTCCTGCCGGCTTCCCTGGGGCTCCTCGGCATGCCCCTGAGCGGCGGTGACGATTCGCCTTCCCCTGCAGGAGATCCGGTGGACGCCTACTTCGAGTGCATCACCACCTGCTCCCTGGAGGACGGCGAATGCGTCACGCAGTGCGTAGAAATCCTGCGCGAACAGGGCTGAGGCGGCCGCACCAATGAATGGGAACGCTGACTGCTTTCGCTGACGTAGCCCCTAGCCCTGTTGCAACGGATACGTGAGCCCCTGAAACAGTTTGTAGCTTTGGCGCGGTCCACCCGTCCCATCGCGAGATCCCCATGTCGGAACCTCTTGCCCTGAGTCTTGGCCAGCAGTTCGAACTGGAGCGGATGAGCCGGGCCATCGACGCCACCCTCGATCCCCAAGCCCTGCAGGGCCTGGCCAAGCAGCTACTGCAGGCCTGGCACAGCCAGAAGGCAGCCACCCAGTGGGTCATGCGTCAGCAACTCGGCACCTCCACCGCCTTCAGCGGCGGCAGCGACCTTGACCCCACCCTGCTCGACTCGCTGCGCCCGGCTCCCGGCCACCAGACACCGGGCGGCCAGTCCCCTGATGTTCTCTGAGTCCCAGCCCGCGCTCTAGGGGCGCCCCAAGCCTTCGCGCCCCCCACGAGCCTTTCCAGGCATCGAGAGATTCAAAACCACGCAAAGGTTATGGCGAGAGATTGCTGAGCCCCCCGCACCATCAGCGCGACCTTCCCATCTCCTGGGGCACCACTGGCACCACCAGGGAAGCCCCATCCCGTCGCACGGAAAGCTCCAGGGTGCGTCCCACCCCGGTAGCCTCCACCGCCGCCACCAATTGGGCGGGCGATTGCACCGGCCGTCCTGCCGCCGCCACGATCACATCCCCTACCCGCAGGCCGGCCGAGGCCGCTGGACCACCGGCCTGCACCGACATCACCCGCACCCCATTGCCGGCCTGATCGAGCGCGACTCCGATGTAGGCGTGGCTGGCCCGGCCCGTGCTCACCAACTGAGCTGCGATGGTGCGGGCCCGGTTGATCGGGATGGCGAAGCCGAGCCCGGCCCCGGGGCCGGAGCGCACCAAGGTGTTGATGCCCACCACTTCGCCGGCGGCGTTGAGCAGGGGCCCGCCGGAGTTGCCGGGGTTGATGGCAGCGTCCGTTTGGATCAGATCCAGCCGCTTGTCGGTGATGCCCAGCTTGCTGGCGTTGCGGTTGAGGCTGCTGACGATGCCCAGGGTCACCGTCTGATCGAGGCCGAAGGGGTTGCCCACGGCGATGGCCCAGTCCCCCACCTGGAGGGCATCGGAATTGCCGAGGGCAACCACCGGCCAGGGCCCACCCCCCTCCAAACGCACCACGGCGAGGTCGGTGAGGCTGTCGAGCCCCACCACGGTGCCCGGCACCCGTCGGCCGTTCTGCAGGCCCACCGTGACCCGCTCGCTGCGCTCCACCACATGGGCATTG
Organism: Synechococcaceae cyanobacterium; assembly: GCA_046342735.1. Taxonomy (GTDB): domain Bacteria; phylum Cyanobacteriota; class Cyanobacteriia; order PCC-6307; family Cyanobiaceae; genus Cyanobium. Next base: position 9,963 of record JBKDOZ010000233.1, read on the forward strand.
GTGAGCACCAGGCCATTGCTCTGATACAGGAAGCCGCTGCCCTGGCCCCGCTCCGTACGCTGGGATGGCTGCTGGCGCAGCTGGGGCAACCCAAAGAACTGGCGAAAAAAGGGATCGGCGAGGAGACCGCCGGAGCCGCCGCCCCGCACCGCCACGGTCCGCTCGGTGTCGATGGTGACCACGGCAGGCGCGGCCCGCCGCACGGCCTCGGCCACGAACGACTGCCGGCTGAGCACAGCGCCGGCTGGGGCGGCTGCACGGGTGGGCGCGGCGGAAAGGAGGGGTGCGGGGGCCCCCCATGCGGCCGCCGCCCGACCGGCCGACCCGGCGGGGCGGACCCGGGGGGGACGCCTCGCCGGCGGGCCAAGGGGAAGGGCCAAA
>JBKDOZ010000234.1:0-5107 GCA_046342735.1 Synechococcaceae cyanobacterium
CAGGAGCGCGTGGTGGTTGATCGCCTTGTATTCGGCCAGGGCCCGGCCCGGCACCTCGGCGGCCCCGCCACCGTGCTGCAGCACCCGCACCACGCTCTCCTCCAGCACCCGGCCCACCACGGCCGCCTGCAAGCCCCAGCGACGGAAGCGGGCCATCAGCGGCTCCTCGCGGCCGGGGCGCACCACGAAGAGCATCCGCTCCTGCGACTCACTGAGCAGGAACTCGTAGGCGGTCATGCCGCTCTCCCGGGCCGGCACGCGGTCGAGGTCGAGCTCCACCCCCACGCCCCCCTTGGCGGCCATCTCGGCGCAGCTGCAGGTGAGGCCAGCGGCCCCCATGTCCTGGGCCGCCACCACGTCGCCGCTCTGGAAGGCCTCCAGACAGGCCTCGATCAGGCCCTTTTCGAGGAAGGGATCGCCCACCTGCACGGCCGGCCGATCATCGAGGGAGGCCTCGCTGAGCTCGGCGCTGGCAAAGCTGGCGCCGCCCATGCCATCGCGGCCGGTGGTGCTGCCCACGTACACGACCGGAAAGCCGATGCCGCTGGCCCCGGCCCGCACGATGTCGTCGGTTTCCATCAGCCCCAGGGCCATCGCGTTCACCAGCGGGTTGCCGGAGTAGCTGGGGTCAAAGGCCACCTCCCCCCCCACCGTCGGCACGCCAACGCAGTTGCCGTAGTGCGCGATGCCCGCCACCACGCCCTCCATCAGGCCCACGTTGCGGGGTTCCTCCAGCGGCCCGAAGCGCAGGGCGTTGAGCAGGGCGATCGGCCGGGCCCCCATCGTGAAGATGTCGCGCAGGATGCCGCCGACACCGGTGGCGGCCCCCTGGAAGGGCTCCACGGCGGAGGGGTGGTTGTGGCTCTCGATCTTGAAGGCCAACCGCTGGCCCTCCCCCAGATCCACCACGCCGGCGTTCTCGCCCGGGCCCACCAGGATGCGGGGCCCGCTGGTGGGGAAGCCGGCCAGCAGCGGCCGCGAGTTGCGGTAGCAGCAGTGCTCCGACCACATCACCCCGAACATGCCGAGCTCCGCGCGGTTGGGGGCCCGGCCGAGGCGCCGCACGATCTCGTCGTAGTCGGCCTCGCTCAGACCCTCCTTGCGCAGGGCCAGGCGCACCTCCTCGCTGAGGGGACCGGCGGAGGCGGAGGAGGCGACCACGACGCAGCGGCGACGACGGAATCCAGTATCAGATCCAGGGGTCGTCGTCCTCGGGATCGCCGCGACGGGGCCGTGACGCCCGCGGCGGGGACGGGGGTGCCTCCCGGTCCCAGTCCTGCTCGTCCCAGTCGTCGAGGGGATCGGGGCCATCGGCCGGGGGCCGGGGGCGGCGCGGTTCGTTTGGCTCCTCCCAGGGCGGTTCCTCCAGCCATCCCTCGAGGCGATCCTCCAGCCGTCCGCCGGCCTGCTGGAGCTGATCCCGCAGCCGCCCCGTCTCCTCCTCCACCTGATCGCGCCAGCGGCGGGAGCGGCGCAGAAGTTCCTGGCGCACGCTTGCGCGGGCGAGGGGCAGATCGTCGAGACCCTCCAGGGCCGTGATCACCTGGCCGGGCTGCTGGTCGACGATGCGATCGGGGCTGAGGCGCCAGCGGCTGCCACCGGGCAGGCGGGGGTCGCTGCGGCTCACCAGGTAGTGGCGGATGCGGCCGTTGCGCAGCTCCACGGCGGCGTCGGCGATGGTGCCCAGGGGCCGGCCACCGGCGCCGCTGAGGGTGGCCTCCAGCAGGGTGGGCAGGCGGCTGAGGGTGACCGGATCGGTCTCGGCCGGATCGCCGACCACGAAAAGCTCCTGGTCGTCGAGGCCGCGCAGCTGATCGAGGCGCCAGACCAGCCGGCGTTGCGAGAAGGCGGAAGGTCGGCTCACCCAGCCGAGCAGCCGGTGCACCGGCGGATGCATCCAGCCCATGGTGCCGGCACCGAGCTCCAACCCCCGCTCGCAGCGCACGCGCCGCCGCAACAGATCGCTCAGCAACAGCTGCTCAGGGAGGGACAAGCGCTCAGGAGCGGATCTGGACCGGCATCACCAAATAGGTGAAGGCCCCATCCTCGCCGAGGGGCGCGAGCACCGCCGGGGTGGTGGGACCATTGCACCGCAGCTCCACCTCCTCCGAGGCCATCGCCTTGAGGCCATCGACCAGGTAGCGCACGTTGAAGGCGATCTCGATCGGCTCCCCCTCCACGGTGGCCGCCAGATCCTCCGAACCGTTGCCCACCTCCTGGGCATCGGCCCGCAGCTGCACTCGGCCGCTGGCGGGATCGCTGCTGAGCTTGACGACGTTGTTGTGCTGATCGGCGAGCACCGCCACCCGCTCCAGGGCGGCCGCGAAGGCCCGGCGGTTGAGCCGCAGGTGGCGGCCGAACTCCTGGGGGATCAGCTGGCCGTAGTTGGGGTAAGCGCCATCGAGGCTGCGGGTGGTGAGCACCTGATCGGCCCAGAGCACCACCACCTGGCCCCGCTCACAGAACAGGCTGAGGGGCTCCTGGGAGGGACGGCCGGAGAGCAGGCGCTCCAGCTCCCGCAGGGAGCGGGCCGGCACGGTGACCGCGAAGGGTTCCCCCGCCGCCTCAACGGCGCTCTCGTCCAGGGCATGGGGCAGCTGCTGAACGGCCAGCCGGTGGCCGTCGGTGGCGGCACACTCCAGCCGATCGCCCTCCAGCTGCAGATGCACGCCGGTGAGGATCTGCTTGGCCTCATCGCCGCTGCTGGCGAACAGGGTGGCCCGCAGGCCGCGCACCAGGGCCTCGGCGTCGAGGCGGATCGGATGGCCGCTCTGGGCGAGGGGAAGATCGGGGAAATCCTCCGCGGGCATGCCGCGCATCTGGTAGCTGCCCGAGAGGCTGCTGATCTCCACCTGCTCCTCCCCCTCCTCGCAACGCAGGGTGATCGGGCTGTCGGCGGGCAGGCGGCTGACGATCTCGCCGAAGAGGCGGGCGGGCAGGGTGATGGCGCCGCTGCCCTCAACGGAGGCCGGCAGGCTGGTTTGGATGCCGAGGCTGAGGTCGTAGCCGGTGAGGCTCAGCCTGCCGGTGGCGGCGTCGGCGGTGAGCAGCACATTGGCGAGCACGGGGTGGGTGGGCCGGCCGGCAACGGCGCGGCTGACCAGCTGCAGGCTCGCGTTGAGTTCAGCCTGGGAACAGACCAGCTTCATGGGGAGGGGCCGTGGGGGCGGCAGAGATCGAACTGGCGGGCCCACGGTTTCACACGGCGTGCCAAAGCGCAACGTTGCCGAGCCTGTGCCCCCCTTTTTCCCGCCCTCTGCTTTCAAGAAGGTTTTGATTCAAGGAAGAGAAAAAGAAGCCAGCCGTAGAAGGGGCGGGGGAAAACGGGCAAATCCCCTGAAACCCCTGGCCCGCAAAGGATTAGCAGGCCCCAGCCCCTGGGGAATTGCGCCGCGAACCCGGCTTCCGCCTGGCGTTTTCCTCCGTTTCCCGGCCCTGCGGAAAACAGGCGGCAGGATCAGGGCCGATCCATCCCGGCCCCTCCCCAGCCCATGGAGCCGCTTTCCCCAGGCTTTCCCTCGGCCGCTTTTCTCGCCGGTTGCCCCGATCCGCTGCGGATCAGAACCCCATCACGCGCGCCACGATGTCGGTGTCAGGCTCCAGGCCGGTGTGGAAGCGGGAGTCGTTGTGCTCGATCGCCGTGGCTGGATCCTTGAGGCCATTGCCGGTGAGCACGCAGACCACCGTGGCCCCCGCTGGCACCTCCTCACGGCGCTTCAGGAGCCCGGCCACCGAAGCCGCGCTTGCCGGCTCACAGAACACCCCCTCGCCACTGCCCAGCAGCTTGTAGGCCTCGAGGATCTCGGCGTCGGTGACGGCCATGAAGCCCCCCTGGCTCTCGCGTTCGGCCCGCAGGGCGTTGTCACGATTCACGGGGTTGCCGATGCGGATCGCGGTGGCGATGGTGTCCGGTTGGTCGACGGGATGGCCAAGCACCATCGGCGCGGCGCCGGCGGCCTGGAAGCCCATCATCCGCGGCAGGCGGCTGCTGTGGCCGGCGGCCCGGTACTCCTGGAAGCCCATCCAATAGGCGCTGATGTTGCCCGCATTGCCCACCGGGATGCACAGCCAGTCCGGTGCGTCACCCAGGGCATCCACCACTTCGAAGGCGGCCGTTTTCTGGCCCTGCAGCCGATAGGGATTGACGGAATTCACCAGGGTGACGGGATAGCGATCCGCCACCTCCCTCACGATCGCCAGGGCCCGATCGAAGTTGCCTTTTACCGCGAGCACTTCGGCGCCGTATAGCAGGGCCTGGGCCAGCTTTCCCTGGGCCACGTAGCCGTCGGGGATCAGCACGAAGGCCCGCATGCCCCCGCGGCGGGCATAGGCGGCGGCCGCGGCGGAGGTGTTGCCGGTGCTGGCGCAGATCACCGCCTCCGACCCCTCTTCGCGGGCCTTGCTGATCGCCATCGTCATGCCCCGGTCCTTGAAGGAGCCGGTGGGGTTGAGGCCGTCGTACTTCAGGAACACTTTCACGCCCCGCCCCACCCGTTCGCCGATGACGGGCGCGGGAATCAGGGGTGTCGCCCCCTCGCGCAGGGTGATCACCGGGGTGGCCGCGCTCACCGGCAGCCAGGAGCGGTAGGCCTCGATCAGGCCCGGCCAGTCCTGCATCGTGGCTCGCGGACCCCCGAGACGCCGCAGGACTTGGAGCACGGGCAGGCGGGGGTGGGACTATCGCAGATGAATGTACGCCGCGGCTGGCTCAGGGGGCGGGGGTGGCCTGGGCCTTCGGCGCTGCCGGGGCGGGATTGGCCTCGCGGCCGCCCAGCTCAAGGGGGGATTCCGAGAAGAAGCGCACCAGATCGGCCACCGAGCTTGCCTTCTGCATCAGGGCCAGCAGGGCGGGAAGGCTCACCGCCATCTCCTGGCTCGGGTAGGCCCTCAGGAAGGAGAGGGGCGAGAGGGAGCCGCCGTTGTCGGCGATGCCGAGCACCACGGCCGAGCGCAGGGCCGGCAGACCCACCTGGCGGGCGTTGAGGGGGAAGGCGATGGTGCTGATGCGCTCCAGGATCCGCTCGCCGATGCTCGTGTTGAGGAGCCGGCTCACGGTGACCACCGGAAGGTTGAGGGAGGCCTTCAGCAGCCGCGCCACCTCTTCCGG
>JBKDOZ010000235.1:0-11801 GCA_046342735.1 Synechococcaceae cyanobacterium
GCCAGCCCATCGATGGCGCTGATCAGATCGGCCAGGGCGCTCTGGGGATCCTGGTTGAGGTTGCCCTCGGCGCCCACATAGCTCTCCAGATACACCCGCAAGGTGGCCCCCTGGGTGCCCGTGCCGGAGAGGCGCAGCACCACCCGGCTGCCGTCGTCGAGCAGCAGCCGCAGGCCCTGGCCCTCGCTCACCGAGGCATCCACCGGATCGAGATAGCTGAAATCGTCGGCGGTGCGGATCAGACGGCCCGCAAACGCTTGCCCCGCCAGCGACGGCAGCATCCCTTTCACCCGGCCGTAGAGGCCGTGGGCGGCCTCGCTGGCGATCGCTTCGTAGTCGTGGCGGGAGTAGTAATGGCGGCCGTAGGTGCGCCAGTGGTTGTCCATCACCTGCGCCACCGGCTCGCCGCGCACCGCCAGGATCTGCAACCAGAACAACACCGCCCAGAGGCCATCCTTCTCGCGGATGTGGTCGCTGCCGGTGCCGAAACTCTCCTCCCCACACAGCGTGATGCGGCCGGCGTCGAGCAGGTTGCCGAAGAACTTCCAGCCGGTGGGGGTCTCGAAGCAGTCGATCCCCAGGGCCTTGGCCACCACATCGGCGGCGGCGCTGGTGGGCATCGAGCGGGCCACGCCGGCCAGGCCATCGGCATAGCCCGGCGCCAGGGTGGCGTTGGCGGTGAGCACCGCCAGGCTGTCGCTCGGATTCACGAAGCAGCGGCGGCCGAGGATCATGTTGCGGTCACCATCGCCATCGCAGGCGGCGCCGAAGTCGTAGCCATCGCCATCCAGCAGCCGCGCGGCCAGATCGTGGGCGTAGGTGAGGTTGGGGTCGGGGTGGCCGTTGCCGAAATCCTCCAGGGGGATGCCGTTGCGCACGGTGCCGGCCGGGGCCCCCAGCAGCTCCTCGAAAATCCGCACGGCGTAGGGGCCGGTGACGGCGTGCATGGCATCGAAGGCCAGCCGGAAGTTGCCGCGCAGCAGGGCGCTGATCCGATCGAAATCGAACAGCTTTTGCATCAACGTGATGTAATCGTCGACCCCATCGATCACCTGCACCTCCATCGCCCCGAGCTGGTGCACGCCCGCTGCGTCCAGGCTGGGGGCCGCGTCGTCGAGGATGCGGTAGCTGTCGAGGGTGAGGGTGGCGGCGTGGATCGCATCGGTGAGCGATTCGGGCGCCGGGCCGCCGTTCGATCCGTTGATCTTCACGCCGAAGTCGCCCTCGGGGCCGCCGGGGTTATGGCTGGCGGAAAGGATGATGCCGGCGACGGCCCCGTGGCGGCGGATCAGGTTGGAGGCCGCCGGGGTGGAGAGGATGCCGCCGGTGGTGGTGATCACCCGGGCCACGCCGTGGGCGGCCGCCATCTGCAGGATCACGCCGATCGCCTCGCGGTTGCCGTAGCGGCCGTCGCCGCCCACCACCAGCGTGCCGCCCTCAATGCCCGGCACCACCCGCAGGCTGGCCTCCAGGAAGCTCTCCAGGTAGTGGGGCGTCTGGAACTGGCGGGTGCTCTTGCGCAGTCCCGAGGTGCCCGGCTTCTGGTCGGTGAACGGAGCGGCCAGGGGAACGGTATGGCTCATCGGCTCGGCCCGTCGCCGGGCTGCGGGGCGGGCCCAAGGTACTCCGGGGGCTTGGTGGCCCTCGGTAGCCTGGACCCATGACTCGTTTTCTCTCCTTCGCTGGTTCCGGCGCCGTCGCCGGCTCCCTGTTGGCGGGGCTGCTGGCGGTGGCCGGCACCGCGGTGGCCGCTCCCCCCACCTGCGCCGCCACCCTCCCCTATCCCGAGGCCGTAGCCCGCACCGATGCGGCCGCCCGGGCGGTGCTGGCACGGGCGGGCCGGGAGAGCTGCCTGCGCGGCAAGCTCACCAACGCCTTGCTGGGCCTCTCCAACAGCTGTGAGAAGGAGGCCCGCCGCCAGGATCCGCTCTGTTCCCTGGCCGATCGCGCCGTCGTGGTCACCCCGATGTCGGTGGCGTTCATGGACGAGACCTCGCGGGAGCTTCTTCAGCTGATTGCGCCGGGGACTCCGGTGTCCGTGGCCCCTGGCGCCTCGCGGTCGAGCACCGCCGCTGCGTCCTCCATGGCGGTGGATCCCACGGGTGCCGAAACGCCCTGACACCGCCGGCTGAAGGTTCCGATCCGGTTGCGCTCAGCGCGGCGCGTCGCCGCCGCCGCCACCCCCACCGAATCCAAAGCCGAAGCCACCCGTTCCGGCTGGCTTGCTCCCCTGCCCCTCCGGTTTCGGTGTGGCCCGGGTGATCTGCTTGCAGGCCGCCACCACCTCCCGGCCCGCCGCATCGATCGGCTCGCGGCGGCTGGGGCTGTTGCTGGGCGCCACCACCGCTTTCTGGCGGATATCCCACAGCACGTCCTTGCAGCGGCCCGGCAGGCTCGGATGGTCGAGCAGGGCGTCGGCGTCGCGGTGGGCCTGCTCGCAGGGGGTGGCGCTGTTCTCGCGGCCGCAGTTCCAGGTGGCGAGCTGCAGGGCGCGCAACGTGGTGGTGGTGGGGTAGGGCGGAGGGGGCGGGGCGGCCTGCAGGGGGGCGCCGGCCGCCGGCAGCAGGGCGAGCAGCGCCGTGAGCAGGAGCCGGTGGGGGAGGCCGCTGGCGACGGGCTCAGCCATGGGGTGGCGCGGGGTGGGATCCATCATCGCCGTTCTTCCCGGCTCAGCGGCGCCAGGCCGTGCCGCAGCACCCGCTGGGTGGCCCGCCAGCGCCGCGCCAGCAGCGGCCCGCTCAGCGGCGCCGTGGCCGCCAGCAACGCCCGCAGCCCCGCCCGCTTCTGCAGCAGCGTCGCCCGCTGGGCCTCCTCCGCCTGCAGCGCCTGCACCGCCACCACCTCCGGCCGCCGCGCCGCCTCAATACGCACCAGCGCCTCCGCCAGCGCCCGCTGCCGCCGCTCTTCCCCCCGCTCCCCGCCCCGCTCCTCCCCCCGCTCCCCGCCCCGCTCCGCCAGCGCCGGAGACAGCGCCGCCGCCGCCACCACCGCGTCGCGCAGGGCCATGTTCAGCCCCTGGGCCCGCAGCGGACTCATCGGATGGGCCGCATCGCCGAGCAGCAGCAGGCCGGGTCGGTGCCAGCGCTCCGCCAGCCCCACCCGCCCCGCCAGCCGCGAGGGTCCGCGCACCGATCGCGGCGGCAGCGCCCGCAGCAGGGCCGCCAGCTCCGGCGGTGCGGCGGCCGCCCAGCGCTCCGGCCAGGGCACCCCCTCGGGCGTGTCGCCCGCCGGCGACCAGCCCACCGGCACGCCCCCATCGGCCCGGCAGAACAGGGCGCCGCTGCCGCTCGCCCCCACCAGCGTCACGAAGCGATCCGCCAGCCACGTTTCGATCGCCGCGCAGGCGGGCCGCCGCAGCCGGAACCACAGCAGGGCGAACGGCGCCGGAGCCACCGCGCAGGCCAGTCCCGACAGCCGCCGCAGCGCCGAATCCTGCCCGTCGCAGGCCACCACCAGCGATGCCCGCAGGTGCCGTCCATCGGCCAGCACCACGCCCTCCACCCGGCCGCCGGCCTCCAGCAGCCCCACCACCGCCTGGCCCAACAGCACCCGCACGCCCCGGGCCACCAATTGCTGCTGCCAGTGGTGCAGCAGGGCGCCGGGCTCGATCAGGGTGCAGGGCACGGGGCTGCCCATCGGTTCGGGCACCGTGAAGAAGGGGCGGCCGTCGAGTACGAAGCTCCAGGCGCCCAGGGGCCGCCGCGGCAGCGAGGGCGGCCAGGGGCCGGGGTCGATCACCGCCAGGGCCTCCAGACCGCTGGGCATCAGGCCCTGGCCGCGGAAGCTCTGCTCGAAGCGGCGGCTGGCCTCCACCACGGTGATGGCGAGGCCCGGGCCTTGGCCACCGCGGCCGGCGAGTTGCAGGGCCAGGGCGGCGCCGGCGGGCCCGGCCCCCACGATCACCACATCGGTGGCGGCGGCGGGACGATCAGGTGAAGGAGTTGTAATTGCGGTCGCTCTCCGGGGGGGAGGCGTCGAGGCCGAGCAGCTTGTTCTTCTTGTTCAGCAGGTAATCCACCAGTTCCTGCTGAACGGTGAGCAGCTCGCTGGTGCAGCCGCGGAACGCGGCCCGGTGGCGGATTTCGTCGTGGCGCGTATGCAGATCGCGCAGCATCAGATTGATGGCGTCGAGCTGGGGGGACTGGGAGCGGATGCTGGGGGCCGGATCCATAGGTGCGCAGGCCTGGCGGCACTCGACGACGGCGTTGGTTTGATCGTACGCCTCGGGTTCCAGCCGGGGCATTGTGCCCGAAGCTTTTGGACGCTTTCGCCGCCGCCGATGTTGGCAACGCAATCGTTGCTACTGCGCTGAAGAATGGCAGCATGTTCTCCCCGGAGGCACCCCGCGAGCCGCGGGATCCGGGAGCGACAGCCTGCGCTTCTCACCCCGCCGCTGTGCCATGACCCGCTACTGCATCGTTCGTGATGATGGCCTTCGCGATACCATCGCCGGCCAGGCTTTTGCGAGCTACGACGAAGCCTATAGCGTACTGGAGCGCTATTACGGCGATCTTTGCTGTAGTGATGAGCGGGAGTTCTACCGGATTGTCGAGGCGGCCGATGCGTCCGCCTGAGTCGTCTGCCGCAGCGCCCGCCTGCATCCTGATCACCGGCGCCTCCAGCGGCATCGGTGCGGCCCTGGCCCGGGCCTTCGCCGAGCGCGGGGAGGCGCTGCTGCTCACGGCCCGGCGGCGGGAGCGGCTGGAGGCCCTGGCTCAGGAGCTGCGCCAGGCCCATGGCGTGACGGTGGAGGTCGCCCCCTGTGACCTGGCGGCAGAGGGGGCCGCCGCCTCCTTGCGGGCGGAATGGCGCCGGCGCGGGCTGCACCTGAAGGGTCTGGTGAACAACGCCGGCTTTGGCTTGCGGGGGGAGTTCGATCACCTCGATCCCCTTGAGGCGCAGCGCATGCTGCAGGTGTTGGTGCAGGCGGCGGTGGAGCTCAGCCAGTTCGCCCTGCCGGAGATTCGCCAGCAGCCGGATGGTTTCCTCCTGACGGTGGCATCGCTGGCGGGCCTGGTGCCGGGCCTGGCGGGCAGTGCGCTCTACAGCGCCTGCAAGGCCTTTTTGATTCGCTTTTCGCAGGCGTTGGCGGCGGAACAGGGGGCGGATGGCGTGCGGGTGCTGGTGCTCTGCCCCGGCTATGTGCGCAGTGAATTCCATGCCCAGCTCGGCGCCCAGGAGCGGATCCAGCAACTGCCCGGCTGGTTCTGGATGGAGGCCGACGATCTGGCCCGTCGAACCCTGCGTGCCCTCGAGGGCCAGGCCGTGGTGGTGGTGCCAGGCCTGGTGAACCAGGCCATCGCCCTGCTGGCGCGGTTCTTGCCCGAACCGCTGGCCCGCCAGCTCAGCCGTCGCTTCTCCCGCCGCTACCGGCAGGCGGACACCACAACCTGAGGCGGACGCCACAATCTGAGGTGGTGCTGGCGTTGGCGGTCGTGCACCACTTCCTCCCAGGTGCTGTAGGGGGCCGGTGGCTGATAGTGGCAGCATTCGCTGTTGTAGGAGCCCTCGATTCCTGTGATCACGGCCATGGCATTGGTGGCCGCCGCCTTGACGCCGTCGTCGGTGCTGCGCGAGCCGAGGTAGAAGTCATTGCCGGGCCAGGAGACAGGATCCCAGGCAACGATGCTGCACAGAAGGCAGTCGGCGAAGTCGTCGTTGTCTTCGGCGTAGTGGGCTGGGCGACAGAGCTGCGGCTTGCTGCCGTTGCCCGCCACCCCCAGCGGCCGCACCAGCAGCGAAATGCCGTGAATCTCCTGCCGTTCATTCCGCCCCTCCCGGTAGGGGTCGAAGTACACCGCCTTCAGATTCGGCAAAGACGCGCCACACTCCCCCAGCAACCTCTCCAAAACCGCCTGGAGTTGTTGGCCCAGCTGGCCGCGGAAGCGACCGGCAAATTGCCCGCAGCCCAGCCCCGGCACCGTGACAAAGGCCGATCGCGCCTTGCCTGCGTAAGCGTTGATGGCCTGCAAGACCGGCAGCAGTCGGCGCCGGTACAGGCGGTAATACCCCTCAGCGGAGAGCTGTCCATTGGGGTGCACCACGTCGTCCCAGTCGGCCGGTGTTTGGTCTTGGCCATTGCGCAGCAGGGCGCCGGGGGTGAAGATCAAAACCCCGGCAAAGGGAGGGAGGTGAACCTTCGGGGTGCTGTGGTGGCCATCGTCGAAGATCGTGACGGGAACAGCGATGGAGAGATCACCCAGGAGGGAGAGTTCGGTTCGGTTCCAGTCGGAGCCGTCACCAACCACCGCCATCTCGGCGAAGATCTGGGGTTGTTTGGTATCACAAAGCCGGCCGAGCAGATCGAGCTCGCCCATGGCCGAGAGCTGGGCGTTGTGCAGCTGCCGTTCCAGGTGCGAGCCTGGCTTCGCTGTCTTGGCTTGGAGGGCAATCAGGTAGTCGGCTGCGCGCGCCCGCGTTTCTTGGGGGAGGATTGTCCAATAGTGGCCTTGGCTATCGCTGGGATGGGCCGGCAACATCTCCTGGGGTGCCCATAGCGGAGAGAGCGTAGTTCTTGCCCGTTCCGCGCGGTCTCTCCGGCCATCGACCACAACGTTTCCCCAGCCGCGTCCGTTTGCGCTGAATCCGCTCCGTCACCCCCAACTCCGCCCCGCGCCAGAGCCGGTCCATCTCCGCTTCGAAGTGGCGGGCCAGCTGGGGTGAATCGATGCGCAGCAGCGTCTCGTCGTTCTGGTGGGCCGCCGAGGGGCTCCAGTTGAAGCTGCCGCTGATCACCCGCTTGCGATCGAGCACCGCGAATTTGTGGTGCAGCTTGTCGCCGCCGGCCAGCTGCGGCGTACCCACCCCTTCGAGCGCCTCCCCCCAGGGCCGGTTGCCCGCCTCCAGCCGGCAGCGGTGGTCGGGCAGCTCCATCGCCAGCAGATCGAGCACCTCGCTGAAGGCGCGATGGGCGAAGCCGGGATCGGCCAGCAATCGGATCCGCACGCCCTGTTGGCGCAGTTGCGCCAGGGCATCCGCCAGGTTCTGGCCGGAGAACACGAACAGGCTCAGGTCGATCCGTTGCCGCACCCCCGCCAGCTGGGTTTCCAGCCAGGCCAGCCCGTGGTGTGGATCGCGGCGCCGGTGGGGGCTGAACAGCACCTCCACCGTGGTGTCGCCGATCCGCACCCGCGCCGGCGGACCGCTGTCCTTCGCCAACCCGAAGCGGCTATCGGGCGCACCGCCGGGCCCATCCCCCCACATCCGCTCGAATTCGCGCCGAAACAGCGTCGCCAGCGCAGCGCTCTCGAAGCGCAGCAGGTGGTTCACATTGCCGCGGCTGCGCGGGTCATCCGCATCGCCATGGATGCAGGAGGGGCTGAAGTTGGCCGATCCCGTTACCAGCACCTGCCCATCGGCCACCAGAAACTTGTGGTGCATCAGGCCGCTGCCGCGGCTGCCGTCGGCCGTGTCGTCGAGCATGGGAATGGCGCCGCGCTGCAGGATTGCCACCGCATCGCCCTGGCCGAGGGCGCGCAGCTGCTCCACCCGCCGGCGCTGGTGGGGCGGCAACGTGGCGGGCGTGAGCTCGCTCCAGGGGGTGGCGTAGGTGTTCTCCAGCACCACCTGCACCCGCACTCCCCGTTGCTGGGCCGCCACCAGGGCCTCGGCCACGCGGGGCAGCGAGAGTTCCTGCACGGCCACCAGCAGCTCGTGGCGCGCGGCGGCGATGGTCTCCAGCAGCAGGGCCTCCAGGTCGTCCCCCTGGCGCCAGCGGCCGCTGATCGGGCTGCGGTAGCGGCTTTCGCCGCGGTGGTTGAAGGCCACGCGGATGCCGGGGGGCAGCGGCAGGTTGTGGACGGCCGATCCCTGCAGCCCAGCGGGGGCGGCGCCGCAACCGCCCAGGGCCGTCGCCAGCACCAGGGGCAGCGCGGCGGCGGCCAGCCCCGGCGGGATCGGCGGCGGGAGTGGGGGCGGAAGGGCTGCGGGGGGGCGGCGCATGGGGTGGGCCGCGGCGCGGCACGGGGGGCTGGCCGCGGCGCGCCGCGGTCCCCTTCAGCATTCCCCGGCCCGGACCCCAAGCGATCGGGTTGTCGTCGGCGGCGCCGGCCGCTCGATGGCTTCGCGCCCCAGTTCCCGCTCCAGCATGCGGATACGGCTCTCGCGCAGGCAGTACTTGCACCCGCCCGTGGTTTGCAGATGCTTCTCCGGCGTGATGCTGATCTCCTTCACCGGATGCAGGCCGCAGCGGATGCGGATCGGCGTTTTGTAGCTCTTGTAGAGGATCGCCTCATAGAGATAGCGATCGCCGAAACGGGCGCGCGCGCGAGCCAGGAACACCTCCTTGCTGATCGGACTGCCCATGCGAGGAGGAGAACTTTGTGGAGGGTATGGCCAATTCCTGCCGTTCCCCTCAGCGGCCGGGTGTCTTGCAATCAAATGCCACGCCAACGGCGCCCTATTCGTGGGCGGGCATCTCGGAGGTGCGCAGCATCGCTACGAACCAGAGCGAACCGATCATCACGGCCGCCAGCATCCCCGCGCTCAGGCTCACCCGCACCATCAACAGCGGCACCACGATCGGGAAGGCGAGCGAACCCAGCAGGGGGGTGATCGCCACGATCACGCGAAGGGGGCCGCGGCCGTCGCCGATGGCGGAGGTGGGGGCGTTGCCCATCAGAACCACTCCGCGATCGCCTGGCTGGCGGGGTTGCTGTTGTCTTCCGGGGTGCTGCGACGGAATTCGAGGGTGATGTTGCGGTGCTGTTCGCCATCGGCGGCGATCGCCTCGATCGGATACACCTGCTGGCCGTCGCGGAACGGCACCTGGATGCGGAAGGTGCCCTCGGCGCTCAGGGGCACCTCTTCGCTGCCGATGGTGAGGCGGGCGGAGGGGTCGGTGGCGCCGTACACGATCAGTTCGGCGTCGGCCACCAGCCAGAAGGCCCGCTGGCGGGGGGCTACGCCACCGGCGCCGCTCTCGGTGCGGCCACTGGCCCAGACGCCTACGCCGGAGAAGTGATCGCCGGCGGCGGCGTTGTCGTCGAGCTCATGGAAGGCCTCCGAGCCGCGGCCCAGGCGGCGCCAGCCTGCGGTGGCCGTTTGGTACAGACGCTCATGCAGGCCGGAGTCGGCCGGCTCCACGGGCGCGACGGCCGGCAGGGTGGCGGGGCTGGCGTCGAGGGAGAAGGGCACGAACTGATCGAGGATCTGCTCGCTGGGATGGAGGGCGGGCACGCGCGCCACCGAGGAGAAGGCCAGGGAGATCCAGCCGCCACCGCCCGCCTTGCGATAGCCCAATTCCACCCGGTATTCACGGTCGCTGAGGGGCACCGGCAGATACCACTCGGTGGCGTGGCTGTCGACCACCAGCTCCTGGAGGGTATGGGGGTGGGAGGAGCCGCCACTGAGGCCGGTCACGTCGGCCACCCGCAGGCAGAGCTGGGTGGCTCCCTCTTGCTCGGCCTCCTCGCGGTCTTCTTCGGCGATCTCCCAGAACACATAGGCCCACTGGGGATCGCGGGGCAGGAACACCACGCGGGTTTCCGCCTCCGGCCGTGGGGCGGGACTCATCTCCGCTTCGATCGCCTCGAGGTTGCGGCCGGTTTCCAGCTGGTAGGTGCTGATGGCCTCCACCAGCTCCTCCTTCGACTTACGGCTGTACAGGCTGACGCCGACATCGCTGGCGATCTGCCGCAGCTGACGCAGGGTCATGACGGCAAGGCTCTGCAGCGAGTTCTGGCTCACAACGTCGGATTTCGTTTGGGATCATTGTGCAGGAGCTGCCCGCCTAGCGGCACGGCAGGGGCGCCGGGGTCAGTGGATGCTGACCCCGGCGGCGCGGATGGGACTCAAGCCGCCACGGTATGGAGTCGCCACCGCTAGGGCCCCGCGCAGCAAAAAACCCCGAGGCTGGGATGCCCCGGGGGATCTGAAGGCTTGCGGAAGCTGCGAACGCAATCAGCGGCCGATGCTGCGGTACGGAACCTTGGCCAGGTAGTCGATGCTGGCGTTGCCTTGGGCGGTGCCCACGCCGCGCAGGGCGGGCAGGGTGCGCACCCAGGGGAGGTAGTCCTCGGGGAAGCCACCGCGGCGCTGCTGGGCCCGGGCCGGGAAGCTGCGGGCGGTGCCGGTGTAGACGATCTGCGGGAAACCGAGGATGCCCCGGTAGTAGGCGTCGTAGCGGGGGGAGGTGATGTTGAAGGGGGTTTCGCCCACATCGCGGGAGCCCACCACCCGGTTGCGGTGGTACGGCACGGTGTCGTACCCGAAGGCGTCGAGATACTCCTTGGAATCAAGGATGTCATCCACCATGCCGCGCACGCCGCGGGTCATCAGCACCGCAGACCAGGCGATCTCCTCGGATTTGCCGTGGGTGGTGCGGCCGAGCAGCTTCTCCACCAGGTGGCGGGCCACCTTGTAGTTGTTGTTGAGGTTGTAGAAGCTGCGGGTGAAGGTGTCCGACAGGCAGAGGGAGCGGATGAAATCGCGCACCGTGATCTGGCCGTCCCGCAGCTGGCTTTCCAGCGTGCGGTCGCGGTCGACCTTGAAGGCGTGGAAAAAGATCTGGCGGTAGGCCGATTCGATCACAAAATTTTGGTCTTCGCGATCCATGGCTTTGTCCATGGATGCGGCCCTGGGGTCCTCGTCGGAGCCCACCCGCAGCGGGTTCACCCGGGAGTTCTGAGTGATGGGGGCGTAGTTGAGGAGGGGGAGAGCCACGCGTGCTTCAGCATCCGTCGGTGGGGATCGTAGAAGTGCGGCGTCGGCAGCCTTCCCCGGGCGCGGCCAGGGCTCACAG
Source organism: Synechococcaceae cyanobacterium (assembly GCA_046342735.1). Taxonomy (GTDB): domain Bacteria; phylum Cyanobacteriota; class Cyanobacteriia; order PCC-6307; family Cyanobiaceae; genus Cyanobium. Next base: position 10,742 of record JBKDOZ010000235.1, read on the forward strand.
TCCGTAACGTTGCGCGATCGACCCCTCGGTGCCGCTAGCGCCTCACCACCCCAGGGGGGAGAGGGCTCCCGCCGCTGCCATCTCCCTTGGGTCCCTGGCGGTGGCGCCCGCTTCCCCGCCCCCTTCAGCCGGCAGCCGGGTTTCGACGCAGAACGAGGCGGTGTTGGAGAGGCCCTGCACCGTGCTGGTGCGCAGCCGCACGTCGGGGCCGCTGAAGCGGAACCGCTCCAGGGTGCTCATCGTTTCGTAGTCGGTGGTGAGCAGCAGCTCATCGCGGTCGTCCATCGCGAAGTGGCCCGCCACCGGGGCCGTCTCGGCGTAGCCGCGGTCGCGCAGCAGCAGACCGGCGCGGCCCCGCTCGTCGTGGGGGATCAGGGCGAAGACGCTCTCCCCCTCGTGGGCTTCGCCGGCCTTGTCCCAGGCCATCGAGCCGCTCCAGGTGACCCGGCAGCCCCCCACCAGGCCCGCCGGATCCTGGCCATGCAGCTCCGCGATCGCCCGCAGCCGCGGATCCTCCAGCCCCAGCTCCACCACCTCGATGAAGGAGCCGCCGGCCTCGGCGCGGCGGTGCAACAGGTGATGGCTGCTTCGCTGGGAGCGCCAGCGACCACAGCTCAGCCGGAAGAAGCCCAGGGCGTCCTCGATCGACGGGCTCACGGTGGGGGGGCAGGGGGTGTCAGCCATGATCGCAACCCAGCCTCCATCGCCGTGTCCGCCGCTTCCGCCGCGCTGGTGGCCGCCCTCTGCTGGACCGTCGCCAGCCTGCTGTGGCGCCGCATTCCCACATCCCTGAGCGGCGCCCAGCTCAACCTGCTCAAGAATCTGATCGCCCTGGCCGTGCAGCTGCCCCTGCTGGCGCTGGTTCCCTGGCGGGGCGATGGGCGATCCCTGCTGTTGCTGGCCCTCAGCGGCGTGATCGGCATCGCCGCCGGCGACAGCCTCTATTTCGCTGCCCTGCGGCGCCTCGGAACCCGCCGCACCCTCACCCTCGACAGCGGCGGGCCGGCGGTGACCACCCTGGCGGCGGTGGTGCTCTTCGGGGAGGTGCCCCGGCTGGAGC
>JBKDOZ010000236.1:0-20348 GCA_046342735.1 Synechococcaceae cyanobacterium
CCCCGGCAAACCTACGCCGTCTGGAACGGTGTCAACTCCGCCAGCCGGGGTCAGAGCCGCCAGCTGAAAACCGCCCTGGATCGGATCACGGTCATGCGGCAGGCCGTCAAACAGGCCAGCACCACTGCGGAGCTCCAAGCCCGTTTGCAGGTGCTCCAGGGTCCCGCCCTGCCTTCTGCGGATTCCGGCCGCTCGATCGATGTGCTCCGCCCTCAGATCCTCGCAGGCCTAGAAAGCGCGGAGAACACCGTTCGCCAACGTTTCGGAGGCCTTCCGCCCGATCGGCTCTGGCAACTGGTTCAGGAGAGCGTGCGCGTTCTCATTTCTTCCCTGGCCTATGCCGCTGCGTTCGCTGCGGCCGCCTACCTGCCCGGCAAACCTCTCAGCCTGATGGATGCCTGGTTGCTGAAATTCCGTCGCAACCGTCGCCGCGCGGAGACCCAGCCCAAGGGCACGGGTCGCCGTTCCAGTGGCTCCAACGCTGAGTACCTGCGCGAGATCAGTCGCTCCTTGAGCTCCTCGTCCACCCAGGAGCCCCCAGCCGGCGACGGCGACCGTCGCCCATGACCAAAGCCGAGCCGCTCCCCGCTCGGATCCAGTGCCCTCCGGTGGCCCTGACCATCGGCGGCAGCGACTCCGGAGGTGGCGCTGGCATCCAGGCCGATCTCAAGACCTTCGCCGTGCTTCAGGTCCATGGCTGCTCGGCCCTCACCTGTGTCACCGCCCAGAACACCATCGGGGTGGAACGGGTGGACGCCCTGCCCCCGCAGTCCCTGGTGGCCCAGATCGAGGCGGTCTGCCGCGATCTGCCGGTGGCAGCTCTCAAGACCGGCATGCTCTTGCGTTCCGATCTGATCGAGGCCACGGCCTCCGCCATCGCCTCTCGCTCCCTCTGGCGGGTGATCGATCCGGTGATGGTCTCCCGGGCCGGCGCGGTGCTGTTGGAGCCGGAGGCGATCGCAGCGCTCCGTACCCTCCTGCTCCCCCTGGCCGATCTGCTCACCCCCAATTTGCGGGAGGCCTCGCTCTTGGTGGGCCGTCCCCTTGAAGGCGAGCGGGACGTGGAGGCGGCGGCCGAATCCATCGCCGCCCTCGGTCCGCGGGCGGTGCTCATCAAGGGTGGCGGCAGCCCATCCCTGCGGGGGTGTGATTGGCTGCTGGAGAAGGGCGGCGGTCGCTGGTTGCGACGCCCGCCGGTGGAGACCCCCCACAGCCACGGCAGCGGCTGCACCTTGTCCGCCGCGATCACCGCCTGGCTGGCCCGTGGTCTGCCCTTGGGGGAAGCGGTTGGGCAAGCTCGGGCCTACGTGGAGGGTGGCCTGATCCACTCCCTGGCCATCGGCGCCGGGCAGGGTCCCCTGTGCCACTGGCATCCCCTGCTCACGGTCGCTGAGGACTGATTCAGCGCACCACCAGCACCGGACAGGGGGCCGCCAGCAGCACCCGCTGGGTTTCGCTGCCCAACAGCAGACCCTGAAGGCCACGCCGGCCATGGCTGCCCATCACGATCAGGTCACAGCCCAGCCGTGCCGCGGCCTCGAGGATCACCTTGTGGGGCAGGTCACTCTCCACCCGCTCACAGGTCACGGTGATCCCGGCGTCGGCGGCGATGGTGCGGGCCTCCTCCAGCAGGCGGTCGGAATCGCGGCGGGTGGCGGCGATCAGGGTTTCCATGGTCCTGGCATCGAGCATCTCCCCCATGCCCATCACGGGGAGAGGCACCCGCGGCTGCGCATGCACCACCGTGATCCGGGCGCCGGTGCTGCGGGCCAGCTTCACCGCCTCATGGGTGGCCTGAATCGAGAGCTCGGAACCATCGCTCGGAACCAAGAGGTGGGTGTAGGGCATCGAGCTTCCTGGCTGGGGCCTTGGACCTGGTCTACTCACGGGGTGGGGTCAGCGCCTTCCACAATTCGCCCATGAGCACCTCCCCCTTGTCCCCGGCCCTCCCCTGCCCGGCCTGTGTTCCCGTTGCCTGGCGGGATCGCTGGTATCCGGTGGCCTACCTGCGCGATCTCGACCGGGGCCGTCCCAGCGCCTTCACGTTGCTGGAACAGGATCTGGTGATCTGGTGGGAGGCGGCGTCGGGGCGCTGGCGAGCGTTCCCCGACCTCTGCCCCCATCGGCTGGTCCCCCTCTCAGAAGGGCGCATCAATGGAGCTGGGCAGCTCGAATGTCCGTACCACGGTTGGTGCTTCGACGGTGACGGTCGCTGCCGTCGCATCCCCCAGGCCGAAGCCGGCACCATCCCCTCCGAGCGGCGCTCCACGTGCCGGAGCTTTGCCACCGCTGAAGCCCAAGGCCTGCTGTTTGTCTTCGCCGGGGAAGTCGCGCTCTCCAGCGACGTTCCCTTGCCGACGGTGCCGGCAATCGACGACGTGAGCAATGGGCCTTGGCTGCTGCAGGACACCTTCCGTGACCTGCCGATGGACGCGCTCACCTTGCTGGAGAACGTTCTCGATGTCAGCCACGTGAATACGACCCACCACGGCACGGTGGGGCAACGCAGCAACGCAGCGCCGGTACAGGCGGAACTACGCACGGCAGGGCCCGAGGGATTCACTGTGTTTTGGCAGGAGGGCCCGCGGCGTGGCCGTCTCGGTAGCCAGCACACCACCTTCGCGGCTCCGGCCCTGATGTGGCATGACCTGACGGCAGGGGGCCTGGGCCGCATTCTTACTGTCGTGTATGCCACGCCGATCCGTCGAGGGGAGTGTCGACTGTTCGCCCGCTTCCCCTTCCAGTTTCGCTCCGCTTTGCCTCGTTGGCTGTTGCGCCTTCGGCCGCTGTGGTTACAGCACCTGGGCAACCACACGGTTCTCGAAGATGACCAGATTTTTTTGCATTGGCAGGAGCGTGAACTGGAGCGGTTGGGCCGCAGTGGCGCCGCTGCTCAGGCCTTCCATCTGGCCACCGGAGCGGATCTCTACGTGCAGGCTTTACACGACTGGGTCAACCGCTATGGCGGCGATCCCTTCCCCTCCGCTCCCCTGCCCCCCCGTCTCGATCGCCTGGCCCTGATGGAGCGTGAGCGGGCCCATACCGTTCATTGCGCCGCCTGCTCCGGGGCCCTACGCGGCATTCGGCGATGGCGCCCGGCGGTGGCCACAGTGCCTTGGCTGGCTCTGCTGGCCATCGCCTTGTGGCCTACGCCGTGGCTCCTGGTGCTGGGTGTGTGCGTGGCCGCGGCAGCGGGGGCGCTCTTGTGGCAGCTCGGGCTCTGGGAGCAGGCGCTGCGCACCGGAGATGCCCGGCCTCCCCGCAACCGGGGCGGCCGGAAATCCTGGGGACCGCCACCCTCCCTCAGCCGCCGCCCCGCCAGCCGGCCAGATGGGAGGCCGCCCGCGAGCGCACCAGCGCCCGCGCCACCGGTAGCGCCGGCTCCAGCCGGGCAGAGCTGAAGGGCGGCAGGGGGCGGCGCCGCAGCCAGGCCCCCCAGCGGAATTCGTGAAAGGGGATGAGCGGGGCCGGATCGATGCAGCCCTCCTTCTTGAGCTTCCAGACCAGGCTGCGGTAGGGGTCGTCCTGGAGGTCGAGCAGCCGGGCCGGCAGGGCGGTGGGGGGCAGGGGGCCCAGTCCGCGTCCGTCGTAGAGGTACAGCCAGCCCCGTCGCTGCAGTTCTTCGAGCACAACACGACGATCGCTGCTGGCCAGATCCAGTACCACGTAGCCGAAGGCCTCGGCCTGGGGCTCCATCTCCACCAGGGCCCGCAGGCGGTGGTGTCGATCCACCATCCAGTGGGCGCCATCGCCACTGCGGACCAGCGGCACCGGCTTTCCCTGCAGGTAGCGGAGGCGCTGGGAGGCGCTTTCCTCGGCGAAGTCCCGCTGGCGGCTATGGACCTCGGTCAGGCCCACGCACATCTGGGTGGGCTGAAGCTCGGCCACGCTCACGCGCAGAAGCTCCTGATCGGCCGTGGGAGCCGGTAGAGGCTGGTAAGGGGGGAGGTGCAGACTCATGGATCCATCCTTGCGCCTTTCCCGCGATTCCGCCCGATGGCGCCAGCAGAGGGGTCCGCGCGCGGCGGCGGCTACGGTCAGACCAGGATTTCGCCGCCATGACCTCGCTGTCCGGACCGCTTCCCGCCGCCTTCCCCGCCGCCTTCCCCGCCCCCGAAGGAACCCCCCTTCCGCCGGTCGGACCGCAGGGCCCGCTTGGGGTGTTGGTGTGCGGCCACGGCAGCCGCAACCGGCTGGCGGTGGAGGAATTCGCCTCCCTGGCTGAGCAGCTGCGCCGCTCCCTGGCGCCGTTGCCGGTGGCCCACGGCTACCTCGAATTTGCCCGGCCGATCCTGCGCGATGGCCTGGAGGAACTGCGCGCCCAGGGCGTGCGCCATGTGCTGGCGGTGCCGGCCATGCTCTTCGCTGCTGGCCACGCCAAAAACGACATCCCTTCCGTGCTCAACACCTGGTCCGCTGAGACCGGTCTGCGGGTCGATTACGGGCGGGAGCTGGGGGTGGATCGCAAAATGATTGAGGCGGCCGGCGCCCGCATTCGTGAGGCCCTTGCCGTTGCCGATGGCGCCGCGGCGGAGGCCGGCAGGGCGCCTGTGCCTCGCCATGACACGTTGTTGGTGGTGGTGGGGCGAGGTTCTTCTGATCCTGACGCCAACTCCAACGTGGCCAAGGTGACCCGCATGTTGGTGGAGGGCTTCGGCTTCGGCTGGGGCGAAACCCTCTACTCCGGGGTCACCTTTCCGCTGGTGGAGCCGGGATTGCGGCAGGTGGTGCGCCTTGGTTATCGCCGCATTGTGGTGTTTCCGTACTTTTTATTTTCGGGCGTGCTCGTCAGTCGCATCGTGCAGCACAGCAGCCGGGTTGCGGCCGACCATCCGGAGGTGGAATTCCTGGAGGCCTCGTATTTGGGGGATCATCCGTCGGTGCTCGCCACCTTTCGGGAGAGGGTGGCCGATGTGTTGCACGGTGACACGGACATGAACTGTTCGCTGTGCAAATACCGCGCCCAGGTGCTTGGTTTCGAGCAGGAAGTGGGCGCCCCCCAGCACAGCCACCATCACCATGTGGAGGGTCTGGTGGAGAGCTGCACCCTCTGCGAGCGGGAGTGCACCGGTGCCTGTCAGCCCGATGGCGTCCCCCTGCCCCTGGCAGGTACGAGCGACGGCTCTGGCCATCACCACGACCACGATCATCACCACGACCACGATCATCCTCACGATCACAGCCATCCCCACGGCCCGGAGCCCCACCACGGCCATGCTCCCTACCCCCACGCCGACCACCCGCTCGGGCCCCGCACGCTGCGGCGCCCGCCGGGCTGAGCCTTCGCCCTGAACGGTCCTGGCGTCTCATCCCGGCCCGCGACCCGCTTGACTCGTGGAGATCAGTTTTTCTGATCTATCCGGGCTTTCCCCATTTTTGGCCTGTTTTCCCCCGTCTAAGCCATGGTTTTCCACAGAAAACGGGCCTTGGGGCATCCAGCGGCCGCCCATCTGGGGAAAGAGGGAAATTGCCCATCTACGCCTTGACAGGTTTGAGCCTTTCCCGCTCTCTTCCTCAGGAGGTGCCAGGGGCCATCCCCTTCCCTCGCTGCCGCAGCCAGTCTCAGGGGAAGCCAGGCTGGGTTTGCGCATTTGGCATCCCTTTGACGCCGCCCCACCCCCTGTGGCGTAGTGGGTCGCAGTCACAGCTGGGCAAGGCGCTATGGGGATCGATTCGCGGATGTCGTCGCAGGGAGAACCAGACGGTCAGGAGACGTCGCCCAGCACCGATCTCGCCGCCGGATCCCTCCACGATGCCGGGGGTACCTCCCCCAGCGTGACCCTCGAGGCCGAGGTGCCCGAGGTGCTCTTCCATGGCATGCGCAGTTTCCTGGACAACCATCCCCAGTGGGATCAATACAGCGTGATCACCTCCGCCCTGGCCGGCTTCCTGTTTCAGAACGGTTGTCAGGACCGCAGCGTCACCCAGCACTATCTCGACGGCCTTTTCCTTCGTCCCTGAGCGTCCGTTTGCCTGCACCCCCTAACGGCTCACTAGCTCCCAAAGCGCGGGCAAAAAACCGACATAAAAAAGCGGGGGTGCCAACCCCCGCCTGGTTTTTTCTCCCTTGCCCGACCCGTTGAAAGGTCGCCTCGCCATTGTGCGAACAGTCGCCCGATCGAACTGTGGTGATGGACACCGGAACGGCTCTCTTGTGGGCGTTTGCCTACAGGTCCCGGTGTTGGGCGGCCGCTTCGCAGGCCCGCCAGGTGATCGCCATCTCGGTGAGCGTGGGACTCTGCCAGCCGGCACTGGGCCAGCAGGCCCCATCCACCACCAGCACGTTGCGGGCCCGCCAGCAGCGATTCCAGGGGTCCACCACCCCGTCCTCCTCCCGGGCCGCCATGCGGGCGCCACCAAGCTCGTGGATGTAGTAGCCAGGCGGGGGCGCTCCGGGTGAGACCGCCACCGACTGGCGCACCAGCGGTTCGAGCAGCGGCAGCACGAACAGATCCTCGATCGGCTGGATCTGGCCCCCCGCCGCCGCCACCACCGCCGCCATGCGCCCCTGCATGTGGGCCACCATCGCCCGCTCGTTCTCCCGCCAGCGGCATTCAATGCCGGGCACCGGCAGCCCGTCGCCGTCGCACCGTTCCCCATCCAGCCAGACCCGGTTGTCGCGGTGGGGCAGCACCTCGCCGTGGCCGATCAGAAAGCCCACCGCTCCCCCGGGGTGGCGGCGTAGAGCACGGGGCGGATCGAAGCGTTGCACCGCCGTCCACAGCCCGTAGCCTCGGCGGAAACCGAGGTTTTGCGCCTCCTGCTCGCTGCCGGCGAGATTCACGGTGTTGGGGATGAAGGCGCTGCCGGCCCCGGAGAGTTCGGCGGGCGTCTCAGGCGGCGGCACATCCGGCAGCACGAAGAAACGGCTGGTGGAGATGTGGTCCATCAGGTAGCGCCCGAGGCAGCCAGAGGGGTCCACCAGGCCGCCGGTGCGCTGGCTTTCGCTGGAGTGCAGCAGCAGGCGAAGGGTTTCGATCGTGGAGGCACACAGCACCACCAAGGGGGCGCGGATCAGCTCCTGGCCGCCGTTGGGGAGGGCCAGCACCACCCCTTCAGCCTGCTCGCTTCCCCCCTTCATCTGCAAATGGCTCACCACGGCCCGGCTGCGCAGTCGCACCCGGCCGCTGGCCAGCGCCCGCGCCAGGGTGACCCCCTGGGCGCTGGATCGGGGCCAAGGCCCATCGCTGGCGGGACGATGCAGGCGGAAGCCGCGTGAGTGGATGAGCGGTAGGCCCAGCTCCCTGCTGATGGCCTCCTTCAGCCTCCGCTCGCCGGGGGTGAAGGGGAGCGGCGGTTGGAAGCGGCCATCGGGAAGCTGGGGCAGGCCGTCGCAGGCCCCGTGCACCCCCAGCAGGGATTCGAGCCGGTCGTAATAGGGGGAGAGGTCGGTGCTGCCGATCGGCCAGCCGGGGCCCACCCCGTCCCGCTCCCCAGCCCGGAACTCGCTCTCTGAGAGCCGCAGGGTGATGCCTCCCCAGGTGAGACTTTTCCCCCCAACCTGGCGGCCGCGGGTCCAGAGGAACGGGGCATCCGGCGGGGTGAGCCAGGGATGGCGACGTTCGTCGATGTACAGGTCTGGGTTGTGTTTCCAGTAGCCCGGATGGTTGGCCTGCTGGCGATGGCGGCCGCTGCCCAGGCCGGCCAGTCGGCGCAGGCTGTTGAAGGGTTCCCGGCCGAAGGCCTGGGCGGGGGTTCTCTCCGGCCCTGCCTCCAGCACCAGCACCCGCAGCCCCGCCTCTGCCAGCACCATCGCCGCCACCCCACCGGTGGCGCCTGCCCCCACCACGATGGCGTCCGGCTGGAAGCCAGCCTCGGGGGGGGCGGTGGCCATGGGCGGGAGGCGGGGCGGGCGAGTGGGCACAGGCGCATACAACAAAACCCGGCCTTCGAGGGGAGGGCCGGGTCTTGGAGATGGTGGCGGGGGCGAGATTTGAACTCGCGACCTTCGGGTTATGAGCCCGACGAGCTACCAGACTGCTCTACCCCGCGACGGGAACCGGCTGAATGCCGATGGGTTGATCGTACCAGCCGACCTGCCGGGGGTCAGTCGAAGCGGAGCTCGCCACGCACCTCCAGCCGCAGATGGGGCGCCGGCTGCTGGAAGCGCTGGCGCAGGTCATCGAGGGTCAGGGGGGTGAGCCAGTCGAGCTGCTCCAGCAGGTGCAGGGCCACCGCCTGCTTGGCGCGCGAGGAGCCATCCTCCACCTTGATCGCCACCCCCAGCCCCTCGCCAACGCGGCTCAGGCACTGGATCCCCTCCGCCCCTCCCTTGCTGAGCACCTGGCCGTGACCCAGGGCCATCAGTTCGGTGTCGAATCGGCCGGGGCCCGCCACCAGCTCGGGGTGCGCCAGCATCGCCCGGCTCAGCTGCTCCAGATCGGCCTGGGCGCCGGCTCCGAGGTGGGCAAACAGCAGCGCCATCTGCGAGAGCTGCAGCTGCAGGGTGGGGGCGCCGCAGTCGTCCCGGGCGCTCACCAGCTCCTCCCCCGGGAGCCCCAGCAACTCCCCCACGCGCTTGCGCACCTCCAGGGTCAGGGGATGGTCGGGTTGCAGGTAGCTCTCCAGCGGCCAGTGCAGCCGCCGGCAGGCGGCCAGAAAGGCGGCGTGCTTGCCGGAGCAGTTGTGCTCCAGGGGACTGCCAGCCCCTACCGGCACGGGGCACTGCAGCTGGGAGGCCTCCAGATCGGCGCCCCAGAGGATGCGGAAGGCTTCGCGGGCATGGGCCGGGCTGCCGGCATGGGAAGCGCAGGCGATCGCCAGACCCCTCTCCCCACAACCCACCCACTCGGCCGCCCCACTGCTGACGAACACCATCGCCTGGAACGGCTTGAGAGCCGAGCGCACAAAGCTGAGCTGCTGCGGATCGCCGGCCCGCATCAGCACGCGCCCGCGCGGATCGCAGACCACGGCGTGGACTCGATGGCGTGATTCGGGGATCCCCTCCCGAAGCAGGCGCACCTCCAGCGGCGGCACCCCGGGACGCGTGGAACCGCTGAAGCTCGAGGACAGGGACATGGGGGGACGGGCGAGTCCGGTCTCTTGTTCAGAGAGCCTGACAGACCCCCGCTCCGGCCAGCAGAAGGGTGCCGGCCAGGGCCATGCCTCGGCCCAGACGCAGCAGCACGGGAGCCACCTCGTGGCGCGCCACCAGCAGGTCCTGCTGGCGCCAGCTGAGTGGTTTCTCCCACACCTGGCCGTCGTACCAGCCCGATTCCTCGTACTCCACCCGCTCGGAAATCAGGCGGCGGTGCACATAGCGCCAGCCCAGCCATTGGCGAAAGAGCAGCAGCAGGGGGAGAAGCACGGCGGCCACAGCCCCGGCGGCCAGCAGGCGCGCCGGATCATGGCGCAGGGGGATGCTGCCGGTGGCCACCAGCAGGCAGGGCCCCAGGGCCAGCAACCAGGCCAACACCAGGGCGCGTAGCAGCCGGGCGGTGCCGCCCGCCGGCCAGGCAAAGAACCAGGAGGCGAGCAACTGGGCGTACTCCTGCAGGGGCCTCTGCTCCGGGGGCACCGGGCAGGGGGCGGTTTGGGCCGGCAGGGGTGTGCGCTCGCTCATGCCGGCAGGGCGCTGGGACTGATGTAGCGCTGCTGCTCGCCATGGCCCCAGAACGATTCAAGGTCGTAGAAGGTGCGCTCCTGGGGGGTGAGAACGTGCACGATCACCTCGCCGTAATCGAGCAGCACCCAACGGCCCTCGCTCTGGCCCTCCCGCCGCAGCGGCAGGCGCCCTGCTGTGCTCTCCAGTTGGTCTTCCACCGAGCGGGCGATCGCCCGCACCTGCACATCGGTGAGGCCGCTGCAGATCACGAACCAGTCAGCCAGGGAGGAGACCTCCTCCACCCGGATCAGGCGGATGTCCACGGCCTTGCGGTCATCGCAGGCCTCGGCGGCGAGGCGGGCGAGGGCCTCACTGTCGCCGGTGGTGGGACGGTCGGCGGGGAGGGTGCTGGAGGGCTCAGCCATAGACGTTCTCACTGGTGACGGACTGGCGGGATCCCTGTTGCTGGGCCATGTCAGCCCGGGCTTTGCCGGCGCTCTTGCGCAGGGCCTCCAGGCGGTTTTCGTAGAAGGAGCGACGGCGCTTCTTGCGGGTCTGTTCCACGAGCTCCTTGAGGGCGCCGCCCATGCTCTTGTAGGCATTGGGCAGGCTGTAGCCTAAGCGGCAGGCCAGATCAATCGCTCGCTCATCGGCTGCGATGGCGTCCTGCAGGCGTTTCTCGGAGTTGTTCTTCAGGTAGAGGCGGTAGCCGGCGAAGCCCGAGAGGCCCATCGCCATGAGCAGAAGCAGTCCGTCCTGCACCCACAGCTCTCCGATCGCCCCGCCCAGGCCGATCGCCAGGGCAGCCATCTCCCAGCCGTCGCGGGGAACGGCGTCGTTCTGGATGCGCCCCACCTCATGCCAGAAGAGCAGGTTGCGGTGGTCGAGGGCGAGCGCGTCCCACTTCTCCAGATCCACCTGGATCTCGATTTCGTCGCGGCCGATCTCCTCGATCGTGATCAGGGGCGGGTCGACGGAGGCGGCCGCCTCCACGAACACCCAGCTCTGCATCTCCGGGGGCAGCAGGCCCTTCAGTCGCTGGAGTTCGCTCATCGAGGCTGGCGCTGGTTCATCAAGGAGGGATCGGGGCGGCGGGCCGCGGCAGGGAGGGGAACCAGGCCCGGTGCCAGCAGATTAGCGAGGCTCCACGGCACGGGGGCGGTGGGAGCGGAGGGGGGAAGACCGGCCCGCGTGAGAGGCTGGGCCCGAGTGGTCCATCCTCGCCCATGCCCCGCCGCACGGATCTCAGGCGCATCCTGCTGCTGGGGTCCGGTCCGATCGTGATCGGCCAGGCCTGTGAGTTTGACTATTCCGGTACCCAAGCCTGCAAAGCCCTGCGGGCCGAAGGGTTTGAGGTGGTGCTGGTGAACTCCAACCCCGCCTCGATCATGACCGATCCGGACCTGGCGGATCGCACCTACATCGAACCGCTCACCCCTGAGGTGGTGGCGCGAGTGATCGAGATCGAGCGGCCCGATGCCCTGCTGCCCACCATGGGGGGCCAGACCGCCCTCAATTTGGCGGTTGCCCTGGCGGAGAACGGCACGCTCGAGCGCTTCGGCGTCGAGCTGATCGGCGCCAACCTCGAGGCGATCCGCAAAGCGGAGGACCGGCTGCTGTTCAAGGAGGCGATGGCCCGCATCGGGGTGCGGGTGTGCCCCTCCGGCATCGCCAACGACCTGGAGGAGGCCCTGGCGGTGGGGGAGACGGTGGGCGGCTATCCGCGCATCATCCGCCCCGCCTTCACCCTGGGCGGCTCCGGTGGCGGCATCGCCTACAACCCCGAGGAATTCCGCCAGATCTGCCAGAGCGGCCTGGAGGCCAGCCCCGTTTCCCAGATTCTGATCGAGCAGTCGCTGCTGGGCTGGAAGGAGTTCGAGCTGGAGGTGATGCGCGACACCGCCGACAACGTGGTGATCGTCTGCTCGATCGAGAACCTCGATCCGATGGGGGTTCACACCGGCGACTCGATCACGGTCGCCCCGGCCCAGACTCTCACCGATCGTGAAGACCAGCGGCTTCGCGATCAATCGATCGCCATCATTCGTGAGATCGGTGTTGATACCGGCGGCAGCAACATCCAGTTTGCCGTCAACCCCGTCGATGGCGAGGTGGTGGTGATTGAGATGAACCCCCGCGTCTCCCGCTCCTCCGCCCTGGCCTCCAAGGCCACCGGCTTCCCGATCGCCAAGATCGCCGCCCGGCTCGCGGTGGGCTATACCCTCGACGAGATCGTCAACGACATCACCGGCGCCACCCCGGCCTGCTTTGAGCCCACGATCGATTACGTCGTCACCAAGATTCCCCGCTTCGCCTTTGAGAAGTTCCGCGGCACGCTGGCGGTGCTCACCACCTCGATGAAGTCGGTGGGCGAGGCGATGGCGATCGGCCGCTGCTTCGAGGAATCGTTCCAGAAGGCCCTGCGCTCCCTTGAAACCGGCCACGCCGGCTGGGGTTGTGATCGGCCCGACGGGTCCCTGGAGTCGGCGGAACTGGAGCGGCAGTTGCGCACCCCCTCCCCCGATCGCATCTTCGCCGTGCGTGCGGCCATGCTCGCCGGCCGCAGCGACGCGGAGATCCACCAGATCAGCGCCATCGATCCCTGGTTCCTGGCCCGGCTGCGGGGGCAGCTGGAGGCCGAGCGGCGGCTGCTGCGGGGCCGCACCCTGGAGGCCCTCGACGCCCCCGCCTTGCTGGAGCTCAAACAGCTGGGCTTTGCGGATCGCCAGATCGGCTGGGCCGTGGGGGCGCCCGAGCTGGCGGTGCGCCGGCACCGGCAGGCCCTGGGGGTGCGGGCCCTGTTCAAGACGGTGGACACCTGCGCCGCCGAATTCGCCTCCAGCACTCCGTATCACTACGCCACCTACGAGCGGCCGCTGGAGCGGCTCGAAAGCGATGGCCGCCTGCGGACCCTGCCACCGGCGGATGAGGTCACGCCGGAGAACCGCCGCAAGGTGATGATCCTCGGCGGTGGGCCCAACCGCATCGGCCAGGGCATCGAGTTCGACTACTGCTGTTGCCATGCCTCCTTCGCTCTGCGGGAGGCCGGCTTCGCCACGGTGATGGTGAACAGCAATCCCGAAACCGTCTCCACCGATTACGACACCAGCGACCGCCTCTACTTCGAGCCCCTCACCCTGGAGGACGTGCTCAATGTGATCGAGGCCGAGCGGCCGGAGGGGGTGATCGTGCAATTCGGTGGCCAGACGCCCCTCAAGCTGGCAATCCCGCTGCTGCGCTGGTTGGAGAGTGAGGAGGGGCGGGTCACCGGCACGCGCCTGTGGGGCACGTCCCCGGAATCGATCGACCGGGCGGAGGACCGCGAGCAGTTCGAGGCGATCCTGCGCCAACTGGACATCCGTCAACCACGCAACGGCCTCGCCCGCAGCCAGGAGGAGGCCCGCGCCGTGGCCGAGCGCATCGGCTACCCGGTGGTGGTGCGCCCGAGCTATGTGCTGGGGGGCCGCGCCATGGAGGTGGTCTACGACGAGGAGGAACTGAACCGCTACATGGTGGAGGCGGTGCAGGTGGAACCCGATCACCCGGTGCTGATCGACCAGTTCCTCGAGAACGCCATCGAGGTCGATGTCGACGCCCTGTGCGATGGGGAGGGCCAGGTGGTGATCGGCGGCCTGATGGAGCACATCGAGCCTGCCGGCGTTCACTCCGGTGATTCCGCCTGCGCCCTCCCCTCCGTTTCCCTGGCGCCCGAACCCCTGGCCACGATCCGCCAGTGGAGCCGTGATCTGGCGGTGGCACTGGAGGTGCGCGGCCTGATCAATCTGCAGTTCGCCATTCAGCGCAACGGCGAGGGCAACGACGTGGTGTACATCATCGAAGCCAACCCCCGCGCCTCGCGCACGGTGCCTTTCGTGGCCAAGGCCACCGGCGTGCCGCTGGCCAAGATCGCCAGCCAGGTGATGGCCGGCCGCACCCTGGCGGAGCTGGGCCTGGAGAGCGAGCCGGTGCCGCCCCTGCAGACGGTGAAGGAGGCCGTGCTGCCCTTCAAGCGCTTCCCCGGCGCCGACACGCTCCTGGGGCCCGAGATGCGCTCCACCGGCGAGGTGATGGGGATCGCCCCGGGCTTCGGGCTGGCCTATGCCAAGGCGGAGCTGGCGGCGGGCGAGGCCCTGCCCACCTCCGGCACCGTGTTCCTCTCCACCCACGATCGCGACAAGCCCGCCCTGGTGCCGGTGGCGCGGCGGCTGGCGGAGGAGGGTTTCGCGCTCACGGCCACCGTGGGCACGGCCCAGGTGCTGCGCGAGGCCGGGCTCGATGTAACTCCTGTTCTCAAGGTGCATGAGGGCCGCCCCAACATCGAGGATGCGATCCGCTCCGGCACGGTGCAGCTGATCATCAACACCCCGATCGGCCGGCGGGCGGCCCACGATGACCGCTACCTGCGCCACGCCGCCCTCGATTACGCCGTGCCCACGGTGACCACCCTGGCCGGCGCCCGTGCCGCGGTGGAGGCGATCGGCGCCCTGCAGCAGCACCGCCAGGTGGAGGTGGTGGCGCTCCAGGACATCCACCCCCCCTGGCCCCGCTGAGGGCCCCCGGGGAGCTCGGTAGGCTGCAGGTCCCCTGCCCAAGGCCCATGACGAGCGCCCCTCTCGCCCCCACTCCTGCTCCGTCTGCCGCACCCCAGGGAGCTCCGGAAAGCGCGCCGGCCTCCGGCAGCGACTGCACCGCGCTCTTCCGCGCCGCCTACGAGAACCGCTACACCTGGGATTCCAGCTTTGCTGGCTCCCAGGGGCGCTGCGTCTGGGAGCGTGAGGGGCGCCAGGTTGCGGGCGCCTTCCGCGTGGGGGCCGATCTCAAGGCTGTGGTGGAGGGCATCGAGGAGGAGGCCGTGCAGAAGGAGATCGCCGGCCAGCTGTGGGAGGTGGCCATCCATCGCGTGCGCCGCAGTTTTGAGCAGACCCACGGCGAGAACACCTTCACCGCCGGCGACAGCGACCCGGTGGGTCTGGAGGTGATCGTGGGCGGCAAGGGGGCCGGAGACCGCTACCGCATCAAGGACAACGTGGTGACCATGGTGCACCGCCACATCCACGGCACGGTGGTGACGATCTTCACCACGGCGGTGACCCATACCGGCGCCGGTTATCTCAGCCGCACCTACACCAGCCGCAGCAGCGATCCGGCCACCGGAGCCCCCCGTGGCGGCGAGAACGCCTACACCGATACTTTCGTGGCCCTGGCCGGCGAGGGACCCTGGGTACTGGCCGAGCGGCAGGTGGCCACGGAGGTCGAGGGCGGCCGGCAGCTCACCACCTATCGCTTTGAGGATCTGGCCCCCCTGACATAGGGGGCCTCTGCCCTGGTGCGTGGGTTACCCCTCCGGCAGGCTCTCCACCGATTGCAGCCGCTGGTTGAGTTGCATCGCCATCGACTGGCGTCCCACCGCCAGCACCTTCAACGTGTCTTCGTGCATGCGCAGCTGGGCATCTGCCACCTGCATGCCGCGCACCAGTTCCTTGACGTCGTCGGGGAGGGTGTTGAGGTCGTAGCGCTTGCCCTCAAAGGTGAGGACCGGGGCTTGGGTCGAGGTTTCGGCGTCCACGGACGAACAGCGTGCTTGGCCCCCCCACAGTAGGGAGGGGCCAAGGCCGGTTAGCTCTCCAGCCGGATGAACTGCCGCTCACATAGCTCGCGGTAGCGGCCGCCCTGGGCCATGAGCGCATCGTGGCTGCCCTGCTCGGCGATGCGGCCCCCCTCCAGCACCAGGATGCGGTCGGCCTCCTGCACGGTGGAGAGCCGGTGGGCGATGACGAGCACGGTGCGGCCGCGCATCGCCTGGGCCAGCCCGTGCTGCACCGCCTCCTCGGCCTCGGCATCAAGGGCGCTGGTGGCCTCATCGAGCAGCAGAACGGCGGGATCGCCGAGCACCGCCCGCGCGATCGCCAGCCGCTGCAGCTGCCCACCGGAGAAGTTGCTGCCGCGCTCCTCCACGCGGCTGTCGTATCCGTCCGGCAGGGCTTCGATGAATCCGGCCGCGTTTGCCAATTGGGCCGCCTGGCGGATGCGCTCGCGGCTGGCGGGTCGGCCGAAGGCGATCGCCTCAGCCACCGTGCCTGAGAACAGGGTGCTCTGCTGGGGCACCAGGGCCACCGCCTGGCGCAGCTCGCGCGCCTGCAGATCGGCCAGGTCGTGGCCGTCGAGCAACACGCGGCCGCCCTGGGCGTTGTTGAAGCGGAGCAGCAGCGAGAAGAGGGTGCTCTTGCCCGCTCCGGAAGGACCCACCAGCGCCACCACCTGGCCGGGCTCCACCTGGAGATTGAGGTCGTGCAGCACCGGCTGGGCGGGGTCGTAGCCGAAGCGGACGTTCTCGAGTTGGAGGGAGCCGCGCACGCCCTGGAGGGGCTGGGCGCCGGGGCGGTCGGGGGGTTCCACCGGCTCCGCTTCGATCGCCCGCAGCCGCCGCAGCGATGCCTGACCCTGCTGGAATTCGTTGAAGTTGGTGGTGAGATGCGAGATCGGATCGATCAGCATCAGCAGGGCCGCCATGTAGGCGCTGAAGCCCTGGCTGCTCAACCCGCCCGCCTGGATCCGGGCCGCGCCGATCACCAGCACCGCCAGGATGCCGAAGGCTTCGATGAAGCCCACCACCGGATGCTGCTGGGCCAACAGACGCATCGTGCGCGAGCGGGCGCGACGATGGCGGTCTACCTCTTCGTTGAAGCGGCCCTGCAGCCAGGGCTCGGCCGCGTAGGCGCGCACCAGGGGCAGGGCGCCGATCGCCTCACCGAGCAGGGCCGCCAGCTCGCTCACCTGCTGCTGGCTGCGCTCGGCGGCGCGCATCACCCGCGCCCCGAAGGCACTCACCAGCACCGCCACGAAGGGCGCCAACAACAGGGTGGCCAGGGCCAGCGGCCAGTCGAGCCAGACCATGTACCCCAGCACCACCACCAGCTGCAGGGCGCTGGGGGTGCTGTCGTGGATGGTTTTGTAGATCACTTCCCCCACCCGATCGGCGTCCTCGGTGAGGCGATAGGTGAGATCGCCGGCGGAGAGTTTCTCGAGGGAGCTGAAGTCGAGCCGCTGCAGTCTTGCGAACAGGCGCTGGCGCAGCTCCTGGCTCACGTGCAGGGCGGGGTCCGCCAGGAGGGTGTCCTGCCCGAACTGGGCCAGCTTTTGCACCAGAAACACGGCCAGGGCCAGGCCCACGCTGCGCAGCACCTTCGGGATGTCACCGGCGCCGATGGCGGGGATCAGCTGGCCGGCCAGCCAGGCCAGCAGCGGGAAGCTGCCAACGAAGATCAGGATGCAGAGACCGCCGGCGAGAAGCCGTCGCCGATGGGGCTTCAGCAGCGGCCAGAGCCTGCGGAAGCCGGCCGGCGAGGGTGCGAGCATCGGGGCACCCTACGCCCGGCCTGGCCAGGGCCGGTCCCCTGCCGTGAAGCTCGATCAGTTCCTCAAATGGCAGGGGCTGGCCGCCACCGGCGGCGAGGCCAAGCAGCGCATCCAGCGGGGCGATGTGCGGGTGAACGACGCCATCGAGACCCGCCGTGGCCGCCAGCTCCGCCCCGGCGATGTGGTCGCCCTCGACGGCCGCGAGGTGCTGGTCACCGTCACGCATTAGCGTGGCCAGCACTCTTCGTCGGGAGCGGACGCCGGTGCGCAAGGCCGTCATCGCTGGCAACTGGAAGATGAACATGACCTGCGCTCAGACGCGGGCGTTCGCCGCTGCATTTCGCCCCCTGATCGAGGCGCTCCCCTCCGGCAGGGAGGTGGTGATCGCGCCCCCCTTCACCGCCATCCCCACCCTCTGCCGCCACCTGGCCGGTGCGGGCGTGGAGATCGCGGCGCAGAACGTGCACTGGGAGGAGAAGGGGGCGTACACCGGCATGGTGTCGGCGCCGATGCTGATCGAGCACGGCGTCAGCCACGCGATCGTGGGCCACAGCGAGCCGCGCAAGTACTACAGCGAGAGCGACGAGCAGATCAACCTGCGCGCCCGCACCGCCCAGGCCCATGCCCTGATTCCGATCCTGTGCGTGGGCGAAAGCCTCGACCAGCGGGAGGCCCGCGAAACCGAGCGGGTGATCCATCGCCAGGTGGAGCAAGGGATCGAGGGGGTGGATCCCCTGCGGTTGATCGTGGCCTACGAGCCGATCTGGGCGATCGGCACCGGCAAAACCTGCGCCGCTGAGGAGGCGAACCGGATCTGCGGCCTGATCCGCGGCTGGGTGGGCCATCCCGATGTGATCGTGCAGTACGGCGGCTCGGTGACCCCCACCACGATCGATTCGCTGATGGCCCAGCCGGAGATTGATGGCGTGCTGGTGGGTGGCGCCTCCCTGGATCCGGTGGGCTTCGCGCGCATCTGCAACTACGAGCCGGTGGCCGTTCCCGCCTGAGGTGGCCCACGCCCGCTTCCCCTGGGGTGATCGCACGGCTGTGATGGGGGTGATCAACCTCACCCCCGATTCCTTCAGTGATGGCGGCCGTTTTCTCGACCCGGATGCGGCGGTGGCCGAGGCGAAACGCCAGGTGGCCCGTGGCGCGGATGTGCTGGATCTGGGGGGGCAGAGCACCCGGCCCGGGGCCGAGGAGATCGGCCCAGCGGCTGAGATGGGTCGGGTGCTGCCGGCGCTGCGTGCCATCCGCGCCGCCCTACCGACCGCGCTGCTTTCGGTGGACACGTTTCATGCGGCTGTGGCGGAGGCGGCGTTGGCGGCCGGAGCTGATTGGATCAACGACGTGAGCGGCGGTCGGCGGGATCCGGCGATCCTGGCGGTGGCGGCGGCCGCGCATTGCCCCTATGTGCTGATGCACAGCCGGGGTGACAGCCGCACGATGGACGGGCAGGCGATTTACGGCGACGTGGTGGCAGAGGTGCGTCAGGAGTTGCTGCGCGCCACCGATCGAGCTCTGGCGGCCGGGGTGCGGCCCGAACAGCTGCTTTGGGATCCGGGATTGGGTTTCGCCAAGACCGTGGCGCAGAACCTGGCGCTGCTCGGTGGCTTGGAGGCGCTGGCGGCCGAGGGCTTCCCGCTGCTGGTGGGGCCTTCGCGCAAGCGCTTCATCGGTGCGGTGCTGGCGGAGCCGCGGCCGCGGGCGAGGCTCTGGGGCACGGCGGCGGTGGGCTGCCGTGCGATCGCCGCCGGCGCTGCCGTGCTGCGGGTGCATGACGTGGGCCCGATGGTGCAAGTGGCGCGCATGGCGGATGCCATGGCATCTCCCGAATTGTTCACATTGGCAACCCAGAAATAGGAACCTACGCATCACTCTGGTTGACGCCCCTGGGGCCCTTGCCCATCCTGAATAGGCGTTTCACCACCGCTTCATGGCACCCGCTGCCGTTCCAGGACTTCCCACGCCGGTTCATCCGGAAGTGCTGCAAACGATCATTGTTCCCTTTTTGTTCAAGCTTGTTGGCGCAATCCTGCTCTGGGTTGTCGGCGGCTGGCTGATCGGCTTCGCCATGCGGCTGCTGCGCCGCAGCCTCTCGATGGCCAAGCTCGATCCCACCCTCACCTCCTTCCTGCTCGGCCTGATCAGCGCCCTGCTGCGCGTGGTGCTGGTGGTGGCCATCCTCGGCTTCTTCGGCGTGGAGACCGCCAGCTTCGCCGCCCTGCTCGCCGGTGCCGGTGTGGCGATCGGCATGGCCTGGAGCGGCATGCTCGGCAACTTCGCCGCCGGTGTCTTCCTGCAGCTGTTTCGGCCGGTTTCCGTGGGCGATTTCGTCACCGGTGGCGGTGTTACCGGCACGGTGGAGGAGGTTGGCATGTTCGTCACCACGGTCCTCGCGCCCGACCACGTTCAGAACATCATCCCCAACAGCAAGTTCTTCGGCGACACGATTGTGAATTACTCCACCTTTCCCTACCGGCGCGTGGAGCTTGAGGCCCAGCTCGATAACAGCGCCGATGTGGGCAAGGCGATCGCCATGCTCAAGGAGGCTGTGCGCGCGGTGCCCAATCAGTATCCGGGCAAGGAAGCTGACGTTGAGCTGCTCACCTTCACCGAGCGCGGTCCCCGCTTGGCGGTGCGTCCCTACACCCACACCTCCAACTACTGGCAGGTGTATTTCGACACCAACCGGGTGATTGCCGATACGCTCAGCGGCAGCAATGGCTTCCCGGTGCCGCGGGTACCGGTGGCGATGCCCGCCGTCAGCGTGAGCTAATCCACTAGACCGTGCTGATCGAGCTCTGATCCAGCTCTGATCCAGCTCTGATTTAGCGAAAGATGGGCCAGAGGGCTGAGCCAGCAAGGCTCAGCCCTCCTTCACCCCTTCAATGCGATCTTCGATCTCTTGATAGATCTCCTGCAACTGCTGGATGTTTTCGTCGGCGGTTTCCCAGTAGCCGCGGCCATTCACCTCGAGCAGGGTGCCAACGATGCGGCGGAAGCTGTGGGGGTTGAGATCCATCAGCCGCTGGCGCATCTCAGGGTCGTTGATGAAGGTGTTGTTGGCCTCCTCATAGACGAAGTTGTCGACCTGACCGCTGGTGGCGCTCCAGCCGAGGGTGAAATTCAGGCGCTTGGCCACCTCGCGCACGCCCTCGTAGCCGCTGTTCAGCATCCCCTCATACCACTTGGGGTTGAGCAGCTTGGTGCGGGAATCGAGGCGGATGGTTTCGCTGAGCGAGCGCACCTGGGCATTGGCCGTGGTGGTGTCGGCGATGTAGCTGGCGGGGGCCTTGCCGTCGTCCCGCAGGGAGGCGATCAGCTTGGTGGGGTCGGAATCGAAGTAGTGGCTTACGTCTGTGAGGGAGATCTCCGCTGAATCCAGGTTTTGGAAGGTGACATCGGCGGTTTTCATGGCCGACTCAAACACCTCGCGCTTCTGGTT
>JBKDOZ010000237.1:0-2722 GCA_046342735.1 Synechococcaceae cyanobacterium
GTGCTGGATGCCTTCGCCGCCGAGCGGGTGGGGGTGCACCACTTCGCCTCGGTGAGCGGCTACGGCCACGGTGATCTCGGCCGCGAAACCCTCGACCGCGTCTTCGCGCGGGTGCTCGGGGCCGAGGCCGCCGCCGTGCGCGTCCAGTTCGTCAGCGGCACCCACGCCCTCCCCGCCGCCCTCTTCGGCGTGTTGCGCCCCGGCGCTCGCATGCTCGCCCTCACCGGTCGCCCCTACGACACCCTCGAGGAGGTGATCGGCCTGCGGGGATCGGGGCAGGGCTCGCTGGCCGAATTCGGCGTTACCTACGACGAATTGCCGCTCACCGCTGACGGGCGGGTGGATGAGTCGCGGCTGGAGGAGGCTCTCTCGCCGCCGCCTCGGCTGGTCTTGATTCAGCGCAGTTGCGGCTACAGCTGGCGGCCGTCGTTGTCGGTGGCGGAGATCGGCCGGCTGATCGAGCGGGTCAAGCGCCACTGCCCCGATTGCGTCTGCTTCGTCGACAATTGCTACGGCGAACTGGTGCAGGAGCAGGAGCCCACCGCGGGGGGGGCCGACCTGATCGCCGGTTCGTTGATCAAGAACCCCGGCGGCACCATCGCCCCCGGCGGCGGCTACGTGGCCGGGCGGGCCGAATGGGTGGAGCGGGCCTGCTGCCGCCTCACCGCCCCGGGCATCGGCAGCGAGGGGGGCAGCGGTTTCGATCAGCAGCGTCTGTTGTTCCAGGGGCTGTTTCTGGCGCCGCAGATGGTGGCCGAGGCCTTGATCGGCGCCGAGCTGGTGGCCGCGGTGTTCGACGACCTGGGGGTGCCGGTGCAGCCCCGGCCCGGCGATCCCCGCAGCGATGGCATCCAGGCGGTGCGGCTCGGCAGCGCCTCGGCCCTCAAGGCGGCCTGTCGCGCCTTTCAGGCCGCCTCGCCGGTGGGCGCCTACCTCGATCCGGTGCCGGCGCCGATGCCCGGCTACGCCGCCGAGCTGGTGATGGCCGGGGGCACCTTCATCGATGGCAGCACCAGCGAGTTCTCCGCCGATGGGCCGTTGCGTGAGCCCTGGGTGCTCTACGTGCAGGGGGGCACCCACCACCAGCACGTGGCCATCGCCCTGGAGCGCGCCCTGCCCGCCCTGGCCGGCGCCGTCTGACCCGCTGGTGCCGGCCCCGCCGATCCATCGCCCCTCCGGTCCGACAAACTGGGCAGACCTCGCACCCCCCGCCGGCGATGCCGCTCTCCTTCCCCGACGACTGCCGTTACGCCGACAGCCACGAATACGCCCGCGCTGAGGGGGATCTGGTGCGGGTGGGCATCAGCGCCTACGCCGTCGACCAACTCGGCGACATCGTGTTCGTCGACCTGCCGGAGGTGGGCGCCTCCATCTCCCAGGGCAAGGGCTTCGGCACGGTGGAATCGGTGAAGGCGGTGGAAGATCTGGTGGCCCCCGTCAGCGGCGTGGTGGAGGCCCGCAACGAGGCGATGCTCGCCGGACCGGAAGAGCTGCAGAACGATCCCTACGGCGAGGGCTGGCTCCTGCTGGTGCGCGCCGCCGATGCCGCGGAGATCGACTCCCTGATGGACGCCAGCACCTACCAAGCCAAGGTGGAAGGCGGCTGAGGGGTCCCTTGAGGGGTCACTGGTCGGGCCGGGCGACGCGCGGCTCGCGGTCCGCTGGATTTCCTTAACATCCGGCATTCCCCGCGCGCGCTCCCATGACGGCACCGTTCCTGGTCCGCCACCTCGGTCCCAGCGAGAGCGACCAGGAGCGCATGCTCGCCGAACTGGGGCTCGATTCCCTCGAAGCCCTCGCGGCCGCTGTGGTCCCGTCCGACATCCTGCTGCCCCCGGCCGCCGCCGAGGAGGGGCTGCCGCTCGCCTGCGGTGAGGCCGAGGCGCTGGCGGAGCTGGCCGCGATCGCCGCCCAAAACGACGTGCGCCGCAGCCTGATCGGCCTTGGCTACGCCGGCACCGCCACCCCCGCCCTGATCCAGCGCCACGTTCTCGAAAACCCCTGCTGGTACACCGCCTACACCCCCTACCAGGCGGAGATCGCCCAGGGTCGCCTCGAAGCCCTGCTCAACTACCAAACCCTGGTGAGCGAGCTCACCGGCCTGCCGATCGCCAACGCCTCCCTGCTCGATGAGGGCACGGCGGCCGCCGAGGCGATGGCGATGTCCCTCTCGGTGAGCCGCCGCAGCGCGGCCCGCCGCTTCCTGGTGGATGCCGCCGTCTTCCCGCAAACCCTCGCGGTGCTCCAGACCCGGGCCGAGCCCCTGGACATCGTTCTCGAATCCTTCGACGCCGAAGCCCTCGCCGCCGCCCTCGACGCCGGCACCGCCCCCGATCCGGCCCTCCCCGACGACGTCTTCGGTCTGCTGTTGCAGCTGCCCGGTTGCGGCGGTCGCCTCTGGAACCCCGCCCCCCTGCTGGCCGCCGCCCGCTCCGCCGCCGTGATCGCCACCGTGGCGGTCGACCCGCTCGCCCAGGTGCTGCTGGCGCCGGTGGGCCATCTCGGTGCCGACATCGCCGTGGGCAGCCTGCAGCGCTTCGGCGTGCCGATGGGCTTCGGGGGTCCCCACGCGGCCTTCTTTGCCACCCGCGAGGAGTTCAAGCGGCAGATCCCCGGCCGCCTGGTGGGCCAGAGCCGCGATGCCGAGGGCAACCCCGCCCTGCGCCTGGCCCTGCAGACCCGCGAGCAGCACATCCGCCGTGACAAGGCCACCAGCAACATC
>JBKDOZ010000238.1:0-2524 GCA_046342735.1 Synechococcaceae cyanobacterium
CAACAGGCGCCTGCGCTGTTAGCGGCGGCTCAGCCCGCCCGCTCCTGCGGTCCGGCGAGCCAGGCCTCCAGCCCCTCACCGAGAAAGGAGAGCCCAAGCACGAGCACGAACATTGCCAGGCCCGGGTAAAGGGCGGTCCACCAGATGCCGGTGGGGAGGGCGGTGAGGGCCTGTTGCAGGTCCCCTCCCCATTCGGGGATCGTCTCGGGCAAGCCCAGGCCCAGAAACCCCAACCCGCCGAGCACCAACACCGCATCGGCGGCATTGAGGGTGAGAAGCACCGGCACTGAGGTGATCACATTGCGCAGCAGGTAGCGGCGCAGGATCCAGAGCGGGCCGGCCCCCAGGGAGCGGGCCGCCTCCACGAACAGCTCGGCCTTCACCTGGGCGGTCTGGTTG
The DNA here is from genome assembly GCA_046342735.1 of Synechococcaceae cyanobacterium. Taxonomy (GTDB): domain Bacteria; phylum Cyanobacteriota; class Cyanobacteriia; order PCC-6307; family Cyanobiaceae; genus Cyanobium. The sequence continues at coordinate 400 of JBKDOZ010000238.1, forward strand.
CGCACCACACGGAAGTACTGGGGCACATACACCACACACAGGGCGGCCGCCGCGTTCGGCAGGCCCCGGCCGAGCAGGAAGGCCAGCACCACCGCGAGCAGTAACACCGGCAGGGTGTAAAGGGTGTCCATCACCAGCACCAGCGCCCGATCCACAGCGCCGCCGAGGTAGCCGCTCACCATCCCCAGCGGCACCCCGAGGAGCAGGGCCAACAGCAGGGCGATCAACACCACCTGCAGGGCCACGCCGCTGCCCGCGAGGGTGCGCACACACACATCTCGGCCAAGCCGATCGGTGCCGCACCAGTGGGCCCAGGAGGGTGGGGCGTAGATGGGGCTGTCAAGCCCGGCGTTGGGATCGTGCAGCACCCCGGCGTGCAGCAGCACCGGGGTGAACAGGGCCACCAGGGCGTAGGCGAGCACGATGGCCACCCCCCAGAGCGCCATCCGGCCGGAGAGGCTGCGGGGCGACCGGAGCGGGAGCACGGCGAAGGCGTCGGGGGCGACCATTCAACTCCAACCCAACTCCAACCCAACTCCAACCCACCGGTGACATCCGAGCGCGGCGCCTTGCCCGAGGCATTAACTTGCCATTGGACCTTTCTGCCCGCCGGCCCCCCAGATCCGGTGCCGTCCACTCCCGTGCGATGACCTCCCCTCGTCTGCTGATCGTCGACGACGACCCGGAACTGCGCAACTTTCTCTCCACCGAGCTGCGGGTCGAGGGCTATAGCTGCGATGAGGCGGCCACCGGCCAGCAGGCGCTTGGACAGATCCGTGCCCAACCCTGGGATCTGATCCTGCTCGACTGGACCCTGCCGGATTTCAGCGGCGTGGAGGTGTGCCGCCGCATGCGCCAGGGGGGCATCTCCACACCGGTGTTGATGCTCACCGCCCGCGATGAGGTGCGCGAGCGGGTGGAAGCCCTCGATTCCGGCGCCGACGACTACCTCACCAAACCCTTCTCGATCGAGGAGCTGCTGGCGAGGGTGCGGGCGCGGCTGCGGCGCACCGGCCTGGATGAGCCAGAAGATGGCTGGCTGCGGCTCTCGGATCTGGCGGTGAACCCCTCCAGCCGCGAGGTGATGCGCGGCGAGCAGGCGATCCACCTCACCGCCCGTGAGTTCGACCTGCTGCTCCACCTGATCCGCCATCCGAGCCAGGTGCAGGAGCGGCGCAGCATCCTCGATGCCCTCTGGGGCGAGAACTGGGTGGGTGACGACAACCTCCTCGACGTCTACGTGCGGTATCTGCGCAAGAAGCTCGAACCGCCGGGAAAACCCACCCTGATCCAAACGGTGCGCGGGGTGGGCTTCATGCTCAAGGAGGGGCCGGTTCGCTAGGGGCCGGCCGGCGCCTCCCCCGCCACCGGCGCATCGCTCCAGGGCAGCAGGTGCATGCGGAAATCGGCCCCGCCACCCGGGGCATCCACCACGGTCAACCGCCCCCCCATCGCCTGCATCAGCAGCTGGGCCACCGCCAGCCCGATGCCGCTGCCGCGCGTATCCACGGCAGCCTGGCCGCGCACGAAGCGCTCGAAGATCGCCTCACGCTCCTCCAGCGCCACCCCCGGGCCACAGTCGCGCACATGGAGCCGCATCTCCCCCTCCCGCGCTTCCGCCGCGAGGGTGATCGGCCCCTCCGGGGCGTAGCGCAGGGCGTTGTCCACCAGGGCCGCCAGGCACTGCTCCAGCCGCCCGGGATCCCCCGCAGCCCGAAGGATCGGCCCGTCATGGGCGGGGGGCTCCAACCGCAGCCGCCCCCGGGCGCCCGGAGCGAGGCGCTCGAAGGATTCCAGGAGGAGATCCTCCAGATCGATGGGCTGGCGGTGCAGCTCCAGGCGGCCGGCATCCTGGCGGGCCAGATCCAGGAGATCGCTCACCAGGGCCCCCATGCGGCGGGCCTCGGCGCTGATCAGCACCAGGGAGGGCCCAAGGGCGGCGGCGGCGGGGGAGCGCTGCAGGCTCTGGGCGTGGCCGGAGATCAGGGTGATCGGGGTGCGCAGTTCGTGGGCCACCCCATCAACGAAGGACCGCTGCCGCTCCCAGGAGGCGGAGAGGCGATCGAGCATGGCGTTGAATGCCGCGGCGATCGGCTGGAGCTCCTGGGGTTGGGCCGCCACATTC
>JBKDOZ010000239.1:0-2552 GCA_046342735.1 Synechococcaceae cyanobacterium
CGCACCGTGGTCACCGTGGCGGACTGCGGCCGCCTGCACCAACTGCGGGGATGGAAGCGCGAACTCCTGCGCCAGTTCTGGTTTCGCCTGCCCCTGCGGCGGGTGGCGGCGATCACGGTGATCTCCCAGGCGGTGAAAGACGACCTGCTGCACTGGGTGCCGGAGCTCGATCCCGCTCGCATCCATGTGGTGCCGGTGTCGATCTCGCCTGAATTTCGCTATTCCCCGCAGCCCTTCAATAGCCGATCGCCGCGCATCCTCCAGGTGGGCACCACGGCCAACAAAAATCTGGCCCGCCTGGCCGAAGCCCTGCACGGGATCGATTGCACCCTCGTTGTGATCGGCCGGCTGGGCAGCGACCTGGTCCAGGTGCTGAGCGACCAGGGGATCCGCGTGGAGAATCACTGGGATATCGGCGAGGAGCAGGTGATCGAGCAGTACCGCCGCGCCGACCTTGTGGCCTTTGCTTCCACGCTGGAGGGGTTTGGCATGCCGATCCTTGAGGCCCAGGCGGTGGGCCGGCCGGTGGTCACCAGCAACTGCACGTCGATGCCCTATGTGGCCGGCGACGGGGCCGTGCTTGTCGATCCCCTTTCCGTGGCCTCGATCCGCGCCGGCCTGCTGCGCGTGATCGAGGATGATGCTTTCCGCGGCGAGCTGTTTGAGCGCGGCCGCCGCAATGTGCGCCGCTTTGATTCCGATGCGATCGCCTCCCTCTATCTCGATCTGTATCGGTCGCTGATGCGACCCGGTGCCCAGCGATGACAGCCCCAGCGCGCGCCTTGATCACGGGCATCACGGGCCAGGATGGTGCCTACCTGGCCCAGCATCTGCTTGCGCATGGCTATGAGGTGATCGGTGTGCTGGAGGCGTCGCGTTTTTCCAGCCTCTGGAATCTCGATTACCTAGGCATTCTGCCGAAGGTTCGCCTGCTCAAGGCCCGGTTGGCCGACTTCGTGGATGTGCAGAGGTTGCTGCTGGAGGTGAAGCCGAGCGAGGTTTACAACCTGGCTGCCCAGAGCAGCGTTTCCGTTTCTTTTCGCCAGCCTGCCCTCACCATGCAGGCCAATATTGAGCCAGTGATGAACTGGTTGGAGGCGATTCGCGTGCTGGCACCCACCATCCGCCTTTACCATGCCTCCAGTAGCGAGATGTATGGCAATGTTGAGTCTGCCTGTGTAACGAGTGGAACGCTCTTTAATCCGATCAGTCCCTATGCCGTCTCCAAGGTGGCAGCCCACCATCTGGTGCGCTCCTATCGCAAAGCCTACGGCATCTTTGCGGTTTCCGGCATCCTGTTCAACCATGAATCGGTGCTGCGTAAGGCCGATTTCTTCACCCGCAAGCTGATGGATGGCGTTCTGCGTTTGGCCGCCGGGGAGATCAGTTCGCTCTCCTTTGGCAATCTCGATGTGCGACGTGATTACGGCTATGCGCCCGATTACGTCCAGGTGATGCGCTTGCTGCTGCAGCAGGATGATCCGGAGGATCACCTCATCTGCACGGGGCGTTCCGTGGCCCTGCGTGAAATCGTCCAGTACGTCTTCCGCTGCATGAACGTATCCGAGCAGGCCCTGCACATCGATGCCTCGCTGTACCGGCCGGCCGAGATCGCCGACATCTACGGCAGTCCGGTTGAGGCGAAGCAAAGGCTGGGATGGGCCAGCTCCCACGATGCCTTTCAGGCGATGGAATGCATCCTGGAGGAACGGCTGCGGATGCAGAAGGCGGGCCTGGTCATGCCGGCGTAGGGGCCTGCAGCAGCGCCTGGTAGCTCTCCGGTGGGGTGAGCAACTGGAAGCCCTGGCTGAGGAGATAGGGGATCGAGAGTGAGCCTTTGCCGGGGATCCCCTCCCCCACATTCTGGTCATCGATCAGGATCAGGCCCCCCGCCCGAAGCAGGGAGCGCTGCACGATCAGCTCGGCATCGTGGCGGTGCAGTTCCGCCGTTTCCGGACCCGTTTCGCCGTGGTCCATGTAGATCAGGTCGTAGGCCTCCTTGCCGCTGGCCAGGTGCAGCGAGGAGAACGTGGCCAGGTACTGGATGCGATCGCCGAAGGGGCGGCAGAGCCGGCGGGACACCTGCAGGGCCGCGGGCTCCGGATCCACGGTTTCCAGCGTGGCGTGGGGCACCAGGGCGGCGATCACGTAGGTGCCGCAGCCACCGCCCCAGTCCCACTGGCGCGGGTCGGGCTCGAAGGTTTCGGTGTCGATCCAGTGGGAGCGGAAGCTGCGGGTGGTGCCCAGCTCCAGCACGCGTGGCTGCTCCTGGCGGTTCAGGTGTGCGGCGCACTGCAGCATGGTGGCGCTGCGCCGCCCCAGCAGCGAAGCGAGGGTGTCGGCGTCCAGCGGCGTGTCGGGATCGGGCGGCGGGGAGGCCAGTGCCATCGCCTCCCCTTGGGGCGCCAGCAGCTGCTCCTGCAGCACATCGATCAAGGTTTCGGCGGCGGCGGCCCAGGAGAAGCGCTGATGGATCGTGCGGGCGTTGGCCTTCGCCTGCTCCCGCAGGGCAGGCCAGTTCGCGAGCACCTGGCGCAGCTGCCGCGCCAGGG
>JBKDOZ010000240.1:0-2976 GCA_046342735.1 Synechococcaceae cyanobacterium
GTTGGCCCACTTCTCGCCCTTGTGGGCGGCGGGGATCTCGCTGGCGTTGTTGGGCAGGTCACGCACGTGGCCCATCGAGGCCTCCACCCGGTACTCCTTCGGCAGGAAGGCGCGGATGGTGCGGGCCTTGGTGGGGCTCTCAACGATCACCAATGTGTGGGCCACACGCGCAGCTCAGTTCCGTGTCCTTCTTTATCGCACCGGCGGGCGCCGTTGGGGGCGTTCAGCCGGCTTCCGGAGACGGCCGCTACAGTCCCCCCGACCGGTTTTGCCGTGCGCCGTGGGACAAGCGATTCTGACCACCGTCCTCGGGGCGATCGCCAGTCCCGCCTCGCTGGCCACCGATGCCATCGCCGCCGGCCAGAGCACCGGCACCCTCAACCTGCAGCTCAACGCCGGCGCCATTGCTCCGGAGATTGCGGTGTTGGCGGCCCTTGTGGCCTGCCTGCTGGTGGATCTGGCGGGGGAGAAGGCCGCCAGCCGCTGGGTGCCGCCGTTCTGCTACGCCGGCCTGGGCGGAGCCCTGGCGTTGCTGGCCCTGCAGTGGAACGGCCCCCTGGAGCCCTCCTTCCTGGGCGCCTTCCTGGCCGACAACCTGGCGATCGCCTTCCGGGCTGTGGTGGCCGCCTCCACCTTGGTGACGCTGCTGCTGAGCTGGCGCTACGTGGAGCGCAGCGGCACACCGCTGGGGGAATACGCCGCCATCCTGCTGGCGGCCACCCTCGGGGCGATGTTCCTGTGCGGGGCCACCGACCTGGTGAGCATCTTCATTTCTCTCGAAACCCTCTCGGTAGCCAGCTACCTGCTGTCGGGCTACATGAAGCGCGACGCCCGCAGTTCGGAAGCGGCCCTCAAGTATTTGCTGGTGGGATCGGCGGCGGCGGCGGTGTTCCTCTACGGCGCCTCCCTCCTTTATGGCCTCAGCGGCGGCACCGACCTGGCCACGATCGCCCTGGCCCTCCGCACCGCCGCCTCCCCGATCACAGCCCTGTCGTTGGTGTTTGTGCTGGCCACGGTGTCGTTCAAGATCGCCGCCGTCCCCTTCCACCAGTGGACTCCGGATGTATACGAGGGATCGCCCACGCCGGTGGTGGCCTTTCTCTCGGTGGGCTCCAAGGCCGCGGGCTTTGCCCTGGCCCTGCGCATCCTGGTGGGTTGCTTCGAAGGCTTTGACAGCCAGTGGAAGTTCCTGTTCACGGTGTTGGCGGTGCTGAGCATGGTGCTCGGCAACGTGGTGGCCCTGGCGCAAACCTCGATGAAGCGAATGCTGGCCTACAGCTCGATCGGTCAGGCGGGCTTCGTGATGATCGGCCTGGTGTGCGGCACCGAGGATGGCTTCGCGGCGATGGTGCTCTACATGGCCGCCTATCTGTTCATGAACCTGGGCGCCTTCGCCTGCATCATTCTCTTCTCCCTGCGCACCGGCAGCGACCGCATCGCTGATTACGCCGGCCTGTACCAGAAGGATCCGCTGATCACCCTGGGCCTCAGCCTCTGCCTGCTTTCGTTGGGTGGCATTCCGCCGATGCTGGGCTTCTTCGGCAAGATCTATCTGTTCTTCGCCGGTTGGGCCGATCACCAGTATCTGCTGGTGGTGGTGGGCCTGGTCACCTCGGTGGTGTCGATTTACTACTACATCTCGGTGATCAAGATGATGGTGGTGAAAGAACCGCAGGAAGCCTCCGATGTGGTGAAGGCCTACCCCGAGGTGAGCTGGGATCTGGCGGGCATGAAGCCGTTGCGGGCAGCCCTGGTGGGCTGCGTGGTGGTCACCGCCGTGGGCGGCATCCTCTCCAGCCCCCTGTTCGACTGGGCCAGCGGCGCGGTGGCCGGCACTCCGATCCTCCAGCAGGCGATCGCCGCAGCCGCCAACACCGTGGGCTGAGGTGCCCATGGACGTGGTGGCCGACATGCGGCATGTATCGAAGGTGTATGGCAGCGGCGACATGGCCGTGCGCGCCCTCGACGACCTGACGATGGCGGTGCGCCGGGGCGAATACCTGGCGATGATGGGCTCCTCGGGCTCCGGCAAGAGCACGGCGATGAACATCCTGGGCTGCCTGGATCGGCCCAGCGGCGGCACCTACCGGCTCAACGGTGCCTCGGTGCAGGACCTCAGCGATGACCAGCTGGCCGACCTACGCAACCGCGAACTGGGCTTTGTCTTTCAGCAGTTCCACCTGCTGCCGCAGCTGAGTGCGATGGAGAACGTGATGCTGCCGATGGTCTACGCCGGGGTGCCCCGGGCCCAGCGACGCGAGCAGGCAGCGGCGGCCCTGCAGCGGGTAGGGCTGGGCCATCGGCTCGAAAACCGACCCAACCAGCTCTCGGGCGGTCAGCAACAGCGCGTGGCCCTGGCCCGGGCGATCATCAACCAACCGGCCCTGCTGCTGGCCGATGAACCCACCGGCGCCCTGGATTCCAGCACCACCAACGAGGTGCTCGACCTATTCGACGAACTGCACCAGCAGGGCATGACGATCCTGATGGTCACCCACGAAGCGGATGTGGCGGCACGCGCCGAGCGGGTGCTGCACTTCCAGGATGGACGGATCGCAGGCGAGGGCGAAGAAAAGACGCGATAACGCCAGGCTCGAAGACTGGCGCGGACCTCGCGGAGACGTCACAGTGGCGGACTGCACCCGTGCCCCCATGGCCGCACCAAGCGGCTCCCACCACTGGAGTGTGAGCCTGGCCTCCAGCCACGGCCGGCGGCCCCGCTGGCTCGCCGAGAACGGCCGCTTCACATCCGATCCGGCACGGGCGCTGCGCCTGGTGAGTGCGGAAGTGGCGGCCCAGCGGTTGCAGCAGTACCTGCGGATCCACGGCAAGGAGCCATCCTTGATGGAGCGGCTGATGCTGGTGCCATCGCCGCCGCTGATCCCTGCCGCCAGGGGAGGGGAGACGCTGGCCGCCTGATCCATTGGGCTCAATTTTGCCTGGGAATAGATAGCCAGCTTTCCACCCCAATACAAC
>JBKDOZ010000241.1:0-12632 GCA_046342735.1 Synechococcaceae cyanobacterium
TGGCGTGTTGCGCCGCTTCACCACGGCGAAGGTCTGAGCGTCGATGGTTTTCGATTGGTTCCAGCGCGGCGCCACCCCGCCGCCGGCTGCCCCCTCCCCCGCTGAGGTTCCCGAGGCGGAGCCCCCTGGCGAAGCTCCGGCAGAGGAGCTGGCCCCGGAGCCATCCCCGCCGCCCCCTGCTCCCGAGGCCCCGGCCACCCCGCCGGTGGGCTCGGTCGATGAGGATGCCCTTGCCTGGGCGCGCGAGGCCTACGCCCGACTGCGGGCGCAGCAGGAGGCTGCCCGCCGCGCCCCCGAGCCGCCGGCACCGTCCGCTGCACCGCCCCCCGAACCGGCCGGGCCCTCAGCCCCCGCCCCTCCCGAGGCCCCTGAGCCCCAGGAGATCCAGCCGCCGGAGCCCCCCCTCAGCGAATCGGAACCTTCCGCTGCTCCGGCGGAACCGGCCGCGGCCCTCGCGGAACCGGCTGCTCCCACGCCCGCCCCGTCGCTTCTGGAGCAGGCGGCCGCCCAGCGCCAGGCCCGACTCGAGCAGATCACGGCCGCTCCCCCTGCCGCGCCCGTCGCCGGCCTGCCGCCCGCCCCCGTCCCCGCGCCCACTCCCACTCCCGCCCCGCCCACCGCGCCCGCGCCCACCGCGCCCGCCGCCGAGGAGGCCGACCCCCAGCTCGGCGCCTTCGATGAAGACTTCACCTGGTCGGCCGAGGTGCTCGCGGCCCAGGGGCGCAGCGTTGACCAGATGTCGGTGGAGGAGATCGACTGGCTCGGTCGCCTGCGCCGCGGCCTGGAGAAGACCCGACGCGGCTTCGTCACCCAGCTGCTGGCCAACCTCGGCGACGATCCCCTCACCCCCGAGGTGCTCGATGACCTCGAAAGCACCCTGCTGCGGGCTGATGTGGGCGTGCAGGCCACCGACCGGGTGCTTGAGGCCCTTCGCCGCCGCTTGAACGAGGAGGTGGTCGATCCCGCGGAGGGCATCCGCTTCCTCAAGGAGCAGCTGCGCGGCCTGCTCGACGCCCCGATCCAGGGAAGCGGCCAGCCGCTGCTTGCCCCCCGCCGCGATCGCCTCAACGTCTGGCTGCTGGTCGGCGTCAACGGGGTGGGCAAAACCACCACCTTGGGCAAGCTCGCCAACCTCGCCGTGCGCAGCGGTTACAGCTGTCTGATCGCCGCCGCCGACACCTTCCGCGCCGCCGCCGTTCAGCAGGTGAGCGTCTGGGGTGAGCGCAGCGGCGTGCCCGTGGTCGCCAACCCCAGCGCCAACGCCGATCCCGCCGCCGTCGTCTACGACGCCATCGGCGCCGCCCGCTCCCGTGGCACCGAGCTGGTGCTGGTGGACACCGCCGGCCGGCTCCAGACCAAGCACAACCTGATGGAGGAGCTCAACAAGGTGCGGCGCATCATCGACAAGCTGGCCCCCGATGCCGCTGTGGAATCCCTGCTGGTGCTCGACGCCAGCCAGGGCCAGAACGGTTTGCGCCAGGCGATGGCCTTCGCCAGCGCCGCTGGCCTCACCGGCGTGGTGCTCACCAAGCTCGATGGCAGCGCCCGCGGCGGCGTTGCCTTGGCGGTGGCCTCCGAGGCCGGGCTGCCGATCCGCTTCGTGGGGGCCGGAGAAGGTATCCGCGACCTGCGCCCCTTCAACAGCTTCGAGTTCGTGGAGGCCCTGCTCTCCAGCTGAGTGCCGCTGCTACCTTGCGGGTCCTTTGCGGCCGCTCCTTGAGCAGCAAGCCGCCCCCGAAGCCTTCCTCCCCCCCGTCGGCCGCCCCTCGCCCCCCCCAGGCGCTGACGGCTGCCGCCTCCCTGCGCCAGCTGCTCGACAGCCTCAGTCGCGAGCAACGCCGCACCCAGGAGCTGCTGGCCTCCCTGGCCTTCGCCCTGCGCAGCTTCACCCACCTGGGGCGCTTCCTCGAGCTCGTGCCGCTCGTGGCCTCCCGCCTGGTTGACGCGGAGGGATGCCTGCTGGTGGTCTTCCATCCCGATGGCCGCCTCTGGCGTGAACAGCTCCAGGCCACCGCGGGGGAACGCTGCGCCGAGGTGCTGCGCCAGATCGCCTCCCTCGCCGACCCCCAGCTGCAGGCCCTCTCCAGCGATGAGGCGGTGGCCGGACTGCTCGACCCGCTGATTCGGCGGCTGCTCGGCGGCGCCCAGGTGTTCGCCACCTCGGTGGTGGCCCGCAGCCGCCAACGGGGCCGTCTGTACGTCTTTGGTGGCCGACGGGGCAGCAGCTGGAGCGAGGTGCACCGTCGCCACCTGCAGCTCGTGGCCGACCTCACCGGCGTCGCCCTGGAGAACGAACTGCTCCAGGAGGACATGCGGCGCCATGAGCGACTCGACCGCCAGCTGAGCATCGGCGCCGAGATCCAGGCCCAGCTTCTGCCCGACCGTTGCCCACGGATCGAGGGAGTGGAACTGGCGGCCCGCTGCCGCCCGGCCTTTCAGGTGGGGGGCGATTACTACGACTTCATCCCCGTGTTTCCCCAGCTCAGCGGCCGCCGCCGCGAACAGGGGCCCTGGGCCCTGGTGGTGGGGGACGTGATGGGCAAGGGTGTGCCCGCCGGCCTGCTGATGACCCTGCTGCGGGGCATGCTGCGGGCCGAGGTGCTCAGCGGCCTGCCCCCCGATCGCATCCTCCACGACCTCAACCAGCTGGCGCAGGAGGACCTGGCCCAGTCGCACCGCTTCGTGAGCCTGTTCTATTCCGACTACGACCCCCGCAGCCGGCGGCTGCGCTTCGCCAATGCGGCCCACAACCCGCCCCTGCTCTGGCGCCGCCGCTCCGGTGCCGTCGATCGCCTCGACACCCCCGGCCTGCTGATCGGCCTGCAGAGCGAGGCCCACTACGGGTCCGCCGAGGTGGTACTGGAGCCTGGGGATGTGCTGCTCTATTACACCGATGGCGTGACCGAGGCCAGCGGCTTCAGTGGCGAGCGCTTCGATGAGGAGCGGTTGGTGCGGGCCTTCCACAGCGGCTGTCGCGATGGCCTCGGCGCCCAGGCCCTGCTCGATCAGCTCTTCGCCCGCCTGGATCGCTTCGTCGGCCCCGACCACCACCTGGAGGATGACGCCTCGATGGTGGTGCTCAAGGTGCGCGATGGGGTGATGCTGCCGACCCTGCCCGATGTCCCTGCCAAGCTGGAGAGCTGAGCGGCCGCGGCGTCTGCTGCTCCCCTCCGCCTTCCGCCCCCCCGATGAGCGATCCCACCGCCCCTTCCCCCCCCAGCGGCGTCACCGGCGGCGCGGCCGGCGGCTGGAGCGATCGTTTTGAGCAGGGCCTCCATCCGGCGATCGAACGCTTCAACGCCTCCATCGGTTTCGACATCACCCTGTTGCAGGAAGATCTCGATGGCTCGATCGCCCACGCCCGCATGCTTGGCAGCTGTGGGGTGATCAGCCCCGAGGAGGCGCAGCGGCTGATCGAGGGGCTCGAGGCGATTCGCGCCGAGGCCGCCGAGGGTGGCTTCAGCCCAGGCGTCGAGGCCGAAGACGTCCACTTCGCCGTGGAGCGCCGCTTGATCGAGCGGCTGGGCCCCCTGGGCAAGAAGCTCCACACCGGCCGCAGCCGCAATGATCAGGTGGGCACGGATCTGCGCCTCTGGCTGCGCCGCCGGCTCGACGAGATCGATGCTGCGCTGCTGCGTTTCGAGGGGGCCCTGCTCGCCCAGGCGGAGCGCCACGCCGAGGTGCTCATCCCGGGGTACACCCATCTGCAGCGTGCCCAGCCGATCTGCCTGGCCCACCACCTGCTGGCTTACATCGAGATGGCGGAACGCGATCGCCAGCGCCTGGCGGATGTGCGGCGGCGTGTGAACCTTTGCCCCCTTGGTGCCGCCGCCCTGGCGGGCACGCCGGTCCCGATCGATCGCCGCGCCACCGCCGCCGAGCTGGGCTTTGATGCCCCCTACGCCAACAGCCTCGACGCCGTCAGCGACCGCGACTTCGCGGTGGAGTTCATGGCCGCCGCCAGCCTGGTGATGGTGCACCTCAGCCGGCTGAGTGAGGAGGTGATCCTCTGGGCCAGCGAGGAGTTTGCCTTCGTCTCCCTCACCGATCGCTGCGCCACCGGCAGCAGCCTGATGCCCCAGAAGAAGAACCCCGATGTGCCGGAGTTGGTGCGGGGCAAGAGCGGCCGGGTCTTCGGCCATCTGATGGGCCTGCTGACGATGATCAAGGGCCTGCCGCTCGCTTACAACAAAGACTTCCAGGAGGACAAGGAGGCGCTCTTCGATGGGGTGCGCACCTGCCTCGACTGCCTGGAGGCGATGGCGATCCTGTTTGAGGAGGGGCTGGTGTTCCGGCCCGAGCGGCTCGAGGCGGCCGTCGCCGCTGATTTCTCCAACGCCACCGACGTGGCCGACTACCTGGTGGCGCGCGGGGTGCCCTTCCGTGAGGCCTACCAGCTGGTGGGGGCCCTGGTTAAGAACTGTTTGGCGGAGGGCATCCTGCTGCGGCAGCTGCCGCTGGAGCGCTGGCAGGCCCTCCACCCCGCGTTTGGGGCCGACATCCATGCGGCTATTGAGCCCCGGCAGGTGGTGGCCGCCCGCCGCAGCGAGGGCGGCACCGGCTTCGAGGGGGTGCGCCAGCAACTCGCCGCCAGCCGCGCCCGCCTAGGGCAAGCCTGAATGGCGCGGCGGGTCTAATCTCGGAGAGTCCCAGACGCCATGGCGTTCGTTCGATTCCTGGTCGGTCCGTGAGTATTTTTGTTGGCAATCTTCCCTTCCGTGCCGAGAAGGAAGACGTGATGGAGCTCTTCGCCGCCTTTGGCGATGTGGTGAACTGCTCCCTTCCCCTCGAGCGCGACACCGGTCGCAAGCGCGGTTTCGCCTTCATCGAGATGGTGGACGGTGACACCGAGGACCGGGCCATCGAGGGCCTCCAGGGGGCCGAGCTGATGGGCCGCCCGCTCCGCATCAACAAGGCCGAGCCGCGCAGTGGCGGTGGCGGTGGTGGTGGTGGTGGAGGCGGCGGCTACGGCCGCGGTGGCGGTGGCGGTGGTGGCTACCGAGGCGGCGGCGGCGGCTATGGCGGCGGCGCTGGTGGCGGTGGTGGCTACGGCGGCGGTGGAGGCGGGGGTTATGGCGGCGGCGGCCGCGGCGGTGAGGGAGGCGGCTCCGGTGCCCGCGGCTGGGAAGATCGCAGCTATGGCGGCGGCGACAACTTCGAGGCAGGCCGTGCCCGCCGTCGTCGCAGCGGCAGCGGTGGCGATTACCCGGGTGCTGAGGGCTGAGTCCCCCCAGCCTTGAGGTTTGGGGAGTTGGTGGTCAGAGCCCCCGCCCCTCCAGCTGGGCGGCGGCTTCTGCCAGCACCTCCGGGCCCGCATCGGCCGCTCCGGCGGCCCGTGTAAGGGCGGCGCGCCAGTGCCGGGCGCCAGACACCCCTTCCACCAGGTGCACCAGATGGCGGGCAATCGCCCACAGCCGTCCTCCGGAGGCGCACCAATGCTCGGCGTGGGGAATCAGCCCCCGCACCACGGTGGAGGCGGTGGCCGGCGGATGGGGATCACCGAAGATCTCCTGATCCACCGCGGCCCAGCGCAGGGGATGGCCATAGGCCGCCCGGCCCACCATCACCCCGTCCGCCCAGCCCAGCTGCACCAGGCACTCCGCCACGCTCTCCAGGCCCCCGTTGAGCTCCAGGCAGAGCCGGGGCCTCGCCTCCTTGAGACGCTGCACCACATCCCAGCGCAGGGGCGGCACCGTGCGGTTCTGCTTCGGGTCCAGCCCCTCCAGCCACGCCTTGCGGGCATGGACTGCGAAGCGACGGGCCCCCGCCGCCGCCACCGTGTCCACGAAGTCGAGCAGCTCCTCGAAACTGTCGCGCTCGTCGATGCCGATGCGGTGTTTCACCGTCACCGGCAGCGGGCTGGCGGCCGCCATCGCCGCCACACAGCGCGCCACCCGTGGCGGATCGGCCATCAGGCAGGCCCCGAAGCGACCCTGTTGCACCTTCTCGCTGGGGCAGCCCACATTCAGGTTCACCTCGTCGTAGCCCCAGTCCGCCGCCATCCGCACTGCCTCCGCCAACAGCTCCGGTTCCTCCCCCCCCAGCTGCAACGCCAACGGCCGCTCCGCCGGATCAAAGCCCAGGAGCCTCTCCAGCCGTCGCTCCGCCTCCGCTCGCCTCGGCCCCCGGCGCTCCTGCTGGATGTGATGCAGTGCCCGGGCCACCACCATCTCGCTGGTGAGCAGCCCGTGCCGGGTGATCTGCCGCATCTGCAGGCGGAAGTGGCGATCCGTGCAATCCAGCATCGGCGCCACACTGAAGCGGTAGTGATCGCGAAGGTCTGCCTGCATGGCTTCCATGCTGCCCAGTCGCGCCGCCGTGGTGGTGGCCGGTGGCGGTCCTGCCGGTTTCCTCACGGCGATCCGCGCCGCGGAGGCGGGCCTGCGCGATGTGCTCGTGCTGGAGGCCACCCCCGAGCCCTTGCACAAGGTGCGCATCAGTGGCGGTGGTCGCTGCAACGTCACCCACGCCTGCTGGGATCCTCGCGCCCTGGTGGGCCATTACCCGCGCGGCGGCCCGGCGCTGCGGGGCCTCTTCGCCCGCTTCGCCACGGCCGATGCGGTGGCCTGGTTCGCCGCCCACGGGCTGGAGCTGGTGGAGGAGCCCGATGGGCGCCTGTTCCCCCGCTCCAACCGCTCCAGCTCCGTGGTGGCCTGCCTGCGGGATGCCGCCCGCGCCGCAGGGGTGCAGCTGGTCACCGGAGAGGCCCTGCAGGCGGCCAGCCAGGACCCGGCCGGAGGCTTCCGCCTGCGCCTGCGGGGTGGCGGGGATCTGGCGGCCGATCGGCTGGTGCTGGCCACCGGCAGCCATCCCAGCGGCCACCGGGTGGCGGTTTCCCTGGGGCACAGCCTGGTGCCGCCCCTGCCCTCCCTGTTCACCCTGGCGCTGGCCGATTCGCGCCTGGCGGCCCTGGCCGGGGTGGCGATGGATCCGGTGAGCCTCGAACTCCTCCCCCCGGAGGGCGCCCCTGCCCCTGCGGCCCGCGGCTCGGCCCGCTCCCGCTCCCCCTGGCGCCAACGCGGGCCGGTGCTGATCACCCACTGGGGACTGAGCGGCCCGGCCACCCTGCGGCTCACCGCCTTTGCCGCCCGCGAACTGCGCGCCTGGGGTTACCGCGCCCAGCTGCGGGTCGACTGGAGCGGCGGTCGCAGCGCGGCGGAGATCGAGGCCCTCTTTGAGCAGGCCCGCCGGGATCAGGCCCGCCGACAGCTGGCCAGCGCCCGCCCCTGGCCCGAGCTCAGTCGCCGCCTCTGGCGCCATCTCCTGGAGACCACCGCCCCCCCCGGTGTGCCCTTCGAGCCAACGCTGCGCTGGGCCGATCTCGACCGCCGCCGCAGCCAGGCCCTCCAGCAGGCTCTGCGCGACAGCCGGCTCCCGATCGCGGGCCGCGGTCCCTTCGGGGAGGAGTTCGTCACCGCTGGCGGCATTCCCCTGGGTGAGGTGGAGGCGGCGGGGCTGGAAAGCCGCCGCTGTGCGGGCCTGCACCTGGTGGGGGAGATCCTCGATGTGGATGGCGTCACCGGTGGCTTCAACTTCCAGCACTGCTGGAGCAGCGGCTGGATTGCTGGCACCGCTCTGGCCGAAGCCTTCAGCGGATCTTCTCAAACACCGAGAACATCGGCAGATACATAGCCAAGAGCACCGAACCCACGATCACCCCCACCATCACGATCATGACCGGCTCGAGCATGGAGGTCATCGCCTTCACCGTGGCGGCCACCTCGTCTTCGTAAAAGTCGGCCACCTTGGAGAGCATGGCGTCCATCTCGCCTGTCTCCTCGCCGATCGCCAACATGCTCACCGCCATGTCGGGGAAGACGTTTTTCATCGCCAGCGCGGCACTGAGGGGAATCCCCTCACTCACCTCATTTTTGGAGGTAATGATCGCATCGCCAATGACGCTGTTGTTCGTGGTTTCTCGCACGATTTCCAGCGACATCAGGATCGGTACGCCCGCCCGCGACAATGAGCTCAGGGTGCGGCAGAACTGGGCGGTCGCGGTTTTCTGCAGCAGATCCCCGAACAGGGGGACCTTGAGCAGCAGGCCATCCACCTGGCGACGGCCGGGCGGGGTGGCGTAGTAGCGGCTCAGCAGAAAGGATCCGACCATGAGGGCGCCCACCAGCACAATCGAGAAGGACGAACGCAGCAGCTTGCTCAGGTCCAGCATCATCTGGGTGAACATCGGCAGCTCCGCCCCCAGCTGGTCG
This sequence comes from Synechococcaceae cyanobacterium, assembly GCA_046342735.1. Classification (GTDB taxonomy): domain Bacteria; phylum Cyanobacteriota; class Cyanobacteriia; order PCC-6307; family Cyanobiaceae; genus Cyanobium. Next base: position 8,211 of record JBKDOZ010000241.1, read on the forward strand.
AAGATGCCGGAGAACACCGGAATCAGAAAGATCGTCATCCCCAGGAATACGGCGATCGCGATCACCAACACGGTGACCGGGTAGCCCAGGGCGGCCCGGATCTGGTTCTGTAGCTTGGCGTTGTCTTCCAGCAGCTTGGCCAGGCGTTGCAGGGTTTCATCGAGCACGCCCCCCACCTCGCCGGCCTCCACCATGGCGACCGAGAGGTTGTCGAACACCTGGGGCCAGCGCCGCATCGAATTGCCCAGGCTGTCCCCCTGGTTCACCTCCTGGGCCATGCTCGTGAGCGCCCGCCGGAACAGGGGGGAGCGCTGTTGCGTGCGCATCAGATCGATGCTGCGCAGGATCGGCACCCCTGCGTTCACGAGGGCCGAGAGTTTGCTGGCGAAGAGGGCCTTGTCGCGGATGGTGATGCCCCGCTCAAACCATGTGCGCCAACCGGTCGGGCCATCCTTCTGGCGATTCTCCGTGGGGGCCGCCGTGTCTGCCTTCCGCACCAGGGTGTTGGCCAGGATCCCCCGCTGCCGAAGCCGCCGCCGTGCCAGCGCCGGGCTGTCGGCCTCCAGGGTCATCTCCCGTTTCTGGCCCGACGGGGTGGTGTAGGTAACGAGGAAGGAGGTCATGGCGGGCAGGCGGGAGGCGCGATCAGCTCTGGTTCAGCAGGCGCTCCAGTTCATCGGGCCGGGTGGTCCTGGTCATCGCTTCGGCCGCCGAGACCTTACCGCCATTTACCAGGTTCGCCAGGGCCCGCTCCAGGGTCTGCATGCCCGCTTGGGCGCCGGTCTGGATCTGGGAGTACAGCTGGGCCGTTTTGCCCTCGCGGATGAGGTTGGCGATTGCGGGGGTATTCACCATGATTTCCTGGGCCATCACCCGCCCCAGGGCGCCGGAGCGCGGCTGGGAACTGCGGCAGAGGGTCTGGGAGAAGACCGCCACCAGGCTGGAGCTGAGCTGCACGCGGATCTGGGTCTGCTGGGTGGCGGGGAAAACGTCCACCATGCGATCCACGGTCTGGGAGGCGGAACTGGTGTGCAGGGTGCCGAACACCAGGTGGCCGGTTTCGGCGGCGGTGATCGCCAGCTGAATGGTTTCGAGGTCGCGCAGTTCGCCCACCAGGATCACATCGGGGTCTTCGCGCAGGGCCGCCCGCAGGGCATTGGCGAAGCTACGGGTGTCCTCACTCACCTCCCGTTGGTGGATGAGTGATTTGTCGTTTTTGTAGGTGAATTCAATCGGGTCCTCGATCGTGAGGATGTGCTCGGCGCGGCTGTGGTTGATGTGGTCGAGCAGGGAGGCGAGGGTGGTGCTCTTGCCGGAGCCGGTGGGGCCGGTCACCAGCACGAGGCCCTTGGGCTTGCGGCTGATTTCCTCCACGATCGGCGGCATGCCAAGGCTTTCGAGGGAGGGGATCTCGTTGCCAAGCGCCCGCAGGCAGGCTGCGTAGGTGCCGCGCTGGCGGTATACGTTCACCCGGAAGCGGGCCACATCCTTGAGGCCGTAGGAACAGTCGAGATCCCAGTTTTGCTCCAGGTGCTTGCGCTGGGAATTGTTCAGCAGCGAGAAGATCAGCCGGTTGCAGGTCTCCTCCGAGAGCACCCCGTCCTGCACGATCGCCCGCAGCTGGCCGTTGAAGCGGCCGTAGGGGGGTTGGCCAGCGGCCAGGTGCAGGTCACTGCCCCCGCCCTTGACCAGCTCGATCATCAGATCCTCGATCAGAAACTGTTGGTCCATGATGTCGCCGTGTCTATCGCCGCACGCGCAAACAGTAGGGGCATTCCAGCCACTCGTCCTGCAGGCCGGCCCCGCAACCGCGGCAGGTGAGGGTGCTGAGGGCCCGGGCGCGACGCTCCGATTCCAGGCCCGTGTCGGTCAGCAGCATCCGCTCCACCTCCTCAAGGGTGGTGAGCCCCTGCCGCACCAGGTCGAGCCCGTAGCCCAGCAGGGTCTTCATGCCTCCCTCCAGGGCCAGCCGCCGCAACTCCTCGGTGCTGGCGCGCTTGGCCACCGCGGAGGAGAGGGTCTCGTTCATGCGCAGGATCTCGAACACCCCCACCCGGCCCGCATAGCCGCGGCCCTGGCAGTTGGGGCAGCAGCCCTCGCTTCCCGCCTGCATCTTCGTGGCCCTGTAAAAGGTGATGCTGCTCTCATCGCTGGCCACCAGGCCGAAGCGGGCCAGCTCCTCGGCGTCGGGTCGGTAGGGGGCGCGGCACTGCTCGCAGAGGCGCCGCACCAGCCGCTGGGAGATCACCCCCAGCAGCGAGGCGCTCACGAGGAACGGCTCCACCCCCATCTCGTCGAGGCGAGCGAAGGCGCTGGCGGCGTCGTTGCAGTGCAGGGTGGTGAGCACCAGGTGGCCGGTGAGGGCGGCCTCGATCGCCGTGCGGGCCGTCTCCAGGTCGCGGGTCTCCCCCACCAGCAGCACATCCGGGTCCTGGCGCATGAAGGCCCGCAGGGCGGTGGCGAAATCGAGCCCCTTTTCCCGGTTCACCTGCGTCTGGGTGATGCCCTTGAGGGTGTATTCGATCGGGTCTTCGACGGTGGAGATATTGATCGAGGGATCGTTCCGCTCCGACAGCAGCGCGTAGAGGGTGGTGCTCTTGCCGGAGCCGGTGGGGCCGGTGACCAGGATCATGCCGAAGGGTTTGGCGCCCAGATCCCGCAGCGTGGCCCGCGCCACCGGATCGGTGATCAGGCTGTCGAGCCCCAGCTGGGTGTTGCCGCTGTCGAGCAAACGAAGCACCACCTTTTCGCCATGGCGGCTGGGCAGGGTGCTGACCCGGAAATCCATGGTGCGGCCGCGGAAGTTGCGGCGGATGCGTCCGTCCTGGGGCAGTCGCCGCTCGGCGATGTCCAGGTCGGCCATGATCTTGAGGCGGGACGTGATCGCTGGCGTGAGATTGCGCGGCAGTTTTTCCACGGTGCGCAGCACCCCGTCTTGGCGGAACCGGATCAGCAGGCCGTCCTCCTGCGGCTCCACGTGGATGTCGCTGGCGGAGTGGGTGAGGGCCTCGATCAGGATCCTGTCCACCCCGCTCATCACCGGCGACAGGTTGGTGCCCTGGCTGCTCGCTTCGAGATCCACCGCCTCCATCGAATCCTCGGCCTGACCCGCTCCGGCCTGGCCGAGATCGAGGGCGCTGAAGAGGGAGGAGCGCTCGCCGCTGCCGGTGCTTTTCCACAGGTTGGCGAGGTCGGAATTCATCGGCGGGGGGGTGGGTGGCGACAGGGCCGGTGGAGATCAGTGGACGGGTGGCGTGGGCAGAGCTGGCGGAAGTGGTGGGGCTGATTCTGGCGGATGTGGGCGCAAACGTCTCGCCTTCCTTAGCGGTTGCCATGGGTTGCCGGGGTCCGGCGGGGGAAGGTGCGGGCTTCCGCTCCTTGTACGAGGGGCCGCCGGAGCTTCAACATGACGCAAACGAATGGCGCGATTGGCAGCATGAGCGGCGACACGGCAGCGGTTCCTGAGTTCCCCCACGATCCGTCGGAGGCTTCCGCCACCCCTGCGGACTCCGCCCCCACCAGCGGCTCCCCCGAGCCCGGCGCCCCGGCGGAGGCCGCGGCCCCGGCACCATCAGCGGATCCCACCGCGGATCCCGCGGCAGATCCCGCTGTGGATCCGGCCGATGGCGCCGACCCCGGCGACCGCCTCCGCCAGGTGGAGGCCGAGCTGGCAGCCCTGCAGGCCGAACACGAGAACCTGCGCGGCCAGTACATGCGCATCGCGGCCGATTTCGACAACTTCCGCAAGCGCCAGAGCCGCGACCGGGACGATCTGAAATTGCAGATCACCTGCACCACCGTGGCCGAGATCCTGCCGGTGGTGGACAACTTTGAGCGCGCCCGCCAGCAGCTCAACCCCCAGCACGAGGAGGCCCAGGCTCTCCACGGCAGCTACCTGGCCCTCTACCGCCAGCTGGTGGATGTGCTGAAGCAGCTTGGGGTGTCGCCGATGCGGGTGGAGGGCGAACCCTTCGACCCCAGCCTGCACGAGGCGGTGATGCGCGAACCCAGTGAGGAGCATCCGGAGGATGTGGTGATCGCGGAGCTGCAGCGTGGGTACAGCCTGCATGAGCGGGTGCTGCGCCATGCGCTCGTGAAGGTGTCGATGGGTCCTGGCCCCAGCGGCGGCGCCCCGGCCAGCGATCCGGTCACCGGCGGGGAGCAGGACGGCTGATGGCCGACTACTACGAGCTGCTGGGGGTCGCCCGCGACGCTGACGCCGACACCCTCAAACGGGCCTACCGGCGTCTGGCGCGCCAGTACCACCCGGATGTCAACAAGGATCCGGGCGCCGAAGACCGCTTCAAGGAGATCGGCCGTGCCTATGAGGTGCTCAGCGATCCCCAAACCCGCGCCCGCTACGACCAGTTTGGCGAGGCGGGCCTTGGGGGGGCGGCCGGCATGCCCGACATGGGCGACATG
>JBKDOZ010000242.1:0-4052 GCA_046342735.1 Synechococcaceae cyanobacterium
ACTCTGTTCTCTGAGCAGCTCTCTCCCGCTTTCTTGAATCTGCTCAAGCTGTTGGCAGATCGCGGCCGTATCGGTTACCTCGATGCTGTCCTCGAGAGGTTGCTGGAGCTTTATCGCGAGCAAAACAGCATCTCTCTGGCCACGCTCACCTCGGCAGCTCCCCTCAGCCCCGAACAGCAGGCCAGCCTCATCGAAAAGGTGAAGCAGGTCGCGGGTACCGAGCAGGTTGAGATCGATCTGCATGTGGATCCCGCCCTGATCGGCGGCTTCGTGCTGCGCGTCGGCTCCAAGGTGATCGACGCAAGCCTCGCTGGCCAGGTTCGCCGGCTCGGCCTGTCCCTGGCCCGGGCCTCCTGAGCGCCAGGGCGGCGGCCGCCGGCGCGACCGCAGCCTTCCTCCCTCCCCGTCCCACCACTTCCGTACCCCCTTCTCTCCCCTCCGGGGAATTTCCGCCATGGTTTCCATCCGCCCCGACGAGATCAGCGCCATCCTCAAGCAGCAGATCGCGGACTACGACAAGTCGGTTTCGGTCAGCAACGTGGGCACCGTGCTGCAGATCGGCGACGGCATCGCCCGCGTTTATGGCCTCGAGCAGGTGATGGCCGGCGAGCTGGTGCAGTTTGAGGACGGCACCGAAGGCATCGCCCTGAACCTGGAGGATGACAACGTCGGCGTTGTGCTGATGGGTGAGGGCCGCGGCATCCAGGAGGGCAGCACGGTGAAGGCCTCCGGTCGCATTGCGGCAGTGCCGGTGGGCGATGCCATGCTCGGCCGTGTGGTGAACTCCCTGGGCCAGCCGATCGACGGCAAGGGGGAGATCCCCACCACCGAATCGCGGCTGATTGAGTCGATGGCGCCTGGCATCATCCAGCGCAAATCCGTGCACGAGCCGATGCAGACCGGCATCACCGCGATCGACGCGATGATTCCCATCGGTCGTGGCCAGCGCGAGCTGATCATCGGCGACCGCCAGACCGGCAAGACCGCCATTGCCATCGACACCATCCTCAACCAGAAGGGTGAGGATGTGGTTTGCGTGTATGTGGCCGTGGGGCAGAAGGCCGCTTCCGTGGCCAACGTGGTGGAGGTGCTGCGGGAGCGCGGTGCCCTCGATTACACCGTGGTGGTGGCCGCCAGCGCCTCCGAGCCCGCTGCCCTTCAGTATCTGGCCCCGTACACGGGTGCCACGATTGCGGAATCGTTCATGTACAAAGGCAAGGCCACCCTCGTGGTCTACGACGACCTCACCAAGCAGGCCCAGGCTTACCGCCAGATGTCTCTCCTGCTGCGGCGTCCCCCCGGGCGTGAGGCTTACCCCGGCGACGTGTTCTATTGCCACAGCCGCCTGCTGGAGCGGGCCGCCAAGCTCTCCGACGCCATGGGCAAGGGCAGCATGACCGCCCTGCCGATCATCGAAACCCAGGCGGGTGACGTTTCGGCCTATATCCCCACCAACGTGATTTCGATCACGGATGGCCAGGTGTTCCTCAGCTCTGACCTCTTCAACTCCGGCCTCCGCCCCGCCATCAACGTGGGCATCTCGGTGAGCCGCGTTGGCGGTGCCGCCCAAACCAAGGCCATCAAGAAGATTGCCGGCACCCTCAAGCTGGAGCTGGCCCAGTTCGATGAACTGGCCGCCTTCTCCCAGTTCGCCTCCGACCTCGATGCCGCCACCCAGGCCCAGCTGGCCCGCGGTAAGCGTCTACGGGAGCTCCTCAAGCAGCCCCAGTTCAGCCCCCTCAACCTGGCGGAGCAGGTGGCGGTGGTCTATGCCGGCGTCAAGGGCCTGATCGATGACGTGCCGGTGGAGAAGGTCACCGAATTTGCCCGCGAACTTCGCGAGTACCTCAAGAGCAACAAGCCCGACTTCATCGCCAAGGTGATGAGTGAGAAGCAGCTCAGCGAGGATCTCGAAGCAACGCTGAAGGACGCCATCAAGGAAGTCACCTCCACGATGCTGGCGGCGGCCTGAGGTATCTCGATATGGCCAATCTCAAGGACATCCGCGACCGCATTAGTTCGGTCAAGAACACCCGCAAAATCACCGAGGCCATGCGTCTGGTGGCGGCCGCCAAGGTGCGCCGCGCCCAGGAGCAGGTGCTTCGCAGCCGGCCCTTTGCCGACCGGCTGGCCAGGGTTCTGCAGAACCTGCAGACCCGCATGGGCTTCGAGGGCGCCGACGCTCCCCTGCTGAGCGCTCGGCCTGTCAAGGCCATCACGCTCCTGGCGGTGACCGGCGACCGCGGCCTCTGCGGTGGTTACAACACCAACGTGATCAAGCGCACAGAACAGCGCTTCGCCGAGCTCACCAACCAGGGCTATACCGTGGATCTGGTGCTGATGGGCCGCAAGGCGATCACCTACTTCGGCAACCGCAAGTACCCCACACGGGCCACCTTCACGGGGCTCGAGCAGGTGCCCACCGCGGCCGATGCCAACAAGATCGCCGATGAGGTGCTGGCCGAGTTTCTCTCGGGAAGCACCGATCGTGTGGAGATCATCTACACCAAGTTCATCAATCTGGTGAGCTCCCAGCCGGTGGTGCAAACCCTCCTTCCCCTGGATCCGCAGGGTATTGCAGCCCCGGGTGATGAGATCTTCCGCCTGATCACCAAGGACGGCCAACTGGGTGTGGAGGTGAGCAAGCGCGAGAACGAGCAGGCAGCCCTCCCCTCGGATTTCGTGTTCGAGCAGAGCCCTGAGCAACTGCTGAATGCGCTCCTGCCCCTCTATCTCGCCAACCAGCTTCTTCGCTCTCTGCAGGAGGCTGCGGCGAGCGAACTGGCGAGCCGGATGACCGCCATGAACAACGCCAGTGACAACGCCAAGGCCCTGGCCAAGTCGCTGACGCTGGATTACAACAAGGCCCGGCAGGCGGCGATCACCCAGGAAATCCTCGAAGTGGTGGGTGGCGCTTCGGCGATGTGAGCCTTTCACCTCCATGGCCCCGCTCCCTTTTAGGGGGGCGGGGCTTTTTTGTTTGTCTTTGCTCAGTTCTGCCCAGGCCTGCACGGGCCGCTGGGCCCGAGCGAACCTCTCAGGACCCCAGCAGTGCCGTGCACTCCAGCCGTTCCTGGCTGGCGTCGCGGTGTTGCACGCGCAGGGCGATCACGCTGGCCAGGTACTCGGCGTCATCCGCCACGCCGCAGAAGCGGCCCGAGCCCCAGGTGTGCAGCCAGGGCAGCCCCAGGAAATAGAGCCCTGCGCTCTGGGTGACACCGCGATCATGGGCGGGCTGGCCGCTGCCATCGAACACCGGCACATCGATCCAGCGGAAGTCGCTGCGGTAGCCCGTGGCCCAGATCACCGCCGCCAAGGGTTCGCGCTCAAGCTGAAGATCGCCTGTTTCCCCGGCGCCGGGTTGCCAGCAGGGGGTGTAGGGAGGCTCGGCGGCTGCGTCGATCCCCTGCTCGCGGATCCAGTTGTCGATGCTGCTGCGAATGCGGCAATACACGGCGTCGGCCTGGTCGAGGTTGGCGGCCAGATCGTCGGCGAACGCGATGCGCTCGGCCGTGATCGCCTGCAGCCGGCCATGCAGGTGCATCCCCTCCAGCGCCCGGCGGCGCAGGTCGATCTCGCGGCCGCCATCGCGGCCCGTGAGGGTGTGGTTCGTCTTGGCGCGCACCTGCCTGGGGTCGGCATGGTCGCTGATCGGCATGGCGTAGTAGCCCATCTGATCCAGCCAATCCACCACGTCCCGGCCCCGGTACCGCCGCGGCGATCGTGGCGCCGAGCCCACACACAGATGCACGCGACGCCCGGCGAGGAACAGATCCTCCGCGATCTGGGCCCCGGACTGGCCGCTCCCCACCACCAGCACCGGTCCGGCTGGCAGGGCGTCGGGATGGCGGTAGTCGCGGGCGTCGATCTGTAGGATCTGGGCCGGCAGGCGAGCGGCATCGCCATGGCGGCGGGGGCGGTGATAGCCGCCGGTGGCCACCACCACGTGCTCCGCTTCGATCTCCCCCTCCGAGGTGGTGAGCCGATAGAGCGATCCCTGCCGTTGCAGGCGCTGCACCGCCACCCCCTCACGCACCTCGGCGCCCACGTGG
>JBKDOZ010000243.1:0-2887 GCA_046342735.1 Synechococcaceae cyanobacterium
GCGCTCTGCTCCCGTGCTGGATGAGCTGCCTGAGCAGGGCTTTTGAGGAGCTGGCAACAGGGAGAGCGAGCGCAGCCCGGACGGGGCGCCCGCAGCACCACAGCCGTGATGGGTGATGCCCTCCTCCTTCTTCTCCTCTGACTCCAGCGTCGCCAACAGCGGCGCTGCTCCAGGTCCCATGGTCCCTCCTGGCCGATGGCAGACCTACCGCCAACAGCAGCAACAACCCAACCAGGGCTCTGCTGGCTCTGTCCAACCTGCCGCCGACCCCGACCTGCTCAACAGCGACGGCGCTGCTGACGCGGGTCTGGATGCTGCCGACGGCGACGACACCCTCGATCTCTCCCTGCCACAGGACTCCAGCCCCAGCGACAACGACGACCCCCCTGCCGCTGCTCCCAGCAGTGCTGATCCCCTGCGGGCCGAGCGGCGCCGCAGTAACCAACTCGAGAAAGAGCTGCGCAAGGCCCGAGCCCAGCTGTCCCGCTTCTCCGAGATCAACCCGGACGAGTACGCCCGCCTGCAGGACGCCGAGCGCAAGCGCGAGGAGTTCGAACGCCAGGTGGGCGAGCGCGAACGCCAGCTCAATGAGGCCAACCTGCGCCGCGTGCGCAGCGTGGAAAAGGAACGGGACGAGGCCCGCTCACAGGTGCAGAACCTGCGCAAGGAGCGCTTGATGGAACGGCTGTTTTCAGAAGCGGAAGGCCGGGTGGGCGGTGATGAACGGGGGACGTTCTTTGACACCTTCGTGACGCTGTGCGGCGGCCACTTCCAGCTGGGCGAGGTGGACGGCCGCGAGCGGCTGCTGCCGGTGGACGGCAAGGGCCAGCCCCTCACAGCCGACGGTGTCGCCCTCAGCGATGGCGACTACATGGAGGAGCTGCGCCGCCACCCGGTGTACAGCTTCCTGTTCCAGCAGCGCAGCGGGCTGTACTCGGCGGCTGTGCCGGAGAGCGGTCACGAGCACGGCGGAGCCGTGAACCTGCAGACCCTGAGCACCGCCGAGCTCTACCTGGAGGCCGTCAAGGGCACCACCCCCAGGGCGGCTGCACCGCGGCGCTGATCAACCCGCCGGGAGGGAGCAATGGCCTGGTACCTGGTGTTCTGGCGCAACCGATCCACCGCCACGGTGGTGCCGGCCGCCAGCGCCAACCAGGCCCGCTCCCGCGCCCAGCGCCGACACAAGGAGGGCTATGGGGTGATCGTGGCCGCCCGTCGGGCCAATCCCCAGGACAGCCAGCTCATTCGCCGTGGTGTCTGGGTGCGCCGTCGCCGTGACGGCAGCAGCCCCCAGTTCGGCAATGCTCGCGCCAAAGCCAGGGCCCGGCGGCAGCGGAGTGCCTACCGCCATTGGCTGTGAGGCCCGGCCACCAACCGGCAGCCGGGCCTGAGCCCCCTGGCTCAGCAGACCGAGACGGTGCAGCCGGGGGTGCCCTGCAGCTTGCGGGCAAAGGCGAATGCCTTCTCGGCAGGGATCAGCCGCATCTTCTTGACGGGCTTGCCTCGGCGGCCAAAGAACTCGACCGCACAGGGGGCAGTGCCGAGCTTCTGGACGCCGGGCTGATAGCGGTGAACCACAAGCAGGCGGACTTCGCAGACGGGGCCTTGGGGAGCGGCCATGGCTGGGATGGAGCGGAGAACACCGACCAGACGCCCCGCAGGCGCAGTGCTGGCCAGGGGCGAGCCCCGCGAGCCTTGCGTCAGCCCTGGCCAGCGCAAGCCGCAGGGGCATGCTGCGGCGGGGTTTCGCTCCACCCGGCCAGCCACGCCCCACTGGCCCTGCTGTAGATCCGTGCTGAGCACCCACCGCGCCCGAGCAGTGGAGCTGCTCTGCCAACCCTGGGATCAAGGCACAGGCAAGGGGGCCGCTGCTGCAGCCCCCAATCCATGGCGCTCAGGCCATCTGCAGCTTCTGCACCGACAGTGGCTGGCGCTGCAGCTCGAGCTCACAGCGCTGCATCAGCTCCTGCTCGGCCAAGAGCCGCTCATCCAGCTCATCGACCCGTGCCAGACACTGCTGGATCGCCGGAATCACCTCCTCCTCCAGCAGGGTGATCTCTTCTTCTCCATAGGGCTGCTCGATCCAGGTGCGGCGCAGCGGCAGCCCACGACGACGCAGCAGGATCTCCTCTACCGAGCGCAGCGTGGATTCGAGCAGCAGAAAGGGATCCTCTTCTGGCCTGCAGAACGGGGAGGTGGCAGCGGGGCTGCCTGCAGAGAGCGTGGCCATGACGATCGGCGCCAGGTATGGCGCAGCGACGGGACCGATCCCAGCGGAGGCCCGACCCCAGGAGGGCCTCAGACTGGAGAGGCCCGGAGCAAGCCCTCCTCCCGCTCCCAGGCGTTACCGGTCCATCCGCGTCAGCGCTGCCCCACCCAGAAGCGCCAGCAGCAACTTGAGGGTGGAATCAAAGCCGCCCTGCAGCTGCTCCAGCGTGCCGGGGCAGATCTGCCCGATCGATCGCCCCTCCAGCGCCCGCTGGCCGCAGACCCCAGCAGCCAGCGTATAGATCAGCAGCTGGGTGCCGATCACCAGCGCCAGGATCTTGAAGACGAACCGCTCACGGTCAAACGGCGGCTTGGGCGGTCGGGCCAGTGGTCCTGAGTCCATCGCTGCTCTTCCCTCGCGATCAGGCCCCAGCTGGCGGCACCAGAGCCGCCGTCACTTTTTTTCCTGGAAGACCCCCACATAGACGGTGCCCTGCCGGTAGAGGGGCAGCACCTTGTCGCGCAGATCGGCGTTGTGCAGGCGGACGCAACCGAGGGTGGGGTGCAGGGGCTGCTGCGGTGCCCAGGCGCCGGGCCAGCCACAGGCCGAGCCGCCGCCGTGGAGCATGATCCCGGCCCGACCATGGGCCACCTCCTGGCCCTCCAGCTCCTCCATGTC
>JBKDOZ010000244.1:0-5114 GCA_046342735.1 Synechococcaceae cyanobacterium
ACTGGAGGCCGCGATCACGCCGCTGCAGGGGGCCCTGGTGGCCCTGGAGGCCGCGGAGGCGGCGGCCGTCGGCACCAGCGACAGCGAACGCTGGCAGGGGCTTCAGACCGAGCTGGAGGCCGCCGACCGGGGCCTGCAGGAGGCCCGCAGCCGCCGCGATGCCCTGGTGTTGCAGCAACGGGAACGGGGCCTGGAGGCCGAGCGCCTCGGCAGCCGGCTCGAAGCGCTCGCCACGGAGGAGCAGCGGCTGGTGCAGGCCGTGCAGGCGCTGGTGGGGGAGCGGCAGCGCTGGAAGGAACAGCACCAGGCCGAGCAGGAGCGCCGCGCCGGCCTCGAACGCCACCAACAGGAACTGGAGGGCCGCTTCGGCGCCTGCCGCCGCGCCCGCGACGAAGCCGAGGCCACCCTGAATGCCCGCCGTCAGGGGCTGCAGGAGCGGCAGTGGCAGCTGGAGCGCCTGGGGGAGGAGCGCATCACCCTGGCCGAGCAGCGCCGCAGCCAGTCGCTGCGCCTGGAGCAGCTGGAGCGGGAGCTGCCCGAACCCCTGCCCGAGATTCCGCCGGAGGTGCGCGAGGCCGGCCTGGAGGCCTTGCAGAACGAACTGCGCAGCCTCCAGCAACGCATGGAGGCCCTGGAGCCCGTGAACATGCTCGCCCTGGAGGAGCTCGAACAACTGGAGCAGCGCCTGGCGGAGCTGGAGGAGCGGCTGGAGGTATTGAGCAAGGAGCGCGAGGAGCTGCTGCTCCGCATCGAAACCGTGGCCACCCTGCGCCAGGAGGCCTTCCTGGAGGCGTTCGGCGCCGTGGACGGCCATTTCCGCGAGATCTTCGCCGGCCTCTCCGATGGCGAGGGCTACCTGCAGCTGGAGAATCCCGAGCAGCCCCTCGAGGGCGGCCTCACCCTGGTGGCCCACCCGAAAGGCAAAGCGGTGCGGCGCCTGGCGGCGATGTCCGGCGGGGAGAAATCGCTGACGGCCCTGAGCTTCCTGTTTGCCCTGCAGCGCTTCCGCCCCTCGCCCTTCTACGCCCTCGACGAGGTGGACAGCTTCCTCGACGGCGTGAATGTGGAACGCCTCGCCAGCCTCATCGCCCGCCAGGCGGACGCGGCCCAGTTCGTGGTGGTGAGCCACCGCCGGCCGATGATCGCCGCCGCCACCCGCACCATCGGCGTCACCCAGGCCCGGGGCGCCCACACCCAGGTGGTCGGGTTGCCGCCAGCCGCCTGAGCGGGCAAGGTGAGCCACAATGGGCCGACTGAGCCGCCGGACTTGACCACCTCGCCTTCCCCCGCCTCCGACCCCGCCGCGGTTCCCAGCGACCGCCTGTGGCTGCGTTCGGAGCTGATGGGCACCCAGGTGATCACCCGCGACACCGGCCGTCGCCTCGGGGTGGTGGGCGAAGTGGTGGTCGACATCGACCGCCGCGAGGTGGTGGCCCTTGGCCTGCGCGATAACCCGCTCACCCGCTTCCTGCCGGGCCTCCCCCGCTGGATGCCGCTCGACCGCATCCGCCAGGTGGGCGATGTGATTTTGGTGGATTCGGCCGACTCGCTGGTCGAGGCGTTCAACCCTGATCGCTACAGCAAGGTGATCAACTGCCAGGTGATCACGGAATCGGGCCAGCAGCTCGGCCGGGTGCTCGGCTTCAGCTTCGACATCGAAACCGGCGAGCTCACCAGCCTGGTGATCGGCGCCCTGGGGGTACCCCTGCTCGGGGAAGGGGTGTTGAGCACCTGGGAGCTGCCGGTGCTGGAGGTCGTGAGCAGCGGCACCGATCGCATCATTGTGTATGAGGGCGCGGAGGAGAAGCTCAAGCAGCTGGGCACGGGCTTGCTGGAGAAGCTCGGCATCGGCGGCGGCGGCTGGGAGCAGGAGGAGCGGGATCGCTTCCGCAGCGGCCTGGTGCCTGCCGAAAACCAGCTGCCGGCGGGCCAACCCAGCGTTGCCGAGCCCCAGAGGCGGCTCGAACCCGCCACCGCCCGCGCCTTCGAACCCGAGAGCGAGCTCGACTACGTGGAGCTGGAGGAGCGCCGCAGCCGCGAACCCCTGCGCCAGCGCCGCTATCTCGATGAGGAGCCCGATCCGCGGCAGGGCGAATGGCTACGCGAAGGGCTGCGGGACGGCCTGCGCGAAGAGCGCCGCGACGGCCTGCGCGACGGACTGCGCGACGGACTGCGCGAAGAGCGCAGGGAAGAGCGCAGGGAAGAACGCACCGTGGATGGCCGCCGCAGCGGCGGCTGGCGCGATGGCCGCGGGGCCGAGCCGATCGACGTGGACCCCGAGGTTCTCGACGACCCCTGGTGATCCAGGTGTTCCAGGGCCGCGTCAAAGCAGCCCTGAGAACGGGCCCGCCCTGAACAACAGCCACCCAGCAGGATCAGCTGGCCTCGAAGCGCAGCGATGCGGAGTTCACGCAGTAGCGCTCGCCCGTGGGCGGCGGGCCGTCCTCGAACACGTGCCCCAGGTGGGCATCGCAACTGGCGCAACGAATCTCGGTGCGCACCATGCCGTGGGAGGTGTCGCGCAGGGTGCGAATCGACTCCCGCTGCACCGCATCCCAAAAGCTCGGCCAGCCGGTGCCGGAATCAAACTTGGCGGCGGAGCTGAACAGTTCGCTGCCACAGCAGACGCAGTGGTAAAGGCCGTTGGCCTTGTGGTTCCAGTAGCTGCCGCTGAAGGCGCGCTCGGTGCCGCCTTGGCGAGTGATGCGGAACTGCTCGGGGGTGAGCCGCTCGCGCCAGGCCTCCTCATCCAGGCCGCGGGCCAGGCCGCTATCCAGGCTGCAGGGGGAGGGATCGGTCTCGGGCATCGCAACGGCAGGGAATCCTCCAAACCCTAGACAGGATCGACCGGCGGCAGCAGCTCCCGCACCAGCCCCGCCAGGGCCTGCACAGCGCCGGGGCGACCGCGCAGGGAGCGCAGATCGTCGCGCAGAGCCGCCAGCCGCTGGGGATGGTCCAGCCAGTCCGCCGCCTCCTCGGCGATCACCTCCGGCAGGATCGCCCCCACCCGCTCGGGCACCACCGCCCGACCGGCGGAGATGTTGGGCCAGGCCAGAAAGCCCCGATGGCGCAAGCGCCAGGCGGTGACCGCCACCCCCACCAGCCCCCGCAACCCCGGCAAACGCGCCACCAGCCCCAGCCAGCCATCCCACGCCTGCATCACATGCAGGTGCTGGGTGGGCACCAGCACGATCATCGGCACCGCCAGTGCCCCCAGCTCCGCCGTGTTGGCCCCCACGGTGGTGAGGGCCAGGGCGCACTGGCTGAGGGGCCCGTGGGCCGGGTGGGTCTCGATCAGGCGGATGGCGGTGCCGGCGGCCGTGATCAGCTCGTTGCCCACCCGCCGCGGTTCGCCGCCTCCGTAGTGGCGGGCGATCGGATTGGCAGGCGAGGCCCAGGCCAGCAGCTCGGTCACCGTGGTGGTGGGGGCCACCGGCAACAGGAAGCGGCAACCCGGACGCCGCCGCGCCAGCCGGTCGGCGGTGTCCAACAGGAAGGGCATGCCCACCTGCAGCTTGGCCCGCTTGGAGCCGGGCAGCAGGGCCACCCAATCCCCCGGCGGCAGGGGTTCCTCGACCCGGGCGGAGGCCTCCAGGTCGGCCATCAGGTCGCCCACCTGCGCCGCCCGGGACCGCCAGCGGGGGGCCAGCCGGTTGGCGGCCTGGGGGCCCATCAGGGCGACGCGATCGTTCCAGCGGGGCCAGCGGGCCACCCACTCGGCGTAGGTGAGATGGCGATAGCCGAGGCGGGCCGAGAGCAGAACCGTCCAGAACTGGTCGCCGCCGAGGAACACCACCACGCCCCGGCGGGGCCAGGGGCCATAGCGGCGGGGGCGCAACAGCAGGAACCAGAAGCGGTGCGCCGGCAGCACCCGCTCAAACCGCCCCCAGCTGCGGGCCACCCGGACCTCCTGCCCCGTGGCATTGGGGCAGGGCACCAGCACCAGATGGAGCGCCTGGGGCGCATCGGCCTGGAGGGGCCGAAGGGACAGCTCCTCATGCAGCCGGCGGGCAAGGGGCCGCACCCAGGTGCTCAGCTCACCGGGGCCATTGCTGACCAACACAATCGCCGCCTGCTCGCCAGGTGGGAGGGGGGGGCGAGGGGCCCCCCGGCGGATCGTGCGGCGGTCGGTGGTGTGCCCCACCTGCGAAGCCGTAAGGGAAAAATGCGGATGGCGAGACTTGAACTCGCAAGGCCGAAGCCACACGCCCCTCAAACGTGCGTGTCTACCAATTCCACCACATCCGCGTGGCTGGAAGCGCGAAGGGTTCGCCTTCCGAGGCTGATCATACCCATCGCCCGGTCCACAGCCCAAGGCGGCCGAAGGGGTCAGTGAGCGCTGATACAGTCCGCCATGGCCTGAGGCCGCCTCCTGCTGCCACCCGTCGCGGATGACCATCGGCAAGCTGCTGATCGCCAACCGGGGCGAGATCGCCCTGCGCATCCTGCGGAGCTGCCGGGAGCTCGGCATCGCCACGGTGGCGGTGCACAGCACGGTGGATCGCAACGCCCTGCACGTGCAGCTGGCCGATGAGGCGGTGTGCGTGGGCGAAGCGCCCAGCAGCCGCAGCTACCTCAACGTTCCCAACATCCTGGCCGCCGCCACCTCCCGCGGCGCTGACGCCATCCACCCCGGCTACGGCTTTCTGGCCGAGAACGCCGACTTCGCCGAGAAGTGCCTCGACCACGGCATCACCTTTGTGGGCCCCTCCCCCGCCTCGATCCTGGCGATGGGCGACAAATCGACCGCCAAGGCCACCATGCAGCGGGTGGGGGTTCCCACGATCCCGGGCAGCGAAGGCCTGCTGCGCGATCCCGCCGAAGCCGCTGACCTGGCCGAGCGCATGGGCTACCCGGTGATGATCAAGGCCACCGCCGGCGGGGGCGGCCGGGGCATGCGGCTGGTGCCCGCCCCCGAGCAGCTGGAGGCGTTATTCAAGGCGGCCCAGGGGGAGGCGGAGGCCGCCTTCGGCAACCCCGGCCTTTATATGGAGAAGTTCATCGACCGGCCCCGGCACGTGGAGGTGCAGGTGCTGGCCGATCGCCACGGCAACGTGGTGCACCTGGGCGAGCGCGATTGCTCGATCCAACGGCGCCACCAGAAGCTCCTGGAG
>JBKDOZ010000245.1:0-2509 GCA_046342735.1 Synechococcaceae cyanobacterium
GGGTGGGCTGGATGAAGGTACGACCGACATAGCGATTTTTGATCAGGCCATCGCCATAGGGAATGCCGCTCACCTGAGAGAAGCCAATCGCGGCTGGGATTCCCGAATCCGGCACACCAATCACGATGTCGGCCTCCACGGCCGCTTCCCGCGCCAACACGGCACCAATGCGCACGCGATAGCTGTAGAGCGACTCGCCAAAGAAACGGCTGTCGGGACGGGCGAAGTAGATCATCTCGAAGACGCACATCTTCGCTGGCTCCTCGATCCATTGGTGCCGCAGTGGCTCGCTGTGACCCTGGCGGAAATGCACCAGCTCACCCGGGGCCACATCGTCATCGAAGCTGGCACCGATGATGTCGAGCCCGCAGCTTTCGCTGCTCACCACCCACTGGGCCGCCTCGCGCTCGCCCAGGTGGCCGAACACCAGGGGCCGGATGCCGTGGCCATCGCGCAGGGCGAACAAGCCTTCGGGGGTGCCGATCACCAGGCTGAAGGCCCCGCGGCAGCGAGCGGCGGCGGTGCGGATGGCGTCGCTCCAACCGTGGCCAGCCTCCACGGCCTCCTGGAGGGCGAAGGCGATCAGCTCCGACTCAGTGGTGGAAGTGAACTCGCCGGAGAGGTGGTCGAGGGAGGCGCGCAGCTCGGTGGCGTTCACCAGGTTGCCGTTGTGGGCAAGGGCGAAGGGGCCGAGGCGGGTCATCAGCACCACCGGCTGGGCGTTGCACACCCGGCTGCTGCCGGTGGTGGAGTAGCGGTTGTGGCCGATCGCCAGCTCGCCGGGCATGCGGGCCAGCACGTCCTGGTCGAACACCTGGCTCACCAGGCCCATGTCCTTGTGCAGGCGCACCCGCTCATCCTGAAAAACAGCGATGCCGGCGGATTCCTGGCCGCGGTGCTGCAGGGCATAGAGCCCGAAGTAGGCCAGGTTGGCCACCGCCTGCCCCGGAGCCATCACGGCGAAGACCCCACAGGCCTCCTCCGGCTTGTCCGGCCGGTCGGCGTTCACAGGGGGAGCCGGAGGCACGGTGGGGGTGGCGAGCAGGGGGCATCCTGGCGCATCGCTGGTCCTGTCAATGTTCGGGTGGAGGGCCGGCCTCCCGGAGGCGTCGGGGGATGGCCTGCTCGTAGCAGGTGCGCAAGGTGGCCAGCGGCAGCTGCAGCCAGGGGGATGGGCCCCGCTGGATCGTGAGCGTGACCTCGGCCACCACCGTCCCCAGGCATTGGGCGGGTACGGCGTCTCCAGCCAGGCTGAGGGCGTTGTGCCAGGCATCGGCCCGCTCGGGGGGCATGCTCACCAGCACCCGGGCGCCCCCCTCCGCGAACAGCAGCCGGTCGGGCCGCGCCGCCCCGGCGGGCAGGGTCAAGCGCGCCCCGTGCCCCCCGGCCAGACAGCATTCGGCCGCAGCCACCGCCAGGCCGCCATCGCTGAGATCGTGGGCGGAGGCCACCAGGCCGGCGGCAATCGCCTGGCGGAGAAAGGCCTGAACGGCACCCTCCAGGGCGAGATCCACCACGGGGGGGCGGCCGGTGAGCTGGCCGTGGACCGCCTCCAGGTAGCTGCTGGCCGCCAGGGAGACGCGCGGGTCGGGGGGAAGCTCCCCGGCCTCCAGGGGCACCCCCAGCAGCCAGATGGCATGACCAGGGGTGTGCCAGGCCAGGCCGGTGACCCGCGCCAGATCCTCCACCAACCCCACCATCCCCACCACCGGGGTGGGATGGATCGGCTGCAGGGAGCCATCCGGCAAGCGGCTCTCGTTGTAGAGGGAGACATTGCCGCCGGTGACGGGTGTGGCCAGGGCGTGGCAGGCCTCCGCCAGGCCGCGGCAGGCCATCGCCAGCTGCCAGTAGCCGGTGGGGGTTTCCGGGGAGGGGAAGTTGAGGTTGTCGGTGACGGCCAGGGGCTCGGCCCCCACGCAGCTGAGGTTGCGGGCGGCCTCCGCCACCGCCGCCATGGCGCCGCGTTCGGGGTCGAGGGCCACCCAGCGGTTGGGGCAGTCGACCACCGCCGCCACACCGCGGGCCGTGGGCCGCAGGGCCCCTTCGCCCCGCTGGGGCCGCAGCCGCACCACGGCCGCATCGGCGCCACCGGGGGGCACCACGGTGTTGGCCTGCACCTGGTGGTCGTACTGGCGCCACACCCAACGCTTGCTGGCGATGGTGGGGTCATCGAGCAGGCGCAGCAGCGCATCGCCCCAGGGCAGGTGGCCATCCGCCAGGGCCACTCCGTCGTCGTCGGCGGGGGGGAGGAGGGTCTCGCTCCAGCGCCAGTGGGCCTGGATCGCCGCCGGGGCCTCGGCCAGGAGCGCGTGGTGGTTGATCGGCGTGTCTTCGGCCAGGGCCCGGGCCGGCACCTCGGCGGCCACGGCACCGTGCTGCAGCACCCGCACCACGCTCTCCTCCAGCACCCGGCCCACCACGGCCGCCTGCAAGCCCCAGCGGCGGAAGCGGGCCATCAGCGGCTCCTCGCGGCCGGGGCGCACCACGAAGAGCATCCGCTCCTGCGACT
>JBKDOZ010000246.1:0-15199 GCA_046342735.1 Synechococcaceae cyanobacterium
GCCAGAAACCGCAGCCGGTGCTGGATGCCCTCCAGCAGTACTACGGCCACGACAACGCCAACGTGCACCGGGGCGCCCACCAGCTCAGCGCCCGCGCCACCGACCACTTCGAGGCCGCCCGCGCCGCCGTGGCGGGAGTCGTGGGTGCCGCCTCCGCGCGGGAAATCGTGTTCACCCGCAACGCCAGCGAGGCGATCAACCTGGTGGCGCGCACCTGGGGGGAGGCCAATCTCCGCGAAGGCGACGAGATCCTCCTCACCCTGATGGAGCACCACAGCAACCTGGTGCCCTGGCAGCTGTTGGCCGCCCGCACCGGCTGCGTGTTGCGCCACGCCGGCCTCACCGCCAGCGGCGAACTCGATCTCGACGACTGGCGCAGCAAGCTCAGCGACCGCACCCGCCTGGTGAGCGTGGTGCACGTGAGCAACGCCCTCGGTTGCCGCAACCCGATCGAAACCCTGGTGCCCCTGGCCCATGCCGCCGGGGCCCTGGTGCTGGTGGATGCCTGCCAGAGCCTGCCCCACATGGCCGTCGACGTGGCCGCCCTCGGCTGCGATTTTCTGGTGGGCTCCTCCCACAAGTTCTGCGGGCCCACCGGCATGGGTTTCCTCTGGGGGCGCGAGGCCTTGCTCGAGGCCATGCCCCCCTTCCTCGGTGGCGGCGAGATGATCCAGGACGTCTTCCTCGACCACAGCAGCTGGGCCGATCTGCCCCACAAGTTCGAGGCCGGCACCCCGGCGATCGGTGAGGCCATCGGCATGGGGGCCGCCATCCACTATCTGCAGGGTCTGGGCATGGCGCGCATCCACGCCTGGGAGCAGCACCTCACCGCCCACCTGTTCGCCCGGCTCGGGGCGATCGAAGGGCTGCGCATCCTCGGGCCCACCCCCGCCCAGCAGCCTGGCCGGGCGGCCCTGGCCGCCTTCGCCGTGGAGGGGCTCCACGCCAACGACATCGCCGCCCTGCTCGATTCCGCCGGCATCTGCATCCGCAGCGGCCACCACTGCACCCAGCCGCTCCATCGCCACTACGGCTTGGCGGCCACGGCGCGGGCCAGCCTCGCCTTCACCAACACCGTGGCCGAGATCGATCGCTTCGCCGACGAACTGGAGAGCACGATCACCTTCCTGCGCGAGCACGCCTGAGCGGCGATGGCTTCGCACGGTCGCCGTCCCAGGGCCCGGTTCGCCGCGCCGCTCGCCTGCCTGCCCCTGCTGCTCGCTGGTTGCGCCCCGCGCGCGCCCTGGCCCGTGGCGGATCTGCCCGCCTCCCCGCTGCCCCGCCGCAGCGAGGCGGAGCTCGCCGCCTGCACCGCCCGCCTCGGCCTGGCGCCGGCGCTGCCCCGCCCCGCCCACGCCACAAACTTCGGCGAACGCCAGCGCCGGGATGCCTGGGGCCGATCCCTGCCGCATGAACCGCGGCTGATCGTGCTGCACGAAACCGTGATCTCGGCGCCGGCCACCGTGCGGCTGTTCGCCACCCCCCACCCCCGCGACGAGGACCAGGCCAGCTATCACCTGCTGATCGACCGCGCCGGCCAGCGGCTGCGGATCGTGCCCGATGGGGCCCGTGCCTTCGGGGCCGGCCTCTCGGCCTTCGGCGACATGACGGTGCGGCCGCGACCGACCTCGCTCGGGTCGAACAACAACGTGGCCCTGCACCTCAGCCTGGAGACGCCGGAGGACGGCCGGGGCGACAGCGACGGCCATGGGGGCTACAGCGACGCCCAGATCCGCACCGCCGCCGCCCAGGTGCTGCTCTGGCAGGGGCGCTGGGGCATCCCTTTGAACCGTCTCACCACCCATGCGGCGGTGGACCGGAGCCGCAGCCGCTACGACCCGCGCAGCTTCCGCTGGGAGCGCTTCGAGCCGGCCTGGCGCGAGGCCGCCGGCCGCTGCGGCTGGACGGCCTATGACACCGGTCGGGCCGGGCCCTGATCGTGCGCCGCCCGATAGCGTGGAGGGGCCGGAGCGCCCCGTTGTGCCCCCACCGGGATCGACCATGAAGCCGCTCCTGCCCGTTCCTCTCACCCCCCTGCTGTGGCGGTGCGCCGCCGGCGTTCCGCTCGTCGCCGTGGTGCTAGCGGCCCCGGGCACCGTTCCCGCCATTGCCCAGTCGTCGGAGGATTGGAGCACCGCCCCGCTGACGCTGCCGGCCGATCCCGGCGGGGCTCCCGCCCGCGCTCCCGACGCCTCGGTGCCCCCACCCCGCCCGATCCTGCAGCCCCCGCCGGAGCTGCGTCGCCCCCAGGCCCCGCTGCAGCCCGGGGAGGCGCCGCCGTCGGCCCCCCGGCCCCTGCCAAGCGTGCGCGTGACCCCGGGCACCGGTGTGCGGCCGACCCCCGCCCGGCCCCCCGCCGCAGTGGCCCCCGCTCCCGCCAGCCGCGTCCCTGCCCAGCCGGCCCGCCCCGCACCGGCTCGCCCCGCCCCGGCCCCATCGGCCCGCCCCGCCCCGGTGCCGCCGACCTCTTCGCTCTCCCCCGTGCCTTCGGCCGCCGACCTGGAGCGGATCCGCGCCAGCCTGCGGCAGTCGCGCCTGGCGATGCCCAAGCCGGCGGTTCCTAACTACCTGGAGAGCCTGCCCCCCGGCACGCTCCGCCCCCTGCCCGGCGAGGTGCTCCCGGGCAGCCGCCCCCCCGGAGCCTCCCCCGGCCGCACCCCGCTGCCCCCCGGCACCGCTCCCTCACCGCTGCAGGGCATGCCGCCGCCGCCGCTCCCGCCGCAGGCGGTGCCGCCTCCGCCCTGGCTCGGCGGCAAGAAGGAGCCCCCCCGCCGGGATTCCCCCTGGGCCTGGCTGTTGTTGGGGCTGGGCCTCGGCGGCACCGGGGGGTTCCTGCTGCAGGAGCGCCGCCGCCCGATGGCCGGCGCCGGGCCGCTCGATGCCCTCGGCATCCGGGTGGTGCCGCGGCCCGACCCGGGCACCCAGACCCTGCGCCCGCTCGGGAGCGCCGGCGCTTCGCAGGGGGAGTGATCGCCCGGTGGAACCCCTCGCCAGCCTCTTTCGCCTCGACCCAGACCGCCTGCAGGCCCTGCTGATCGACAAGGAGCTCGGGGCTCACCCCTGGCTGCGGGAGTGCGGCCCCGCCGTGATCCGCGAGTTGGCCGAGGCGATGGTGCAGCGGCTGCCGGAGGCCCTCAACACCCCCTTGGAGGCGGTGGTGGCGGCCGCGTTCCGCGATTCGCTGCCCCCCCAGGCCCTGCCCGCTGCCGATCCCGCCGATGGGGCCGCGGACCTGAGGACACCCCTGCCGCCGCAACGGTTGCAGTCGCGCCACCGCCCGGTGTTGCAGCTGCTGGTGGTGGATCGTCCCCTGCTGGAGGTGGGCTTCGAGGTTTCGCTGGAGATCACCCTGGAGGGGGTGGTGTTGCACAGCCGCCGGGGCCAGCCGAGGGCGGTGGCGATCGAGCGCGCCCAGGGATCGGGCCTGCTGCTGCATGAGCGCCAGGTGGTGGCCCGTTTCAGCGAGGAGCCCCTGCCGTTGCCTCCCCTGCTGCCGCTGGAAGGGGAGGCTCTCTGAGGGCTTCGGCGGTGCCGGTTTCTCCAGCTTCCCGGGCTGCCCCGGCCGCCCGGCCGCATGGCCGCCCGGCCGCCTGGCCGCCTGGCGCCTGGCTCGGCTGCGGGATCACTGGATCGGCCGCGGGACCATCCGTCAGGATCGTGGCAGCAGCTCCCCCGCCATGAACATCGACGGCAAGCCCTGGCGCACGATCTGGCTGGAGGAGGGCGGCCGCTCGATTGCGGTGATCGACCAGACGCTGCTGCCCCATCGCCTGGAGGTGCGCTCCCTCACCACCGTGGAGCAGGCGGCGGAGGCGATTCGCACGATGGTGGTGCGCGGCGCGCCGCTGATCGGGGTCACCGGTGCCTACGGGCTGATGCTGGCGCTGCAGGACGACCCCGGCGATGGCCCCCTGGCCGCGGCGTTTGACACGCTGCTCGCCACCCGGCCCACGGCGGTGAATCTGCAGTGGGCGCTGGAGCGGGTGCGGGATCGGGTGCTGCCGTTGCCCCCCGGGCAGCGGGCCGAAGCGGCCAAGGCGGAGGCGGCCGCCATCGCGGAGGAGGACGTGGCGATGTGCGAGGCGATCGGGGACCACGGGCTGGCGCTCTTCCAGCAGCTGGCGGCGGCCCGCCCGGCGGAGCGGCAGGGGCAGCCGCTGCGGGTGCTCACCCACTGCAACGCCGGCTGGCTGGCCACGGTGGACTGGGGCACGGCCCTGGCGCCGATCTACAAGGCCCACCGCTCGGGCCTTCCCATCCATGTGTGGGTGGATGAAACGCGGCCGCGCAACCAGGGCGCCAGCCTGACGGCCTTCGAGCGGGGTCGCGAGGGGGTGCCGCACACGGTGATCGTCGACAACGACGGCGGCCACCTGATGCAGCACGGCCTGGTGGATGCGGTGATCGTCGGCACCGACCGCACCAGCCGCTGCGGCGATGTGTGCAACAAGATCGGCACCTACCTCAAGGCCCTGGCGGCGCACGACAACGGCGTGCCTTTCTATGTGGCCCTGCCCGGCTCCACGATCGACTGGACGATTGCCGACGGGGTGGCGGAGGTGCCGATCGAGGAGCGCTCAGGCCGCGAGGTGACCCACATCGTCGGCGCCGCGGCGGCCGGCGATCCCACCGAAGTGCGCCTGGTGCCGGAGGGCAGCGCCGGGCTCAACCCCGCCTTTGATGTCACCCCCGCCCGCCTGGTGACGGCCCTGATCACCGAGCGCGGCGTGGCCCCGGCCAGCGAGGTGGGGTTGCGGGAGCTGTACCCGGAGGCCTGAGCCGCCTGCCGCTGCGCTCCACTCACTCCCAGCCCATCAACGCCAGCTTGCCGACCGTGCGGCCGCTCTCCAGCTGGGCGTGGGCCTGGCGCAGGGTCTCGGCGTTGATCGGCCCAAGGGTGTGGCGCAGGGTGGTGCGCAGGTGGCCGGCGTCGATCCGCTCGGCCACCGCCGCCAGGATCTCCCCTTGGCGGGCGAGGTCGTCGGTGGCGTGGCGGGGCCTGGTGAACATGAATTCCCACACGAAGCCGGCACTTTTGTCCTTGAGCGGGTTGAGGTTGAGGGGGCCGCGGCTGCTCACGATCGCCACGATCATTCCCTGCGGCCGGATCAGTGCAGCCATCTCTTCCCAGTAGGCGTCGAGGTCGCTGAAGTTGGCGATCGCATCCACCTGCGGCAGCCCGAGGGCCTGCAGCTGGGGCTGCAGCGGCTGGTGATGGTCCACCACCGCCTCCGCGCCCATCTCCCGCACCCAGGCGGCGCTCTCGGGCCGCGAGGCGCTGGCGATCACGCGCAGCCCTGCCGCTCGCGCCAGCTGGATCGCGATCGAGCCCACGCCGCCCGCTCCGCCGAGGATCAGCAGCGTGCGACCCGCATCGGCGCCTGATGGTGCCAGCTCGAGCCGCTCGAACAACGACTCCCAGGCGGTGAGCGCCGTGAGCGGCAGGGCCGCCGCCTCCGCCGTCGTCAGGCCGGTGGGGCGCCGGCTGCACAGGCGCGCATCCACCGCCAGCCGCTCGGCATTGGCCCCCGGTCGGCCGATGTCGCCGGCGCCCCACACCCGATCGCCCACGGCGAAGCCCCGCACCGCGTCGCCCAGCGCCAGCACCGTGCCAGCCATGTCCCAGCCCAGCACCCGTTCCACCCCCCCCGTCGCCGGCAGCGACAGGCGCACCTTGGTGTCCACCGGGTTCACCGCCACCGCCTCCACCGCCACCAGCAGGTCGTGGGGGCCGGGCTCCGGCTCCGGCAGCTGCCGCTCCTCAAAGCAGGTCGGATCGGTGCTGCTCTTCGGGCCGGTGGCGACGATGGCGCGCATGGGGGGCTTGCCTTCAGGGCTTTGGGGATCGGGGTTCAGCCCCGCGCGGGCTGCAACGACGCCTTCTCCAGCGCCTCGATGCGGCGCTCTAGGGGCGGATGGCTGGCGAACAGGCCCAGCAGCGAGGGCGGTGCGGCGATCTTGAACTTCGCCATCCCCATCTCCCCCCGCGGATCGCGCATCCCGCTCGCCTGACCCAGCCGCGCCAGGGCATTCACCATCGCCCCCGGTGAGGTGAGCTGCGCCGCCCCCGCATCGGCCCGGTACTCCCGTTGCCGCGAGAACCAGGCGGTGATCAGCGAACCGCCGATCCCGAGCAGCACCTCCAGCGGCCACACCAAAAAGCCCAGCGGCGGCGCCCCCAGCGAGCGTCCCTCCTCATCGCGGGGCGGCGGCACCAGCAGCGCCACCGCCCGCGCCAGGAACATCACAAAGGCGTTGATCACCCCCTGCAGCAGCGCCATCGTCACCATGTCGCCGTTGCCCACGTGGCTCATCTCGTGGGCCAGCACCGCCTCCAGCTCCTCCGGGGGCATGCCTTCGAGGATGCCGCTCGACACCGCCACCAGCGCCGCCTTCGGGTTCGGGCCCGTGGCGAAGGCGTTCCATTCCGGCGAGGCGTAGACCCCCACCGCCGGCATCGGCAGGCCGGCCTGCTCCGCCAATCGCGCCACCGTGTCGCGCAGCCAGCGGCCGGCCGAGCCCCCCTCACCCTCCTCCAACAGCTGCACCCCCATCGCCCGGATCGCCCCCTGGCGGGAGAACTGCAACGAGATCCAGGCGCCGATCACCCCCCAGCCAAAACTGCCCAGCAACAGGGGCAGCAGGGGCAGATCCGGCGGCAGCAGCCCGGCCGCGGTGGCCAGTTGCAGCAGGATCGAGATGGTGAGCACCACCACCAGGTTGGTGATGAGAAACAGCACCGTGCGCAGGGCCATGGCGGGGTCTGCGAGGGGGATGGCGGAACCGTAGCCAGGGCTCGTGGGGCTGGCCGCTGCAGTGCTCCCGGCCCCGGGGTGGGCCCCTGCGTAGCCTCGCCCCACTTCCGGGATCGCTGCCATGCCCGTCGCCAATCGCTGGTCGGATGCCGCCGCCGCTGAGGCGATCGCCCACTGGGGCGCCCGGGGCGTCGCCGAGCCCCTGGCGTTGCGCACCTACTCCGCCCGCCTGCTGGGGGCTGATCCCGATCTGGTGCTCCACGGCGGCGGCAACACCTCGGTGAAGACCACGGCGGAGGGCCTGCTGGGGGAGGAGATCGGGGTGCTCTGCGTGAAGGGCAGCGGCTGGGATCTGGCCACGATCGAGCCGCCGGGCCATCCCGCCGTGCGCCTCGAACCCCTGCGTGCCCTGCGCGCCCTTCCGAGCCTCAGCGATGAGGAGATGGTGGCCGCCCAGCGCCGCAACCTGCTCGATCCGGCCGCCCCCAACCCCTCGGTGGAGGCGCTGCTGCACGCGTTTCTGCCCCACACCTTCGTGGATCACACCCACGCCACCGCCCTGCTCGCCCTCGCCGACCAGCCCGATGCGGAGGCGATCTGCCGGGAGGTGTATGGCGACCGGGTGGTGCTCGTGCCCTACGTGATGCCGGGGTTCGCCCTCGCCCTGGCCTGCGCCGACGCCTACGAGTGCGCGGTGGCGGGCGGCGCCCGGCCCGAGGGGATGGTGCTGCTGCGGCATGGCCTCTTCTCTTTCGGCGCCACGGCCCGGGAGAGCTATGACCGCATGATCGAGCTGGTGGCGTTGGCGGAGGCGCGCCTGGCCCGCGGCGAGCGCCGGTTCGAGGCGGTGGCGCTGCCGGAGCCGCCCGTGGCCGCCGCGGCGCTCCTGCCCCAGCTGCGTGGTGCCCTGGCCCGCGCCGCCGGGGCCGAGCAGGCCCCCCGCCGCTGGATCCTCGAGCTGCGCGATTCGCCCCTGGCCCGTGCCGTCAGCGACGACGCCCGCCTGGCCGATTGGGCTGGCCGCGGCGTCGCCACCCCCGACCACGTGATCCGCACCAAGGCGGCGCCGCTGGTGCTGCCGGTCGCGGCCGATCCGGCGGCCATCGAGGCGGCGATGGCCGCCTATGGCCGCGCCTACCGCGCCATGTTCGAGCGCCAGAACGCCCGGGTGGGCGGCCACAAGCGCCGCCTCGACGCTCTGCCGCGGGTGATCGCCGCTCCAGGGCAGGGCCTGATCGGCGTTGGCCGCTCCGCCGCGGAGGCCGCCGTGGCCGCCGACCTGGCCGAGAGCTGGGCCACCACCCTGTTGGCGGCCGAATCGATCGGCCGCTTCCAGCCCGTCGGCGAGGACGACACCTTCGACATGGAGTACTGGAGCCTGGAGCAGGCCAAGCTCGGGCGCGGCATCGAGAAGCCCCTGGCCCGTCATGTGGTGGTGGTCACCGGCGGTGGGGGCGCGATCGGGGCCGCCACCGCCCGGGCCTTCGCCGCCGCCGGTGCCGAGTTGGCGGTGCTCGACCTCGACCTCGATGGCGCCCTGGCGACGGCGGCGGCCTGCGGCGGCAGGGCCCTGGGCCTGGCCTGCGACGTGACCGATCCGGCGGCGGTGCGCGATGCCTTCGCCCGCGTTTGCCGCCACTTCGGCGGCCTCGACATCGTGGTGAGCAACGCGGGCGCCGCCTGGACCGGCCCGATCGCCACCCTGCCGGAGGCCGACCTGCGCGCCAGCTTCGAGCTCAACCTCTTCGCCCACCAGGCCGTGGCCCAGGCCGCCGTGGCCGTCTTCCGCCAGCAGGACCGCTCCGCCGACAGCGCCGCCGACCACGGGCCCCTCGGCGGCCAGCTGCTGTTCAACGTCAGCAAGCAGGCCCTCAACCCCGGCCCGAATTTCGGCGCCTACGGCATCGCCAAGGCCGCCCTGCTCGCCCTGATGCGCCAGTACGCCCTGGAGGAGGGGGCCGCCGGCATCCGCGTCAACGGGATCAACGCCGACCGCATCCGCTCCGGCCTGCTCGACGACACGATGATCCGCGAGCGGGCGGCCGCCCGCGGGGTCAGCGAGGAGATCTACATGGCCGGCAACCTGCTTGGCCAGGAGGTGCGGGCCAGCGATGTGGCGGATGCCTTCGTGGCCCTGGCCCTGCTGCCCCGCACCACCGGCGCCCTGCTCACGGTGGATGGCGGCAACGTGGCCGGGATGGTGCGCTGAGGGCCGCTTCAGAGGCCGAAGCGCCGCCGGAAGAAGTGTTCGGTGGCCTCCAGCACCCGCCGCTGCACGGCCCCGTCGCGGAAGCCATGGCCCTCGCCGGGGAACAGATGCAGCTCCACCGGCACGCCGCGCTCCCCCAGCGCCTGGGCCAGCCGCTCGCTCTGGGCGGAGGGCACCACCGGGTCCTCCAGCCCGTGGAACAGGATCACCGGCGCGCTGATCCGTGCGGCGTGCTGCAGGGGCGAGCGCTCCAGGTAGGTGGCGCGTGCCTCGGGCCACGGGCCGATCAAGGTGTCGAAGTAGCGCTCCTCGAAGCGGTGCCCCTCCCCCGTCAGGGCCGTCAGATCGGTGACGGGGTAGCGGCAGGCGCCCGCCCCGAGCACGGTCTCGAAGCAGAGGAGCGCCAGCACCGTGAAGCCCGCCGCGCTGCCCCCCTCCATCGCCACCCGCTCCGGGTCGGCTCGGCCTGAGGCCACCACGGCGCGGGCGGCGGCGGCGCAGTCGGCCACATCCACCACACCCCAGAGGCCGTCGAGCCGCTCCCGGTAGGCGCGGCCGAAGCCCGTCGAGCCGCCGTAGTTCACGTCCACCACGCTCCAGCCCCGGCTGGTCCAGAACTGGATGGCGGGGTTGAGGCCGGTGCGGGCCATGCCGGTGGGACCGCTGTGGGCGCGGATCAGCAGCGGTGTGCGGCCGTCGGCGCCCCCGGCCGGGGGGTAGAGCCAGGCGTGGGTGGGGCGGCCCTGGTGGCCCGCAAACCAAAGCGCCTCCGGCACGCTTACTGCCTCCGCCGCCAATCCGGCCGGCAGCCCCGCGCCCGCCGGCGTGTGTCGCCAGGAGCCGCTGGCGATTTCCAGCTCCAGCAAGCCTGAGCCGTGCCGCGGCCCCGCGGCGATCGCCGCCAGCCGCCCGCCTGCCGCCACGGGGGTTTCCAGGTCGTCGAGGGGCAGGGGGAAAGGCTGCCAGGGGTCCGGCTCCCCGGGTCGCACCCGCCCCAGTTGCCAACGGCCCTCCCGGCAGGCGCTGGCCACCAGGGCTTCACCATCCCAGGCGATCGTGCGCAGTCCGTAGATCCACTGGGGCTGGCCGAAGTCCGCTTCCATCGGCAGCAGCGGCTCCCAGCGCGGTTCCCTTACCGCGGGGGCGTCGGCCCCGGCCAGGCGCTCCAGGTTCCACCAGCCGCTGCGATCGTTGGCCACCACCAGATCCGCTCCGGCCCACAACGGCTGGAACACCGACACGGCAGCGCCCCCGACCTCGCCCGTTCCCTCGCCCTCCCCCGCCCCAGCCCCCGCCACCGGCCTGGCCCCCTCCAGCGCGCCGTCGTCGCCGATCCGCGCCAGCCACAGCTGGCTGCGTTCCCAGGGCATCGCCGGCCGCTGCCACTCCACCCAGGCCAGATGGCGCCCCGACGGGCTCAGGACGGCATAGCCGCAGAAGTCCGCCGGTTCCCAGAGCGTGCGCGGCTCGCCGCCCGCCAGGGGCACGGCCACCAGACGGTCCATCCCGTCCCGCTCCAGCACGCCGATCCAGCGCTGGCGCTGCCGATCGACCAAGCCATCGGCGAAGGATCCCGCCTCCCCCTCCGGCGCTGGCGGGGTGAGCCGCACGGGCGGCGGCGGTGGCGCCTGCGGATCGGCGGCGCCGGCGAGGTCCAGCCGCCAGAGGCAGCGGTCGCCATCGTGCACAAACACCGCCGTGTCGCCCTCCAGGCACCAGGCCCCGCCGCCATAGGCATGCACCCGGCTGCGCAGGTTCCAGGGCCCGGGCGTCAGCTCCCGCGGCTCCCCCCCCGCCGCACCGCCCCCCAACAGCAAGGTGGTGCGACCCTTCTCGGCCGGGCGCTGCTCCAGCCACAGCAGGCGCTCCCCCCACCAGCGCGGATCGCGCCAGAGCGGCTTTGCCCCCACCACCGACTCCAGCGGCAGCGGTGCCCGGCGCCGTTCCATCGCAGTGCGGCTTCTAGAATCCCCCCATCGTTTCAGGTGACGCCTTGGCGCGCAGCTTCGCCCAGATGGCCCGGTCCGCCGAGCAGGGTCGGAGCACCGTGCTCGTGCCCAAGGAGGCCTTGCCCGAGGCTCCCCTGCCCATTCACACCCTGGGCGCTCGCGAGCTCCGCACCACGGCCCGCCGCATCAGCAAGGTGGATGAGAGCGTGCGCGATCTCGCCCGCGACATGCTCCGCAGCATGTACACCGCCAAGGGCATCGGCCTGGCGGCGCCCCAGGTGGGCGTTCCCAAGCAGCTGCTGGTGATCGATCTGGATCTGGAGGAGGCCGCCACTCCGCCCCTGGTGCTGATCAATCCGGAGATCACGGCCGCCGGAGCCTCCCTCAACACCTACGAGGAGGGCTGCCTGAGCATTCCCAAGGTGTATCTCAACGTGGTGCGTCCTTCGGTGGTGGAGGTGAGCTTCCGCGATGAGCTCGGTCGCCCCCGCAAGATGAAAGTGGATGGGTTGCTGGCCCGCTGCATCCAGCACGAGATGGACCATCTCAACGGCGTCCTGTTCGTCGATCGCGTCACCGATGAGCTCAGCCTTCACGAGGAGCTGCGCCAGCACGGCTTCGCCCACGACCACGTCCGCTCGATCCGCTGATGCCGATGAAACCCCTGGCCGGGCTCTTCCTGGCCCTGGCCTGTCTGTGCGGCATCGCCGCCACCGGCTCCGTTTTTGAGCTGGCCTATGGCGATCCCGACCTCGGTGTGGGCGTCACCGGCGCGATCCTCGCGGCCACCCTGCCGGGCACGGTGATCGCCCTGTTGGTGGCGATCCGCATCAACCGTCCGGCCTGAGGCGGCCGGCCGGCCCTCGGATTGGGCCACGGCCGCCGATGCGGCCCCGGTTGCCTCCATACGATCGGGGCGCTTCGGCGCACGAACTGGTGATCTCCGCGACCCCCTCCCGCCCCCTGTCGCTTCCCCTGGCCTCCCTGGCGGGCCTCGGCCTGGCGGGTGCCCTGATCGCGGGGGTGGCCCCGGAGGCCGCCCGCGCCCAGGCCCTGTTCCAGGCCGGTGACCTCGACCAGACCCGCTTCGTGCTGGTGGCGGCTCCGATCGGCAAGGGCGAGCGCTCCCAGCTCAACATCTATGAGCAGGTCCGCCCCACCCGCGCCTGCTTCGCCATCGGCGAGGGGCGCCCGGCGGCGGTCAACCCCCTGCTGGCCACCTTCGATTTCACCGGCATCTGCGGCCGCTACATCGACGCCAACGGCTACTCCCTCCGCATTGGTGGCACCGATCTGGCCACCACCTACCGGCTGATGGTGTCCCGCTCCGGCAACGACACCCTGCTGCTCGCCATGCCCACCCGCGGCAGCGGTCCGGAGATGGTGGTGGCCCGCACCGGCGGCATCGCCTCGGGCTTCCTGAAATTTGAGATGGAGCCCGGCTGGAGCCTGAAGCGGCGCCAGTTTGGCGGCCGTTCCCTCGGCCATGTCTACGTGTACCGGGAGACTGTCCCCGGCGCTGCAGCCCCCGTTACGGGCGCTTCGGCTCCGGTTGGCCCGGCCCCGGCCAACTCCCGCCCCACCGGCGTCGGTGGCGCGTCGGTGGGGCCATCGGCCCCGCCGCTGTTGCCGGCCAGCCCTGCCGCCAGCCCCCGACCCGCCACGCCTACGGCCAGCCCCAGCCGTCGGCCGCCGATGCGCTGAGGCAGAGGGAAGGAAACGTCCCTTGGTAAGGTGGTTCGCTACGCCTTTTCACGCAGCTCTTCATGACCCAGGTCACCGTCGGCGAAAACGAGGGGATCGAATCCGCCCTGCGTCGCTTCAAGCGCCAGGTGTCCAAGGCTGGGATCTTCGCAGACCTGAAGCGCCTGCGCCACCACGAAACCCCGGCGGAGAAGTACAAGCGCAAGGCCCAACAGCGCCGCCGCCGCCGCAGAGGCCCCTGGCCGTTGGTTCGGGCGTTTCAGCAGGAGTTCGCGGGAATCGGTGGTTCTACCGGTTCCCATCGGGTGCCGGCGGCAGCAGGGTGGAAGAGCCCTTGCCCTGGCAGCCATGGTTTCCTCCACCGTCTCCTCCCTTCTGGGCTTCGGCCACTGGCTTGCCGAAGCCGTGGGCCACGCCTTTGGCAATCCCCGCGAGGAGGCCCTCACCCAGCCCCCTCTGGTGGGGGTGCAGCCCTACCGCGACCAGCCCTCCCGTCGTCGCTGATCTGGGCGATTAAGGGCCCTCGCCGGTCGTCTCCCCGTTCTGCCCTTCGCGGCAGAGATCGAAGCTGCGGTAGGTGAAGGCTTCGGCGATGGCCGCGGCCGACACCCGCCTGGATCCGTCGAGGTCGGCGATCGTTCGCGCCACCCGCAGCATCCGCAGGGCCGAGCGGGTCGAGAGATGGCGGCTCGCCAGGGCCGCCTCCCAGAGCCCCCGCCCCTCCGCCTCGATCTCCAGCACCGCCGTCAGCGCGTCCGCAATCAGGGCCGCGTTGGCCGCTCCGCCGGGGTTGCGCCGCGCCATCCGCCGCCGGGCCCGGACCACCCGCCGCGCCACCGCCACGCTCCCCTCCGGGGGCTCCCCCCCTCCGCCTCGTCCAGGTTGCAGGATGGCGCCCCCGGACCCGACCACCGGTCGCGTGAGATGGGCCAGGTCCGCCGGAGCGGGGCGCCGCACCACCACCTGCAGGTCGAGCCGATCCAGCAGGGGGCCCGAAAGGTGGCTCCAGTAGCGGCGCCGTTGCCCTTCCCCGCACACGCACGGTCGCTCCGGGTCGCCGAACCAGCCGCAGGGGCACGGGTTTGTGGCGGCCACCAGGGTCACCTGGGAGGGGAAGCGGCAACGCTGGCGCGCCCGGGAGATCCACACCTCCCCCTCCTCCAGGGGCTGCCGCAGGCTCTCCAGCACCTCACGCCGGAATTCCGCCAACTCATCGAGGAACAGCACGCCGCGATGGGCCAGGCTCAGCTCCCCCGGCCGCGGCACGCTTCCGCCCCCCAGCAACGCCGCCGTCGAGCAGCTGTGGTGCGGACTCCGAAAGGGGCGCCGCCGCACCAGACCTCCCCCCTCCGGCAGCAGGCCTGCCACCGAGTGCAGCCCGGTGATCTCCAGCGCCTCCGGTCGGCTCAAGGGAGGCAACAGCCCCGCCAGCCGCCGCGCGAGCATCGTCTTGCCGCTGCCCGGGGGGCCCACCAGCAGCAGGTGGTGCCCACCGGCGGCGGCGATCTCCAGGGCCCGCCGGCCATGGGCTTGCCCCCGCACATCGGCCAGATCGGGCAGCGGCGCCTCCGGCTCCGGAATCCGGCGCGGCAACGGGCGCACGGCCCGGGAGGGATCGGCCAGCAGGGCCAGCGCCCCCACCAGATCCTCCGCCCCCCACACCCGCAACCCCTCCACCAGCGCCGCCT
The DNA here is from genome assembly GCA_046342735.1 of Synechococcaceae cyanobacterium. Taxonomy (GTDB): domain Bacteria; phylum Cyanobacteriota; class Cyanobacteriia; order PCC-6307; family Cyanobiaceae; genus Cyanobium. The sequence continues at coordinate 14,306 of JBKDOZ010000246.1, forward strand.
CCCCCGCGTTCGCCGCTGGCACCAGCCGCGCCCTGGCGCCCCCCCGCCGGGCCGCCAGGGCCAGGGCCCGCACCCCCCGCCCCGGCCGCAGGCGCCCGTCGAGGCCCAGCTCGCCCGCGCACCACACCCGCTCCAGCCACCGACTCTCCAGCTGCTCGCTGGCCATCAGCAGCCCGAGGGCGATCGGCAGGTCGAAGGCGGGGCCGGCCTTGCGCAGATCCGCCGGAGCCAGGCTCACCACCACCCGCGTCAACGGCACCCGCAGGCCGCTGTTGCGCAGGGCGGCGCGCACCCGCTCGCGGGCCTCCTGCACCGCCGCATCCGCCAACCCCACCATCTGCAGCCCCGGCAGGCCTGGCGCGATGTCCACCTCCACGCTCACGGGCAGGGCATCGAGGCCCTGCAGGGCGGCGCTGCTGCAGCGTGCCAGCATCGGCGAAGGGGATCACTGCAGGTTGGGTGCCACCCCCCGCTTACCTTCTTCGCCCTGTCCCGCCCCGTCCATGACCAGCGACACGATCTTCGGCCGGATCCTCCGTGGTGAGATCCCCTGTGATGCGGTGTACAGCGATGACCGCTGCCTTGCCTTCCGCGATGTGGCCCCCCAGGCTCCGGTGCACCTGTTGGTGATCCCGCGTGAGCCGCTGGTGAACCTGGCCGATGCCGGTGACGAGCACGAGGCCCTGCTCGGGCACCTGCTGCTGGTGGCCAGCGGCCAGCTGCCGCCGGAGCGGCTGGAGGGGGTGTGGTGCGCCGGCGAGCTGGGCCTCGACGGGCGGCTGCGGCCGGTGCGGGGGGTGCTGGCCTTGGCGCTGGCGGCCCGGCGGGCGGGGGCGCGGGCCCTGCTGGTGCCGGAGGCCAACGGGGGGGAGGCGGCGCTGGTGGAGGGGTGGC
>JBKDOZ010000247.1:0-5139 GCA_046342735.1 Synechococcaceae cyanobacterium
GACCTGGCGTGGCTGGGCGACTGCCTGGGCACGGAGCTGGGCGAACACCACGTGCACCGCGCCCCCCAGGAGCAGGACGACGGGCGCGACCGGCTGCCGCTGGCGCTGCTGGAGGCCTGCGCCGCGCGCACCCGCATGGATGCCCTGCTGTTTCACGCCGCCGTGCTGCAACGCCAGCGCCAGAGCCCCGAACCGGTGCCCCTCCCCCACCGGGATGCGACCACGGGGAGCTGAGGGACTGGCCGACCCGAAATGGAAAGAAAGCCAAAACCCCAGGGGGCCCGCCTCGGCCCTGGCCATGGTGGGGCGGATTTTCTCTTCCCCCTGGCTCCATGGCCCTGCTCGATGATCTGATCGATGGCGCCCTCTCCGCCGTGGCCGGCGACAAGGCGCCCGCCTTCAACCAGTTCCTGAAGGACAACGGTGGCGTCAACGGGCTGGCTCAGAAGTTCCAGAGCGGCGGGGCCGGCGAGGTGTTCAGCAGCTGGGTGAGCACCGGCGAGAACAAGGCCATCGCCACCGAAACCCTCACCCAGGTCTTGGGGAGCGCCCAGGTGCAGCAGTTCGCCCAGAAGATTGGGGTCGATCCCCAGCAGGCCTCGGACTTCATCGCCAAGGCCCTGCCGCAGGTGATCGACAAGCTCACCCCCAACGGCGCCATCGAGGCGGCTGGCGGCTCAGGCGCCTGATCCGGGCAACTGGCCCGGCAACTGATCGATCCGGCCGTCGCGCTTGAGGCGGCCCTGGAGCTTCAGCCAGCCCAGACCCACCGGCAGCCCCAGCACCAGGGGCACGGCGGTCAGGGCTGGCCTGGCGCTGGCCGCCAGCAGCGCCGCCGCCACCGCCAGGCCGCCCAGCAGGAACGACTGGCCAGCGCTCTGCTGGGCCAGGGCGAGGCGGCGCAGCAGCCGGTCGGTTTCGCCGGCGCGGATCTGCACCTGCAGATCCCCCTGCTCGATGCGCGCAAGGCTCTCATCGAGGCGGCGGGGAATGCCGAGGGCGCGGCTGCCTACCTCGGCGGCCTGGCGGGAGAGTTCGTTGATCAGGTCGTTGGGCCCGTTTCCGCTGGCGGTCATCAGGGGCAGCAGGTAGGGGCGGGCGATCGCCACCAGGCTAAAGGCCGGAGCAAGGCTGCGGCCCACCCCCTCGAAGGTGGAGAGGGCCCGCATCACGAAGATCAGCTCGGGCGGCAGCCGGAAGGGCTGGCCGTAGACCAGGTCGTAGAGGTCGCCGGAGAGCTTGTCCAGCACGTTGGCGCTGAAGGGGGGCGTGAGGGCCTCGTTGAGCATCAGGCGCACCAGGCGCCGCACCGGGCCCGGATCGATGCCGGCAGCGATCACGCCGGCCTCCTGCAGCTCGGCCACCAGGCCGGCGGCGTCGCGGCTGGCGGCGGAGCGCACCATGCGGCCGAGGCGGCTGCGCAGGCGCTCGGAGATCTGCCCCATCATCCCGAAGTCGTAGTAGATGAGGGCGCCATCGGCCGCCACCGCCAGGTTGCCGGGGTGGGGATCGGCATGGAAGAAGCCGAAGCGCACCAGCTGCTGGAGGTAGCTGGCGGCCCCCTTCTCCGCCACCGCCGACGGCTCGATGCCCGCGGCCAGCAGGGCGGGGCGGTCGGTGATCTTGATGCCGGGCACGTAGTCGAGGCAGAGCACGCGCCGGGAGCTCAGCTCCCACACCACCGCGGGGATACGGATGCCCGGATCATCGAGGAACTGCTGGCGGAAGCGGGCGGCGTGTTCCGCCTCCAGGCGGAAATCGAGCTCGCGCAGAAGCACGCGGCGGCATTCCTTGGCCACCGCCACCCAGTCGCGCCCCTGGCCCCAGCGGGGATGGCGCTGCACCGCCGCGGCCACCTGCTGCAGCACCTCCAGATCGAGGCGAAACAGCCGCTCCAGGCCCGGGCGCTGCACCTTGAACACCACCTGCCGGCCACTGCGCAGGCTGGCGCGATGCACCTGGGCCAGGCTGGCGGAGCCGAGGGGATCGACCGCCAGATCAATGATCTCCGCCCGGCGCTCCCCCAGCTCCTGCTCAAGGATCGATTCGACGACGGCGAAGGGGAAGGCGGGCACCCGGTCCTGCAGGTGGGCCAGCTCCTCCACCACGTCGGCCGGGAGCACATCGGGCCGGGCGGAGAGCAGCTGGCCCAGCTTGATGAAGGCCGAGCCAAGCTCGAGGAAACGGGCGGTGAGCCAGCGGGCACGGCGCCGTTGGCGGGCGGCCAGGCGCTCCTTGGTGAAGCCGCCGGGATAGCTCCAGCGGCAGCGATCCCACCACAGACCGACCAGCAGGCGCAGGGCCAGGCTCCAGATGCGCAGCGGGCGCGTCAGCCGAGCCAGCCGGCTCGGCCCGGGGGGGCTCTCCATCAGGGGCGACCGGCGGAGCCACCGCCGGGGGGCTGCTCCAGGCGCCGGGCGACCTCCGCCACGCGGGCGCGCAGGGCGTCGATCTGATCCTGGGGATCGGAGGCGCCGCCGGCGGAAGCGGGCGCAGCGGACGAACCGGCGGCCGAGGGCTCACCCCGCTCCAGCCGCTCGGCCTCCTGCTCCACCTCCTGGCGGAAGCGATCGAGCTCGTCGCGCACCAGGCGCGGGGCATCCTGGGCGAACACCGCCAGGCCGGCGGCGGTGTCGAGCAGACCGCTGCCGACGCGGGCGCCCAGGCGGTTCAGGGCAGCCTGGAGCAGGTACTGCGGCGCACTCATGGTCGAGCCGACGGGATGGGCGAACTGTGGCAGATCCCGGGGGTGATCCGGGAGGCGCGCTGCGGGAGGGATCTCAGGGGTTGGGGGCGCCGGTGGGGGGCGGCAGGGATGGGGGCTCGGGCAGGGGCTCCGGTGGGCTGAGCAGCGGCGACTCGATCGGGGGCTCGGCGGGAAGCGGCGGCTCATTGAGGGGTGGGTTGGCCTGCCGCTCGATCGCCTCCAGGCGGATGCGCTCGGCCTCGCGCTGGCGGCGCTCCTGGTCTTCGGCTTCGCGGCGCTTGATCTCCGCTTCCCGGCGGGCGATGTCCTTCTGCTCCTGCTGTTTCAGGCGTTCGAGCTCCAGCAGGTCGAGATCGCCGCGAATCTCCATCTTCTCGGCGCCAAAGCGCTCGCGCAGCCCCGAGAGGGAGCTGCCGGGGAACGGCTGGACGCCAAACAGCTGGCTGCCCTGCCAGGCGCCGCTGACGTTCAGGCGCATCAGCCGCTGGGTGACTCCATAGCCGATCCCGAAACAGGCGCCGACGAACAACCACTGGCGCCAACCCCAACGGGAGCGGCGGCGCAGGGCGCGGCGCAGGCGCGGACCCGGGCGCGCATCGGGTGAGGGGGAGGCCGTGACCATCGGGCGGCGGAGGCGCGCCGGCAACCTTAAGCGGCGGACGGATCGCGCTCGGCTCAGATCGAGCGCTGCACGAGTTGATAAACGCGCGCCACAGCGATGACGCCGAGATCTACCAGCATGAAGGAATGCAGGGCCACCATGGTCTTGCCCAGCCGGCTGATGCCCTGGAAGGTGGCTGTCTTTTGGGCCAGAAGGGCCATGGTGGAGAGGTAGTAATAGTCAAAGGAGCCGGGGCCCAGGCTGCCTTCGGCAGCGGCGAGGATCCGCTGCTCCGAGGGGCCGGCCACGCGATCGAGGCGCCAGAAGATCCAGCCCCAGGCCACGACAAAAAAGAGCAAATAGCAGATGATCTGCCCGAGCAGCAGGGCGGGAGCGCGCACATCACTGACCATCAACAGATTGATTTTGATGAAGTGAAGGAACAGATTCAGCACCACCCAGACGCCGAGCAGGTCGAGTACGAGGGGCGAGATCGGGCGGCGGCGCAGCAGCAATTGGCCATAGAGGCCCAGCAGAATCAGGGCGTAGGCGATCACCGCCGGCCCACGCAGGGTGGCGGAGAGCTGCTCGACACTGGCGGAGGGAGGCAGGGGGAGTTGGTTGCGCACCACATCCAGGGCACCCCCGAACGAGAGCATCGCGATGCGGATCGCCCCGAGGAGGGTGAACATGTAGACCTCCGTGCGCTGATCGGCAGCGGACTGGCGGGAGCGACGGAGGATGGGCATGGGGACGCTGGCGAGGGAAAGGCGCAGGGTGGGCTTTGCATCGCTGGGGGAATGGCGAGGGGGTTGCTCAGCACTTCCCCGGACCATTCCCCCCGCAATTAGTTCTGTCTGCTGCAGACCCAATTCAATCGCGGCGGGGGCATCGGCCGAGATCCACGACCCGCGGGTACGGAAGGAGCTGAACGCTCACGCGACGGCCCCGGGAAGAAACGCTAGCGAGCACGGGCCCGGGAGAGAAGCACCGGGCCCAAGGCGCCCTGCCGAAGTCCCGCTGGATCAGCGGATCGATGAAGGACGGAAGCACGCCGCCCATCTCCGAACCGATCTCCGAACCCATCTCCGAACTTTTCTCCGAACGGATCTCCGAGCGGAGGGCGTCGTGGGCCTGCCCTCACTGCCTCTGCCTCCCCGGAGCTGTCCCCACGAGTCAGGGTGCTCCTGGTGGACCTGGTGGCGCTGATCCATGGGAGCGAAGCGGATCTCGGCACCCATACCCTGCCCCGCTGGGGCGCTTTGTGAGCTTTAACCGGATGGCACCTTCCGGCACCGCCTGGTCTGCAGGGGCTGCCTGAGTGCCCAGTGGTTCCTCTCGACTGCCATTTCGGTGTACCCAGTGGGCGCCTCGGCGGGAGGTCCAGCAGGGGGGCGACCTGGGATGGGTTGGAACGTCCTTGCTTACGGGGAAAGACCTCGTCCCACCATGGAGTTGAGGGGCCTACCTGAACCTGAATGCAATCACTCACCAGGCAAAAACTGGATGGTTCGTCCACCTTTTCCGTAAGCGTTGCGCAAGTATTGATCCCCCTTCCTCAGATCCCTTGCCACCGAACAAATCCACCCCTTACGTCGTGTAATCCGCATTGATGCGCACATACTGATCCGAAAGATCGCAGCCCCAGGCGCGGCCATGGCCGGGGCCTTCGCCCACCTGCAGGCGGATGAGCACCGTGTCGTCGTGCAGGTAGGCGCCGGCGGCGCGATCGCGCAGGTAGGTGGAGGCGGCGGGGCGATCGAAGGGCAGGGGTTGGCCGGCGGCCATCAGTTGGTGCGGCCCCAGCCACAGGGCCACCGCCTCCGGATCG
>JBKDOZ010000248.1:0-9188 GCA_046342735.1 Synechococcaceae cyanobacterium
GCCTCCTCCAGGGCGGCCTCGTAGCAACGCGTCAAAGCCTCCAAGCACCTCTGCAGGTGCTCCTGGAGGGCATCCAGTCGCCGCTCCAGCAGCAGCAGAGAGCCAGGGGTGGGTGCTCGGCTCAGGCGGCGGAGATCGTTATCCATCGCCAGGGCCCGCTGCACCAGGCGCTCCAGCAGAACCATCAGCGCCACCGCACAGCCCGGATCCAGCTCGGCGCAGGCCGCAGCCAGGACGCGCACCGCTTCCAGCTGCTGGCCGATTTGCCGCCAGTGTTGCGAAGCGTCCAGCGTCAGCTCGGCGTCAAGCTGCAGCCGCTCCCGCAGTACGTCGGCGTCGAGCAGGCATGCCGTCGGTGGCGAGGGTGTCGGTTGGCGCAGGCGGCGCTGGGCCCACCGCCACACCCACAGGCTGGCCAGGGGCGGCAGCAGGACGGGGAGCAGGACGGGCCAGCGCAGACCCAGGGCGCCCACAACCAAGCTGGTGCTCAGGCCGAGGCCGCAGCAGAGCAGCAGCCTTTCGCGGCCCTGCATGCACCTTTCGAGCAGCACAACAGCGCTTCTCGGCATTGCCTGCCATCGGAATAGTCCATGCCGTGGCATAGACATACGTTCTCCTCCGTCATCGTGTGAGCACAATGCTCTGCGACCTCTTGACCTACGTCAATCATGGCCAGATGGAAGCCAATGGAAGATGCTGTAACTGGCCTCACTGACCTGCGATGCCGATAGGTCTTTCTTGGCGGCAAGCACTCCATTTCCTGCTACCGTGCCAAGGAGAATGAGCCTTACTGCCTTCCTTTGCTCCGAGCCACGCCCACTCCTGCTCTTGCCGCAGCCTTTTCTTGTGGGTCGAGGTGCAGGCTCGCATCCTGCTGTCGGCGCTCGTTCCTGCCTGCCTCCGATCAGAACTGGCGCCATGCGCCGCAGATTCTGTTCCCCGATTCATCATCATGCTGGCCCCCCTCAACACTCAGGAACGCCAACACATCGCCAGCCTTCGGGCCCACCCCCTACTGGCCAACGTCACCGACCTCAGCTGGGATGACCTGCTGGCGCTGCTGCTGCAGCGGCGCTCTCTGTCGCTGTCGATCGTTAATGTCTACGAGTTTGTGATCGACGCCCTGGAGAGCGAGGCGATCAAGGCCACCGTGCGGCTGATCCTGCATGAGGAATACCCGCGCAACACCCGCGGCGTGCCGCTCGCCTCCCATCGCGAATTGCTGTTTCGCGACCTGCAGCATCTGGGGGCCAGCCGGGAGTCCATCCTGAACACCAGCGAATCCGCCGAGACGCAGCAGGTGCGGCTGGCCAGCCTGGAAGCGTTGCGGAGCTGCCTGGGTCAGCCCCACAGCGATCTGGCGTTGATCGCCTTCCTGCGCTTTTGGGCCGAGGTGCTGGTGGCGGTGGAGTACGAGTGCCTGTGGCCGCGCCTCTCGCAACGCTTGGCCCATGGTCCGGCGGCGGAGGGAGTCCGATCAGAATTCTTTTACTACCACATGATTCACGATCGCCGCCAATCCGACATCGGCGCTGAGCAGCTCCTGGGTGGCCTCACCCATGCCCAGGAACTGGGCCGCCACATGGCGGAGCTGATTGCCAGCCAGGAAGCCCTGCAGATTGCCATCAGCCAGGTGGAGCGGGCCTGGGAGCTAAAAGATCGCTTCTACCGCCAGTTTCTGCCCTTACTGGCCAGCAATTAACGGCCTTGAGGGTGAATGGCAATGTTAGTCGCGTCATTGTGAGAGTGCTCCAGTGTGGTTTGGCTCAAGTCGTGAGATGCCTTCTGATCCAGGCTTTGTATGCTAGCCGTATGCAAAGTCCCAGGAGTGCATGGATCGCCGCCAGTCCCCTGCTCTAGGGCTATACCTCCTGCCTCTGGTCTGCGGGACGCTGTGGGCTACGTTCTTTGCCTTTTCGGGGTATGCGGGCATTGCTGTCGACATATGTGCCACACAAGCGGCGGTTCTTCTGGAGGTGATCATTCTTTTAGGAGTCAGATGCGCCAGAGTCTCCCAGCATCATTTGTGGCGTTGATTCGCAACCGTCGCAATGTCTCCCTTGTTATCCATAGAGCCTGGCGAGCGTCGATATGGACATACTGATGGCCCAGAGCATCGTGAAATGCCATGATTCTGCCCAGCCGCTTTGGGGTTTCGCTCAAGGCAAGGTATTGCGTGTGGACGGTATCGCAGAGGGTCGACCCGCCTCTGGGGCCTAGAGATCAGCTTCTGTTTGGATCGGGGCCATCCTCTGTAGTAGTGATTCCACCAGGCTGAGCAGCTGCCGCATCACGTCGCATGCCAACTATTGCTCTCGCCTAGATCGAAACTGCATCGCGAAAGTGTACTGGGGCAAAGGGATCGGGTTGCCTCGTTGCGTCCCAGGGAGCCAAACCGGGTGATGTGGTGAATACCCTCAAGATCGAGCCGCACGGACCGATGGCTTCCGCCGTTCGGTGGCATGAGCGACCCGACCAGCCAGCCAAGCTGAGCGCATGACCCCCGACCTCCTCCGCGAAATCCTCCAGCGCAGCGGCGAACACCTGCTGCTGGTGGCCCTGGCGGTGGCGCTGGCGTTGGCGATTGCGTTGGGCTTGGGGGTGGTGATCCGGGAGCGGCCGCGGTTGGCCAGGTTGGTGCTCGCAGTCGCCAGCGCGGTGCAGACGATCCCCAGCCTGGCGATCTTCGGGCTGTTGCTCACGGTGCCGTTATTGGGGGGGATCGGGCCCACGCCGGCGGTGGTGGCCCTCACCCTCTATGCCCTGCTGCCGTTGTTACGGGGCTTGATCACGGGGCTGCGGCAGGTGCCGCCGGGGCTGTTGGAGGCCGGGCGTGCCCTCGGGCTGCGGCCCCGCCAGGTGTTGTGGCACGTGCAGCTGCCCCTGGCCCTGCCGAACCTGATGGCGGGATTGCGGGTGGCCACGGTCACCGCCGTGGGGGTGGCCACGATCGCGGCGGCGATCGGCGCCGGTGGGCTGGGGGTGTTCATCTTTCGCGGCATCGCCACCGTGAACAACACCTTGTTGCTGGCCGGGGGCCTGCCGGCGGCGGCGATCGCGTTGGCGGCCGATGCCGGGCTTGGGGTCCTGGAGAAGCGCTGGCAGGCGGGGGTTGCGCCGCGGCGGCGTCTGCGGGTTTGGCGGGCCTCCGGGGCTGCGGTCGTTGCTGCCGCCCTCTTGGGCTTCCTGCTCGTGGTCCTGCCGTTGCTGCCGAGCGGCTGGCGCCCCGCCCTGGGCCCGTCCGCCACCGCAGACACCGTGGTGATCGGCGCCAAGGGGTTCACCGAGCAGCAGATCCTCGGCGAATGGCTGGCCCAGGAGATCGAGGCCCACACGAACCTGCAGGTGCGGCGCGAATTCAGCCTCGGCAGCACCTCCCTCCTCCACCAGGCCCTGCGCAGCGGCCGTCTCGACGGCTACGTGGAATACACCGGCACCGCCTGGACCGCCATCCTCGGCCAGCCGCCACTGCCGACGCCGATCGCCTCGGTCTGCGCCGCATCAGCGATCTGCAGCGCGCGCCCCGCCCCTCGCCATGGACCTGGGCCTCACCTACCGCGCCCTCGCCGATCGCCAGGTCGACCTGATCGCCGGCGACAGCACCAACGGCCTGATCGCCGCCCTCCAGCTGCAGCGCCTCGACGACGACCGCGCCTACTTTCCCCCCTACGACGCCGTGCCGGTGTTCCGCGCCGAAACCCTGCGCCGCCACCCGGAGCTCGTGCCCCTGCTCAACGGCCTGGCCGGTCGCCTCTCGGTGTCCACCATGCAGCGCCTCAACGCAGCGGTCGACCTGCAGCGCCAGTCGCCCGCGTTGGTGGTGCAGCGCTGGCGCCAGGGGCTGCCGCTCAACGACCGCTGAGCCCCAGTGCGGCGCGCAACGCCTGGTTCAAGGTGTCCATCTCTTCGGCGCTCAGGCGGGTGAGGGGACCTTCGCCCAGGCGGTTGCGGTCCAGAGCGCGCGGGTGTTCTGCCATCGCCCAGCACTCCTGGAGCAGCCGGTCGCGCGGATGGAGGCACACGCGCAGGGCCTCTGCCCCCCGGCGCCGCTGGGTGGTGAGGGGCACCACCACCACCGGCCGCACCTTGCCCACTTCCGCGCCCTGATTGGGGTGGAGCCGCGCCACCCACACCTCGCCACGGCGGATCATCGCCACCAAGGCCCTCCTTCCGCCCCGCTCTCCGCTGCGTCAGCTCCTGTCAGAGCCTCGTTTTCGGCCGTGAGGAATGCCTCGGCGATGTCCAGAGCCTCCGCACCGGCCCCCGGATCCGCCACCAAGGCCTGCGCGGCCTTCCGCAGGACAGCTTGCGCGCGTTCCTCCCTCCGGTGGAGGAGCAGCGCTTCCAGGGCCTCGCGGATCAGCTGGGATCGGCCCTGCCCACTCAAGCGGGCCTCCTCGCTCAGCCTGCTCTCCAGGTCGTCCGGAAGCCGAAGGCTGACGGCGCCCATGGGTTTTCTCATGTAATACATGGCATATTACGATTTAAATATCGCCGAGTCGACCTGATCGCTGGCGACAGCACCAACGGCCTGATCGCCGCCCTCCAGCTCCAGCGCCTCGACGACGACCGCGCCTACTTCCCCCCCTACGACGCCGTGCCGGTGTTCCGCGCCGAAACCCTGCGCCGCCACCCGGAGCTCGTGCCCCTGCTCAACGGCCTGGCCGGTCGCCTCTCGGTGCCCACCATGCAGCGCCTCAACGCCGCGGTCGACCTGCAGCGCCAGTCGCCCGCGTTGGTGGTGCAGCGCTGGCGCCAGGGGCGCTCCTACAGGTTGAAAACGCTGTCTGGCACGGGAGTCAAATAGTGGGGGAAGGGGGTGCTGTCCTTGATGTCGCGATCGATCCCGCTTGTGGGGCTGGCGAGGCTGCCATCGAAGTTGAGATAGGCCTTGCCCGCCGGGGTCTCCAGCAGTTGCGGGTTGGTGGCCGTCATCGGTATCCAATCGAAGGGAGTCGGCGCCACCGGATCCGGCTCGACCGGGTCAGGCACAACGGCATCAATCACTTGGTTGTTGGGCGTCGCGCCGGGCAAATTTAGATTAAACGAGGTCAGGAAATCATTGTCTAAAATAGTGACCGTTGCGCTGGAATCTGCGCCCAATCGGTAACCGCTTGCCGCAATCAGGCGAAGGGTGGCGGTTTCGCTCCCCTCCACCAGAAGATCATCAATGACCGTCAGGGGTACCACCACCGAGGAGCTGCCGGCCGCAAAGGTGACGCTCCCGGCGATCGTGCTGTAATCCGCACCATTGCTGGCCGTTCCGGCCATCGTCAGATTCACAGTCAGCGGATTCGCCGTGGGGCCTGTGCGGAACAGCGTGTATTCGCCCGGATTCGCAGGCGTGCTGGAGTCCGTTTCGGCGGCGATGGCATCGCTGGCAATCACGCTCACCAGGGGTAGTGCATTGCCAGCGTTGAGCACCAGGTGCACATCCCAGGGGGCTGGCGAGCTTGAGAAACCGAAGGTGTATTCGTTATTGGTGATGCTGTCCAGGCTTGTCACCTGGCCCCCCAGCACCATGGTTTGACCGATCTTGGCGCTGATCGCGTTGATGGCGGCTGCATTGAGATCGATGTAGCGAATCTGGTAGTCATCCGCATTGGTATAGCTTCTGGAGCCGAAGCTGGTGCCCTCGCCAAGATCGTTGAAAATGCCTGTCAAGCCGCTGCCACCGGCAAGCACGGTGGCGGTTGGGGTGGCAACGTCATGCAGCTGATAGTGTTCCAGTGGGTCGCCACTGCCATAATCGAATGTCTTGATCGCGAGCTGGGCGCTGATGATCGGGGCGTTGAGGAATGGGATGAGAAAGCTGTAGAAGTTCCGGTAGATCCCGTAGGCTTCGCCGGCAATGTAATTGCGGTTGTTGGGATTGTGGAAGCCGGTGCTGTCGTACCAGCCGCTGTCGGATGCGTCGACGACAGTGGAGAACGGGTCAAAGTCGTCGTCGATGATTGTGACCGTGGCGCTGGAAGCGGCTCCCACGCTGTAGCCGAGGCCCCCTAGCACATTGAGGGTGGCTGTTTCCGTTCCCTCCGCCAGGAAGTCATCCATGACAGTGAGCAACCTCGCTGTTGAAGAGCTACCCGCCGCAAAAGTGAGCTGGAAATTGCTGATTGTATTGTAATCAACTCCATTCGTCGCCGTGCCAGTCATCGCCAGGTTGAGATTGACTGTCAGTGGGGCACTCAGGGGGCCGCTGCGCACAAATGTGAAGGCGCCCGGATCGCTCGGAGCCCCTGATAATGTCTCGGCGGCAATGGCATCTGTTGCATAGACGCTGATTGCCGGCAGGGGCGTCCCCATGTTGAGAACTAGTCGCACGTCATTGGCGCCAGAGGAGTTTGAAAAGCCAAACACATACTCGGAGTTGCTGATGGTGTCCAGGCTTGTCACCATGCCGCCGAGGGCAAAGGCTTGGCCGCTATGGGCCGTTAGGGCATTGATTGCATCCGTATTTAGATCGATGACGCGGATCTTGTCGTCATCGGCCGGAAAGTAGGTGCGGATTCCGTAGGCCACGCCATCGCCAAGGTCGTCGTAAGTTGCCAGCTGGCCGCTGCCTCCCGCCACCAGGCTGGTCACCGGAGTGTTCACTTCCACCAGCTGGTAGGTCTCGTTGGGGGCACTGCTGTCGTAATCAAAGGTGTTAAGCAGCAGCTGGGCGCTGGCGATTGCCTGCTGCAAGACCGGCAACTGGAAAACGAAGAAATTGCGGTGTTGACGATAGTAATCGCCGGCAATGTAGTTTGTGTTGTATGGAGAGTGATAGCCGCTGTCGTCGTACCAGCCTCTGTCGGCGGGGGTGAGGATCAGAGTGTTGGGGATGGTGTCATTGTCTTGAATCGAAACTGTTGCGCTTGCCGCATTGCTCACTCGATAGCCATTGCCGCTCAGGATATTTAGAATTGCCGTTTCCGTTCCCTCCACGAGTTGGTCATCGACGATCGAAAGAGGCACGTCCACGGATGCGGCTCCGATGGGGAAGGTGACGCCGCTTGCCACTGTGTTGTAGTCCGCTCCATTCGTCGCCGTGCCGGTCATGCCGATGTTGACGGTTAGCGAGCTGCTGAGATCGCCTGTGCGCGAGAGCGTGAAGCGACCGGGGTTGGGGGTGGTGCCAGCAGGTGTTTCGGATGCGCTTGCATCACTGGCCGCCACGCTGATCTCGGGTGGCGCTGCGCCGAGATTGACAATCAGGCGCACATCTGATTGGGAGCCGAGGTGGGAATAGCCGAAGACATATTCCTGATTGCTGATCTGATCCATGCTGGTTATCTGGCCACCGATCGCGAAGGCTTGGCCGCCCTTGGCACCTATGGCGCTAAGGGCGGCCGCATTGAGATCAATGAAGCGAACGGTATGGTCATCGCTATCGCTGTAGGCTATGCCGCCGTAGCTCGGGCCATCGCCGAGATCGTTGAAGATGGCAGTCTGCCCGCTCCCACCGCCGAGAAGCGTCGGCACGGCTGTGCTGACCTCATGCAGTTGATACTTTTCACTGAGGTCGCCGCTGGTGTAATCGTGCGTTTTGATCGCCAATTGGGCGCTGATAATTGGCGCCAGCCATTGGGGCAGGGTAAAGGTAAAGAAGTTTCTGTAGGGCCCGTAATAGTCGCCTGCAATATAATTCGGATTGCTTGGATTGTGGAAGCCAGATCCGTCATACCAGCCCTTGTCATCGGCGATGATCATCGCCGTGCTTACCGGGAAGTCGTTATCGAGGATCGAAACGGTGGCGTTGCCCGGGCTGCCGACGCTGTAGCCCGCGCCGGCGAGCAGGGTGAGGGCCACGGTTTCGGTGCCCTCCACCAAGAGGTCGTCGATGACCGTCACGTTGACGATGGCGGTGGGGGATCCCGCGGCGAAGGTGGCGGTGGCAGGGATGGTGGTGTAGTCGGTGCCGTTGCTGGCGGTGCCGCTGAGGGCGAGGTTGACGCTGAGGGCGGCGGTGGTGGAGCCGGTGCGGCTGAGGGTGAAACGGCCCGCATGGGGAAGAACGCCGCCGGCGGTTTCGGCGGCGGTGGCGTCGCTGGCCACCACGGTGATGACGGGCAGATCGTTATCGAGGATCGAAACGGTGGCGGTGCCTGGGGTGCCGACGCTGTAGCCCGCGCCGGCGAGCAGGGTGAGCGCCACGGTTTCGGTGCCCTCCACCAAGAGGTCGTCCCGCACGTTGACGTTGACGATGGTGGTGGCGGATCCCGCCACGAAGGTGGCGGTGGTGGGGATGGTGGTGTAGTCGGTGCCGTTGCTGGCGGTGCCGCTGAGGCTGATGCGGACGCTGAGGGAGGCGGAGGTGGGGCCGGTGCGGCTGAGGGTGAACTGCCCCGGGTTGGCGGGCACGCCGGCGGCGGTTTCGGCGGCGGTGGCGTCGCTGGCCACCACGGTGATCACCGGCAGGGAAACCGATGCAAGGGCGTTACCGAGGTTCAGGCGCTTGCCGCTCACCGTTCTGCCCGCCAGGGAGGCCAGTGGATCCCCAGTACTCATCAGCGTGCTTTTTACCTGCTGAACAGTGAGGCCAGGGCTCTGGGACCAGAGCAGTCCCGCCGCTCCTGCCACATGCGGGGCTGCCATGGAGGTACCCGACATCCAGCCGTAACCGTTGCCTGGCATTGTGCTGTAGATGTCACTTCCCGGTGCACCGAGATCAACGCTAACAGCACCGTAATTGGAGAATCCTGAGAGGGTATCTGTACGGGTGGTAGAGGCTACGGAAATGATGTTAGCAAGGTTGTACGCAGCCGGATACATTGGGTTGATATCCGCGTTGGCGCTTGCGTTGCCGGCCGCTGCGACAAACAGCGAACCCGCCTGCCCAGCCGCTTGAATAGTATTAAAGAGGGCCTGGCTGTACGGGCCGCCACCCCAGGAGTTGTTGGTGATCTTAACGCCCTGGTTGGTGGCGTAATTGATGGCAAGAATCGCGTTTGAAAGAGTTCCAGATCCCGAGTTATTTAAGAATTTAAGCGGCATAATCTTGGCATTCCACATTGCCCCCGAAACCCCGAGGGAATTGTTTCCCCTTGCTGCGATTGTGCCGGCCACGTGAGTGCCATGGCCGTGCACATCCATGGGGTCATTGTCGTTGTACGCAAAGTCCCAGCCGCGGATGTCGTCGATGTAGCCGTTGGCGTCATTGTCGATGCCATCACCCGCGACCTCCGCCGTGTTCAGGTAAATAT
>JBKDOZ010000249.1:0-11327 GCA_046342735.1 Synechococcaceae cyanobacterium
GATGCCGCCCCCACCAACAACGACACGACACCCACCAATGAAACACCGATCCAAGGGCCGCCATAAGGCCTCCATCAGCAGGCCATCAACGGGGCCAGTTTTCGTGTCGCCAGAGGACCAAAAGCGGATGTCGCTTGACAACCCCATGCGGCGCATGAGGTTTCGTACGCAGTCACGGCTGATCGGGATCCCATCCCTGGCCAGATACCCGACCATCCTGCGGCTGCCGCTGCAGGGATCCTCCAGGTAGAGAGCATCGATCCTGGCCATGATCCGCAGCGTCGATTCCCGAAGCGGTATGGGTCGGTAGTAGAGCGTGGACCTGGGCAGGCCCAGGAGCGCACATTGCCGGCTGACGCTGAGCTCGGGGTGGGCGTGATCGACCAGCTTGCGTAGTTCACGAGCATCAGAGCAGCTGAGACTTTTTTTTGAGCCACTCCAGCTCCATCTGCAGCCGCCCTATCTGCTGGAACAGCTCGGCCTCCTTGGCCTGCCCCTCGTTTTGGTCCTTGCTCTTCTTGCCCCTGGTGAAAAGCTCGCTGGCACCATCGAGAAGCTGCCGCTTCCACTGACTCACCTGGATCGGGTGAATGGCATGGTCGGCGGCGATCTCCTGGATCGTCTTGCGGCCACTGATCGCTTCCATGGCGACCCTGGCCTTGAACTCGGGACTGTGCGTGCAGCGCTTACTCATCGGTGGGAGCCCCGGATCAGGGACGGTACCCCGCCTTAGACGTTAACGATAGGGGCTGTCCAGGAAAACCAGACCACCTCAGGCCGGGCTGCCGTGGACCATGGCGACTGCGCAGCCGGACAAAAGGGAGTGGGCACGGATCCACAAAACCAAGGCAACCGATGCTAGGGATAAACATTGTTGCATAGCTGATGTCGATTGGGTCTCCGATAGGGTCAGCCATGGTACCGGTGGGTCTCAGTATTGAGGCGAGTACGAACCGGAAAGGACTGAAAGGAAACCCAGCACGCATCGCCTCTAACCAGCTTCTTCATCGAAATAGTCACCATCGATTTCAGGAAAGCGCACTACCCGAGCATTAACACCAACCTCATGACCAAGCACAGCGGTGACCTCCTGCTCCATCAGCTGCTGCAGGTCATGGCGGGCCACTCGGGGATCGACTGCCCAGCCATGCTGGCATCGAGCAGCGACGCCAGGGCAAGGCGCCAGAATCTGACTTGGGCAAATTTCTTCTGATTGACGTAGGACTAACACCAGGTAAGCGCGCCTGCCCACCCTTACAACGTCTGGAATTTCCACAACTTGGCGGGAATCATTAAGCACAACCAGCACAACCAGAATCACTAGGAGGTACATGCCTGAATCGCCACTTGACACGCCTGCAGCATGTGCATCTACTGACGTCCATTGCCTCTCCATCAACCCCTTCCGATGGCTCGCGAACAGGATGCGTAGCTACGTGTCTATAAGAAAATCGCCTACACGCTGGGCACCACGAATCTATTCGAGTCCATATTAGGCAAAAAGGAACAAGAGCAATCCCGATTAGCAGAAACCCTAAGCCAGCTTTTACCAAGGCAAGGATCCAGCCCCGGAGGGTACCCAGAATAAAGATTAAGACATCTTGCACCCAATTCCGGGGAGAGACTGTTGCTGACCCGCCTTGAGAAGCCCCCAGAGTTGAATTAGCGAATGCTTGGCTATTCGATGATAGAGCAACCTCCGCAGCGGCGGGATTGGCATCAATACTGTAGCCTAAATGCGCCTTGGCCGCAATCGCCGAGCGGCCTAACATGCTGAGAGCGGACATCAACCCAATAGCCAGGAGGAGAATCATGCCGCTCCGTAGCCATAGCAGGCCACAAGCGGCCCCAGGCACTCTCTTAAACAGGACGAAACCCGGCTTTGGTATAAACCAATAATCTCGAGGTCTTACTAGCTTAAATTGCTCTGAATGCCTGAATCGGGTGGCCAGAGGAGGCCAAATATCGCCTGGAGCACAATAGCCAAAGAAGTGCTCATAGCTATTCAATGTCTTGCTATAATTATCATCATACAAATCTCTCTGTTGCTGGCCCCCACTGGTAGGATGGTGGTGCAGTGTTCGTTGCAACACTTGAGCGCAAAGGTCGTCCCAGTACGAGCGCGTGTAAGTCAAATGAAGATGCCACGCCTCATCTACTACAGATGAGGGCGTAACTGGATGCCCGGAAACGGTTGCCAAGAACAAGAATTTCTTGTATTCCTCAATTACTCGATAAGCATAGTTCAAGGACCATTGATGGTCTCTTGCTAGCCGATGACTGAAGGGGAATAAAGCGTCAGGAGAGTCGATGGCAAACGCCTGGATTTGAGCATAGAGCTTTTGATGATCAGCGGACCACACCTGGGAATGGACCGAGCTAGTGGTGAACCTGCCCTCTTGATGATGACGCATGGATTGCACTCCAGAAGAATTGGGAATCAACGTCAACCAAACACTTTTCATCTGCTGTGAGACTCTGATTCAAAGTTCAACAATTGCTCATGGGTCAATATCATGGCAATATTCTTTTCATAATACGCTGCCTCATTTATAAACACGGGGCAAACCGTCTCCCCCTCTAAGTAGGGAACTGATTCGCCTGTAAATTTGAGAAACATAGGCTCACCATGGGTCAACGGCTTAAAATCCATGGACTCAAGTCGAGGATGTATTGCCGCGTCAAGCTCACCGGATAAGTCTCGCGGATAGTCAACATATGAGACCGTTTGATACATTAACAAGTTCGGATGTGTGGGCAATAGGTTGCCATGGTTGAGGGCATCAAGGTAATCAAGAATTCCATGAATTAATTGCTCTGTCTGTTGTAAGTAATACGCATTAAGAACCCCCTGGGGGACAGGACCAACTTCAAGTGTAAACCCCAAGGGTGAGAGTGATCGCAATACAGAAGCATCTTGATTGCCTTGAATCCCCAGGCAAACACGAACCAGAGGGTTCAAAGACCTCAAATAAGCCGCCAATCGCAGAATTAGTGGGTTTCTGGTAGATGGTATTATCGTAAAACCCATATTAGAGGTTGTGCTATGCACATCAACAATCACATCCACGTTAGACGAGAATTCCGGTGTCAGTTGAGTCGCAATTTCTTTTGCCCGTTGTTCTTCATAGCTGTCAAGAAATGGATTGGCGAGGTCATGGGCTGCAAAACAACGATTCAAGTCACGAGAGATAAATCTGCGATTGGCCGCAATAGCCTTGGTATTGGCTAATAAGGTTAGGGTATCAAAACTCTTCCTCGTTAACAAGTGCAGGTGGCGCCGAAACTTCTTGACCAGGTAAATACCTGTCAGCTCATTTCCGTGAGTTCCACCGACAATCACAACGCGCTGAATTGGGAATGACATAAAAGCAGGCCTCGTCCCGTTACGTGAGACATTCAAGGTTGCGAGTCTCACCTTAAGAGAGTAATCTAGTGAACTGCAATCGACAAGGCCAAAAACAATATGGTAGTATACTTTATGCATATAGTCAGTGATGCCATGGAACTTCGTCATCTTCGCTATTTTATTGCAGTTGCTGAGGAACTGAGCTTTAGCCGAGCGGCAGAGCGTTTGCATATTGCTCAGCCGCCTTTAAGTCAACAAATTAAATCCCTAGAAGTCGAATTAGGTGTTCAGCTATTTAACCGCAATAGACGCCCGCTCCAGCTAACGGAGGCAGGACATTTCTTTGCAGAAGAAGCGCGCTCTACCTTAGATAAAGTCGATCAAGCAATACGCAAGACTCAGAGGGTATATCAAGGAGAACTTGATTGCCTTTCCGTGGGGTTTACTAGCTCGATGGTCAATGGTGTCTTGCCAAAAATACTTAGAACTTTTCGGAAGCACTTTCCAGAGATAGCCTTGACCCTAAGAGAAGCCAATAGCAGTTCTCTCGCTCAGGGATTGCGCAACCGTATTGTCGACACCATTTTCGCCTACAGAACGCCTTCACTTCTTCAGGCAAATGATTTAGATATTACAGTGCTTTCAGCGGAATCGCTGGTAGCTGTATTACCAAAACAACATCGACTTGCATCGGAGCCTATAGTTTCCCTGGTCGATCTTCAGGGGGAAGACTTTATCATGCCTCCTCTGCAAACTGCTTTTGGCATATCAGAGCAAATCTTCGCTCTGTGTGCTCACGAAGGTTTTGTCCCCAAGGTAGCCCAAGAAGCGATCTTCGTGGTCACAATCCTGGGTCTGGTTTCAGGCGAGATGGGAATTAGTATTTTGCCGTCCACCATACAGAGTCTGCAGCGTGAAGGAGTTGTTTATCGACCAATTCGAGAAGCCGCTGTCGCGAATCCTCTGACGATCGTTCGACGCAGGGAAAAGCCATCAGACATACTGGAGAACTTTACTTCAATCGCAAGAAAAGTGTCAGGGTCATTATCTTAGGTTGCCACTGCACGATACTCGTCCTCTTGCCTTTTTAAGGTGTGTATCGCCCCCGGCTGATCGTAGATCGACAGGATGCCACCCACGCTGCTGAGCAACCTCCACCGTCCCCCTACCCCACCGCCTCCGAAGCCAACAAATGCAACCCCAACCGCTCCGATAAAAACGCAGCGGTGAGCTGGCCGCGCACACTATTGCCCGAACTGTCGAGCGGTGGGGAATAGGTGGCCATGCCGCCCTTGCCGGGGGCCACGGTGATGATGCCGCCGGAGACGCCGCTCTTGCCGGGGAGGCCGATGTCGTAGAGCCAGTCGCCGGAGGTTTCGTAGAGGCCGGCGGTGACCATCACCGCCAGCGTCAGTTGGCAGATGCGTGGGGCCACCACCGGCTCGCCGCTCTGGGGGTGGCGGCCGCCGTTGGCCAGGGTGGCGGCCATCAGGGCCAGGTCGTGCGTGCTCACGCTCAGGGCGCACTGGCGCGTGTAAAGCTCCGTGCTCGCCTCCGGATCAAACCAAAGGCCGCCCTGTTCCTCCAGCAGATGGGCAATGCCCACATTGCGGCGGTTCGTGGCCATCTCCGAGGCCACCACCGCCTCATCCACCACCAACGGCCGGCCCGCGAAGCGCGAAAAGCCATCCTCGATGAAGGCCCACTTCGCCTCCGCCGTGTCGCCCGGCACCAGGCTGGTGGCCGCAATCGCGCCCGCATTCACCATCGGATTGGACAGGCCCCCCTCCACCCGCTCCACCGCCTGCACGGAATTAAACGGCAGGCCCGTGCTATTCACCCCCAGCTTCTCCCTCACCTGCCGTTCGCCGATCGCCTCGCACAGCAACGCCAGCAGGAACGGCTTCGACAGGCTCTGGATGCTGAAGCAATGCCCAACCTCCCCCGCCTCCACCAGCGGCCCGCCGCAGCTGGCCACCGCAATCGCGAATCGGTTCGGGTCGGCATTCGCCAACGCCGGGATGTAGGTGGCCACCTCTCCCTCGTTCACCGGTCCGAAACGCCGGTGCGCCTCCTCCACCAGCGCCCGCACCACCGGCCCCTGCGGCAGCTGGCCCGTGGCCCTCCATTCCGCCATCGCTCAAGCCTCGCCGTTGCCTTCCCACGGGAACTGCGGCAATCGATGCAACGCCTCCCGCTGCGCCGCCCGCCAGGTGCTCACCATCGTCTCCAAAAGCGGATCATCGGCCTCCACCTTCAGCTGCTGCGCAATCCGCAGGCTGCCGGCTTCGATCACCACCAGCTCAAACGGCGGGCCCACCGAAAGATTCGAGCGCTGGGTGAGCACCTCCGAGATCAAACATAGGCGGGCCGCATCCTCCAGCGACAGGTGGGGATGGCCCACATTATCGAGCGGTGGCTTGCCGTATTTGCCCTCACCGATCTGCAGGTAGGGCGTTTCCGGCGTGGCCTGGATCGCATTGCCCTGCGGATACACCAGAAACAGCCCGTGCCGTTCGCTGCCGATCTGGCCCGCCAGCAGGAACGACGCCGAACCACTGGCCCCACTGGCGCGCAACGCCGCCTCGTTTTCCTTCTGCACCGCCACATTCACGCGGCCCACGTAGGCCGCCGCCTCAAACAAATAATCGCAGTGGCGCAGATCCTTGCCCGCCGCCGCCGCCTGCTCCGCCGGCCGCTCCAGATCGCGGCGGATCCAATTCACCACCGCCTGCGTGGTAGCCAGGCTGCCGGCCGCCAGCAGCACGAACAACCGATCCGGTGCCGGCTGAAATGGATACATCTTGCTGTAGCTGGAGATATAATCAACGCCGGCATTGGTGCGCGAATCGGACACCAGCACCAGGCCCTTCTCCAGCCAGTAGCCAAGGCAGTAGGTCATCGTTGGGTCTCCAGGGAGGGGGGCTCTCCCTCAGTCTGCGGGGGGAACAGCCGCGCTTCTACCTGCTTGATCACCACATAAAAGGGCGGCACCACCCCCAGCGACAGAATCGTGGCCACCAGCAGGCCGCCGAAGATCACCGTGCCCAGGGATTGCTGGCTGTTGGCGCCGGCCGTGGTGGCCACCACCAGCGGCGAGAAGCCCGCCAACGCCGCGATCGCCGTCATCAGGATCGGCCGCAACCGCGATTCCGCCGACGCAATCGCCGCTTCGCTGGCCGTCATCCCCGCCTGCATGTGCTGCTCCGCCACCTCCACGATCAAAATGCCGTTTTTCGCCGCCAGGCCGATCAAGGTCACCAATCCCACCTGGGCGTAGATGTTCAGATCGATCGAGCGCATCGCCAGAAACACCAGCGCCCCCAGCATCGCCAGCGGCACCGTCATCAAAATGATCACCGGCGTCACATAGCTTTCGTATTGGGCCGAAAGCACCAGATACACCACCAAAATGCCCAGGCCAAACACCAGCACACTCGCATTGCCGGCCGACAACTGCAGCGCCGCCAGACCGGTGAAGGCATAGCCGATGTTGTTGAAATTCAGCTGGCGGAACAAGGCCTGGATCTTGTCGAGCGCCTGGCCGGAGCTCTTGCCATTCCCCTCCTGGCCCTGGATCAGCACCGTGCGGAACAGGTTGAAGTGGCTGATCACCGGCGGCGCACTGCTCAGCTGGGCGCTGGCAAACTCCGACACCTGCACCATCTTGCCGTCGCGGTTGCGCACGTAGTAGCTGAGGATGTCCTGCAGGCTGCTGCGGTTGTTGGCCAGAGCCTGCACGTAGATATTGCGCACCTGGCCGGCCTCGTAGGTAAGACCGCTGTAGTTGCCGCCCGCCAGCACGGCGATCGTGTTCATCGCCTGCTGGAAATCGATGTTCAGGGCCCCTAGGATCGAGCGGTCCACGCTCAGCGCATAGGCGGGCGCACTGGGGATGAACTGGGTGTAGATCTGGCTGAAATAGCCGGAGTTGCGGCCCTCGCCCACCAGCTGGTTCGCCAGATCATCGAGTTGGTTGAAGCTGTAGGCGCCGTTGCTCTCGTCGTTGAACTGGAAATAGAAGCCCCCCTGGCTCGAGAAGCCCGGCACCGCCGGCGGCGGACCCGCCACCGCCATGCCGCCGCTCAGGCTCGAGAGATCCCGGTTGAGGCGGGCAATAATTGCCGGCGCCTTCTGCGCGCTGCCCCCCCGCTCCTCCAACGGCTTGAAGCCATAGAAAAACACCCCCTGATCCGGGCTGGCGCCGTTGAAGCCATAGCCGCTGATCACCGAACCAGCGATGATCTCCTCCTCCTTCGCCAGCACGGCGGCCACCTCCCGCGCCATGCCCTGGGTTTGGGTAAGGGAGGCGCCATTCTGCAGCTGGAAGATGCCCAGGCCGTAGCCCTGATCCTCCTGGGGAATGAAGGCCGAAGGCAGCGCCTGGAAGGCAATGGCGGTGAGCACGATGCCGCCGGCCAGGCCCGCCAGGATCAGCCGCCGGCTCTGGATCAGGCGCGTCACCAGCCGGGCGTAGCCCTTCTCCACCCGGGCAAAGAAGGCATTGAAGCGATCAAAAATCCAGGCCAGATTCGCCCCCGCCAAACCGCCCACCACCAGCCCCACCCCATAGGCCAAGGGGCCGAAGGAGGCGGCCGAAAAACGCCCGAAGGCCGCCCCGAGCAGCAGGCCGCCCACCAGCCCCGCCAGCCGCCCCGGCGCCTGCGCCTTCTCGCTGCGTAGGATCAGGGCCGACAACATCGGCGAGAAAGTGAGGGCATTGAACGCCGAAATCGCAATCGAGAAGGCGATCGTGAGCGCAAACTGGCGGTAGATGATGCCAATACTGCCCGGGTAAAAGGCCACCGGCACGAACACCGCCATCAACACCAGAGCCGTGGCGATCAGGGCACCGATCAGCTCGCCCATGCACTCCAGCGCCGCCTGGCGCGGCCGCATGCCGGCTTCGATGTTCTTCGCCACCGCCTCGATCACCACAATCGCGTCATCCACCACCAGGCCGGTGGCCAGCACCAGCCCCAGCAAGGTGAGCTGGTTGATCGAAAAACCAAACACCTTGATGAAGGCGAAGGTGCCCACCAGCGAGATCGGAATCGCCAGGCTCGGCACCACCGTGGCCCGCCAATCCTGCAGGAACAGAAACAGGATCACCAGCACCAGTACAATCGCCAGGCCGAGGGCATCCACCACCCCCTCCACGGCGGATTGGATGAATTGGCCGATGTTATAGATCTCGTTCACAGTTACCCCGGGCGGCACTCCAGCCTTGAACGCCTCCATCACCTCCACCACCCGGTTCGACACATTGAGGGCGTTGCTCTCAGGGGTTTGGAAGATCGCCAGCGTGATCGCCGGGTAGCCCTCCTTGCTGATCGCCGTCTGGGCGAAGGTGTTGAAGCCGTAGGTGGCCTGGCCCACATCGCGCAGCTTCAGCAGATTGCCCTGCGCCGTGCGGCCAACGATCAGGTTGTTGAGATCATCCACCGACACCAGATTGCCGTTGTTCTGCACCAGAATCGGGTAGGCAAACAGCTGGTTGCCCCCCGCCGGTGGGCCGCCGACAATGCCGCCGATCGCCACGCTGTTCTGGCTCTTCACCGCATTCACCACCTGATCGGCGGTGAGGTTGTTGGCACTGAGGCGATTGGGATCCACAAACAACCAGAAAGCCGGGTTGCTTCCCCCCAGCAGGTTGACGTTGGCCACCCCCGGCACCCGGCCGAGCTGGTAGTAGAGATTCTCGTAAATCAGGCCGTTCAGGAAGGCGGAGTCGTATTGGCCCTGGCTGGAGGACACCTGATACGCCATCAGGATCGACGGCGTGCTCTGCTCCACCGAGATGCCGGTGGCCTGCACCTGCTGCGGCAGCTGCGGCATCGCCAACGACACCCGATTTTGCACATTCACCTGGTCAATATTGATGTCGGTACCCTGCTCAAAATAAACCGAGATAATGCTGTTGCCCGTATTGTTGCTGGTGGAGGAGATGTAGTTGGCACCGGGCACGCCATTGATCTGCTGCTCCAACGGATTGGTCACGGCCTGCTCGGTCACCACCGAGTTGGCACCGCCATAGCTGGAGGTCACCTGGATCAGCGGCGGCGCGATATTGGGCAGGTTTTCGATCGACAGGCTGGGGATGGCAATCAAGCCCACCAGCACGATCAAGATGCTGCAAACGGTGGTCAGAACCGGCCGCTTGATGAAATTATCGGAAAGCGACATGGCGGCTCAGTTCGCGGGGGCCGGGCCGGGGCTGGCCTGGGCGAGGCGCACGGGCATGCCGCTGCGCAGCAGCGCCGTGTTGCTCACCACCACCCGGTCCCCCTGGCGCAGTCCCCCGAGCACCGGGAAGGCACTGCCCTGCATCGGGCCCAGCCGCACGGGGACCTGCTGCACGATCGGCGTGGTGCCCGGCAGGGCGCCGAGTTTCTTCTTCTGCGCGGCCGTGAACTGATCCGACTGCTGCAGCCGCGGCAGCACCATCCCCAGCGGCAACACCTGGAACACAAACGGTTGGGACGCCTTCATCAACACCGCCGAGGCCGGGATCGCCAGCTGGGTGGCCATGCCGGTGATGATGCGATTGCGCACCATCTCGCCATTGCGCAGCCGGCCGGTGAGATTGGGGAACACCGCCTTGACGAGCACGGTGTTGGGCGAGGATGTATCGCCCATTTCCTTATTGAAATAGGGCGAGATATACACCACCCTACCCACGCCACTCACCGGTGGTGTGCTCTGGTTCTGCACCTGCACCGGCAGGCCGAGCCGCACCTGGCTGGCCTGGGTGGCCGGCACATCCATCAGCGTCCAGAGCATGCTGTTATCCACGATCCCAGTGATTGCCTGGCCCTGCCGCACATAATCGCCCAGCTTCACGGTATCGAGATTGCCAACCACACCGTCGATCGGGGCGGTAACAAATTTATAGCCCAAATTGGCGGCATTCGCGCGCATCTGATCGCGGCTCTGAATCGCCTGGGTCACGTAATAATCGCGGTCTTTGGTGGAAACCGCTCCCTGCTCATTGAGGAAGATGTAGCGCTCGGCATTCACCCGGTCCTTGATCGCCTCAGCCCGGCTGGCATCCAGGGCGGCCGATTCCTGCACGTTGTCGAGCACCAGGATCGGCTGGCCCGCCCGCACCCTCTGCCCCTGTTGGGCCAGGATCCGCACCACCCGGCCATCCGCCTCCGGCCGCATCACCACGTTCGCCGTCGATTCGATCGTGCTGATCACCTCGATCCCCGGGGTGAAGGGGGCTGCCCCCACCGTGATCGCCTGCACCACCGGCGGCTCCGGCGCCGCGGCCTTGGGCTTGCTGCAGCCCACCAGCAGCAGCGGCAGGGCCCCAATCCCAAGGACCGGCCGGAGCAGGGGCAAAAGGGTCCGGAACAACGGGGTGCGGCGCTTCCGCCGCAAAGTACCGGAAACCAGCCGGTTTGGACCAATCCCCAGGTGGTTCATCACCGCCGCTGGCGGCCCCGGCCGCCGCGCCGGTGGTACTCGGCCTCCGGGCTGCCGCTCTGCAACTGCCGCACCGCCTCCACCGCCAGCCCGGCCAGTAGGCCCGACGCGCCCATCAGCAGGGTGCCCCAGAAGAGCCTCGCCTCGCTCACGCGGGCGGGTGTGGTGGCGATCAGCCCCCGCAGGAACAGGGCCAGGGCCAGGGCGCCCACCATGGCGATCAGGCCCGCGGCCACCACGCGGCCCCCACACAGCGGCGAGCCGGGGGGCCGGCTCATGGCGGGGCCCCGCCCACCAGTCGCTTCATCACCACAAAGAACACCGGCACCACAAACAGCGACAGCACCGTGGCCACCGCCAGGCCGCCGAACACCACCGTGCCCAGCGAAGCCTGCCCCCGCGCCCCCGCCCCATCGGCGAGCACCAGCGGCAGAAAGCCAAACAGCGACGAGATGGCGGTCATCAGGATCGGCCGGAACCGGGAGCGGGCCGAATCGGCCGCCGCCTCCAGGGCGCTGGCCCCCTCGCTCATCCGCTGGTTCGCCAT
>JBKDOZ010000250.1:0-4679 GCA_046342735.1 Synechococcaceae cyanobacterium
CGATCAGCGCGGCAAGGACAAGTGCGCCCGCGACATCGGCTACTACCTCCGCATGGTCACCTACTGCCTCGTGGCAGGCGGCACCGGCCCCATGGATGAGTACCTGATCGCCGGTCTCGACGAGATCAACCGCGCCTTCGAACTCTCCCCCTCCTGGTATGTCGAGGCCCTGAACTACGTCAAGGCCAACCACGGCATCTCCGGCGACCCCGGCGTCATCGCCAACAACTACATCGATTACGCCATCAACGCTCTCGTCTGAAGCAAGGCTCACCCCTTCCTTCCCCCGGGGCTCCTTTCGGAGCCCCTTTTTTTGTGCCGCCTGAGTCGGTTTGTGTCGCAACCCGTCGGCCTGCGGCCCGCGGGGCCCTGCCTCCCCCCGGGGATGACAGCATCGTGCCCAGTGACCCACGCCCCCATGCAGGCCCCCGGCGTGCCCGGCAGCCCGGCTTCCAGCGGCAACGCGAACGGCGAACCGATCGATGAACAGGAAGCCCTCGCCCGGCTGAGGCAAAGCGAAGACGCCTCGATGCAGTACTACGCCGCCTGGTGGCTCGGGCGCAATCGCAGCCGCCATCCCGAGGCGGTGCCCCTGCTGCTGACGGCGCTGCGCCAACGGCGGCCGCGGGATCCTGGGGCCGGCGTGGAGGAGAACGCCGTGGCGCGCAACGCCGCCCGGGCCCTCGGCAAGCTGGGGGATCCGGCGGCCATCCCCGACCTGCTGGCCACCCTGGAGGACGAGGACGACGGCCTGCGGGAAGCGGCGGCCCGGGCGCTGGGGGAATTGCGTGCGGAGGCGGCGGTGGCCCCGCTGGTGCGGCGCCTGGCCAGCGGTCCGCAGGGGGCCGGCGCCCTGCGCAGCGGCACCCCTCGCCTGCGGGAACCCTGCGAGGCCATGCTCGAAGCCCTCGGGGCCATCGGCGTGGGCGGCGAGAACATTTGCGCCGTGGTGGAGCCCTTCACCGCCCATGAGCGGCCGCTGATCCGCAGCGCCGCCTGCCGCGCCCTGCTCCAGCTCACCGGCGAAGCTTGCTGGGCCGGCGATCTCGTGGCCCTGCTGGAGCATCCGCACCTGCAGGTGCGTCGCGCCGCCCTGATGGATCTCGGCGCCGTCGGCTGGCGCCCCGCCCTCGAGCCGATCTGCCGCAGCCTGGCGGAGAACAGCCTCAAGCTGATCGCCCTGCGGGGGCTGGTGGAGCACGGCGCGGCCCACGAACCCCACACCGACACTGACGCGGTGCTGGCGGCGATGGACACCCTGCTATGAGCGGCACCATGGACGGAGCCAGCGACAGCCTGGCGAGCCGGGTGGAGGCGGTGCGCCAGGCGGCGAGCGCCGAGGCGCTGCTGGCGGCCACCCGCGCCCTGGCCCTCAGCGACCCAGGCGCCGATGGGCAGGAGAGCGCCGTCGCCTGCCTGGTGGAGGTGTTGGGGTTCAACAACCCCGGCGCCGCAGTGGCAGCGGTGGAGGGGCTGATCCGGCTCGGGCCGGCGGCGGTCGACCCCCTGCTCGCCCGCCTCGCTCCCCGCAACTACGGAGCCCGCGCCTGGGCGGTGCGGGCCCTGGCCGGCATCGGCGACGTGCGCGGCCTGGCGCTGCTGGAGGAGGCCCTCGCCAGCGACGTGGGACCCAGCGTGCGGCGGGCCGCCGCCTGCGGCCTCGGGCGCCTGCGGCTGCAGGCACTCCCTGAGGCCGAACGGCAGGCGCTGCGGGAGCGGGCGCTGCGCAGCCTGCTGGCGGGGTGTCGCGATGGTGAATGGGTGGTGCGTTACGCGGTGGCCGTGGGTCTCGAATCCCTCGCCAGCGCCATGGATCCGGAGCCCGAACAGCGGCGGGAGCTGCGGGAGGCCCTGACGGCCCTGGGGGATCCGGAGCGGGAAGAGACGCCCGTGGTGCAGCTGCGCGCCAGGCTGGCGCTGGAGCGACTCGAGGCGAGGACATGACGGGCAACGACAGCAACCGAGCGACGGTGGCAGCGGCGACGGCCCAGCCACCGATCCGGCTGCTGTTCGTCTGCCTGGGGAACATCTGCCGGTCGCCGGCAGCAGAGGGGGTGTTCCTCCACCTGCTGGCCCGCGAGGGGCTGGAGGGTGCCTTCACGGTGGATTCGGCCGGCACGGGCGGCTGGCATGTGGGCCGGCCCGCCGATGCCCGCATGCGGGCGGCCGCCGCCCGGCGGGGCATCGCCCTCCCCAGCCGCGCCCGCCAGCTGGAGGCCGCCGACCTGCAGCGCTTCGACCACATCCTGACGATGGATGACGACAACCTGGCGGCGGTGACGGGCCTGCTGCGTCGGCAGGGGGGCCAGGCCCATGCCGCCATCACACCGATGGTGCGGTACTGCCGCCGCTTCCAGAGCCACGAGGTGCCCGACCCCTACTA
The DNA here is from genome assembly GCA_046342735.1 of Synechococcaceae cyanobacterium. Lineage (GTDB taxonomy): Bacteria > Cyanobacteriota > Cyanobacteriia > PCC-6307 > Cyanobiaceae > Cyanobium. Next base: position 2,384 of record JBKDOZ010000250.1, read on the forward strand.
CGGGGGCGACGAGGGCTTCGAGCACGTGCTCGACCTGCTGGAGGACGCCTGCGGGGGGCTGCTGGAGGCGCTGCGGTTCAGGCCGGATCCGGCCAGACCTCCTGGGGACCCCGGGCGCGAAACACATCCACCAACGCCTGGATCACCGCCGCCACCTCCATCCCATCGGTGACGAGCTCCACCGCATCCTCCGCCTGCCGCAGGGGAGCGATGGCACGGCTGCTATCGAGCCGGTCGCGCTCGGCGATCTGGGCCTCCAGCTCCGCCAGGGGCGGCACGGCAAAGCCCCGCTGCCGCAGGTCCTCCGCCCGGCGCCGGGCCCGCTCAGCCACCGTGGCGGTGAGGAACACCTTGCAGTCGGCTTCCGGAAACACAGCGGTGCCGATATCGCGCCCCTCCGCCACCAGCCCGCCGCTGCGGCCCATGGCCTGCTGCTGTTGGGTGAGGGCCTCGCGCACACAGGCGTGGGCGGCCACGGTGGAGACCAGGGCGGTGACCTCGGGGCTGCGGATCGCCTCGCTCACGTCGTGGCCGTTGATCGTGACGACCTGGCCCTCAGCGGCCCCGCTCAAGCGCAGATCCAACCCCTCCAGCAACGGGGCCACCGCCGCGGCATCGGCCGGATCCACCCCTTGGCGCTGCACCCACCAGGTAAGGGCGCGATACATGGCGCCGGTGTCGAGGTACACCAGGCCCAGGCGGTGGGCGAAGGCGCGGGTGACCGTGCTCTTGCCCGCTCCGGCGGGGCCATCGATGGCGACGATCGGCGGGCGGCTCATCAGGAGGATGTGATCGATCAGGCGGGCCGGGCCGCAGTGGACGGCGGCCGCCAGCAGGGTGAGGCCCTCCAGGCGCGGCAGCGCAGCCAATGTATGCGCCTGCACCAGCTCCAGATAGTCCACCGCCAGATCCGCCGCCAGCAAGCGGCTGCGGCAAGCCGCCAGGGTGGCAGCCCCATCGGCGCCGGCGCGCAGCGCCGCCGCCGCTTCCGCCAAGGCGATGGGCAGGGTGCTGGCGCGGACCCGCGCCTGCGGGTCCAGGTAGCGGTTGCGGGAGCTGCGGGCCAGGCCATCCGCCTCCCGCTGGGTGGCGCAGCCCTCGATCACCACCGGCACCCCCAGATCGCTCACCACCCGCCGCAGGATCAGCAGCTGTTGCCAATCCTTCTCCCCGAAGAAGGCCCGGGCCGGACGCACCAGCGCCAGCAACCGGCAGACCACCGTGGCCACCCCATCGAAGTGCCCGGGCCGGGATCGGGCGCAGAGGGCGGCCTGCAGGGAGGGGGGGGGCTGCACCCGGGTGATCTGCGCCTCCCCCCCGGGATAGATCTCCTCCACCGTGGGGGCAAACAGCCCATGGGCGCCCGCTGCCGCCGCCCGCTCGGCATCCAGCTCCAGGGTGCGGGGGTAGCGGGCGAACTCCTCGCCGGGGCCAATCTGCAGCGGATTGACGAACACGCTGAGCAGCACCCGAGGTGACCCCGCGGCACGCGGTTCGGCCGCCTGGCGCACCAACGAGGCGTGGCCCTCATGCAGGGCCCCCATCGTGGGAACAAAGTGCAGGGGCCGCTGCGGCTCCTGCAGGCGCCACTGCGCCAGCTCAGCGCGGCTGCGAAGCAGATCCACCCTCAGAACGGCAAAGGCCCACCCGCCAATCTGGCGGATGGGCCTAGCTGCCAAAGGCGTCGCCTATGGCGATCAATCGAGAACTTCCAGGCGCACCTGGGCCACACCGCTGGCGGTGACCCCGAGCTGGCTGGCCGCGCCATGGGCCAGATCGATGATGCGACCGCCGTGGAAAGGCCCCCGGTCGTTGATCCTCACGACGGCGGAGCGGCCGTTCCAGAGATTGGTGACCCGCACCCGGGTGCCGAAGGGCAGGGTGCGGTGGGCGGCGGTGAGGGTGCCGGGACGGAACACCTCGCCACTGGCGGTGCGGTTGCCGTAGAAGCCGGGGCCATACCAGCTGGCTTGGCCGGTGGTGGAGCCAGCGGATGCGATCTGCTGCCCCTGGGCGAGGGGGGCCGGAGGGATCTGCCTGATGAACCGCTCCTCCCAGGAGGGAGCGGGATTCGCTTCGAGGATGGCCACGGAGGCCGGAGAGATCGAGGCGAAGCTGCCAGCGGAGGCGGGAGAAACGAGGCCGGCGCTGGAGATCAGGAGGGCGGCTGCGCCCAGGAGATGAGGTCGACGCATAACAGTCGAAACCCGCCGGTGACTGGATCCTTCAATTCCCCAGCGAACCGAGGGAAGGACGGGATTCGTCATCGCATCTCCGGAAAAACCGGAACGCGGTG
>JBKDOZ010000251.1:0-19476 GCA_046342735.1 Synechococcaceae cyanobacterium
TGTTGCCATCGCTTGAAATCTTCAGCGGCTACAACAGCACGGTGGATCCGGCGATTATGTCGGAATTTGCCAATGTTGTCTATCGCTTCGGCCACTCGATGCTCAACGACACCGTGGATCGCATCGATCCGGGCACCGGCGTCTCCTTGCCGATGCGGCTGATCGATGCCTTCCTCAACCCGGTTGCTTTCCAGCAAAGCGGCACGGACACCAAAAGCGCGGTAGGCACCATTTCCAATGGCATGGTGCGGCAGGTGGGCAATGAGATTGATGAGTTCCTCACCGAATCGCTGCGCAACAATCTTGTCGGTCTGCCACTCGATCTGGGCGCCCTCAACCTCGCCCGTGGCCGCGATACGGGCACGCCTGGACTGAATGCAGCCCGGCGAATGTTTTTCAACGATTCCGGCAACCCAGCCCTGCTGGCCTACACCAGCTGGAATGACTTTGGCCTGAACATCAAACATCCCGAATCTCTAACGAACTTCATCGCCGCCTACGGCACGCACGCCTCCATCCTTGGCGCCACCACGGATGCAGCCCGCCGCACGGCCGCAGCCACCCTGATCAGCTCCGCAGCAGCAGGCAACCTGGATGCCCAGAACTTCCTCGATGCCACGGGGATCTATGCCGGTGGCTCCCTCGGAGGCCTGGAGGATGTGGATTTCTGGATGGGAGGCCTGGCAGAGAAGCTCCAGCCCTTTGGCGGCATGCTCGGCTCCAGCTTTGCCTACGTCTTCGGCACGCAGTTGCTGCATCTGCAAAACCACGACCGCTTCTACTACCTCGCCCGCACCGCCGGCCTGAATGTGCTCACCCAGCTGGAGGAGCAAACCTTCGGCGACATCGTGATGCGCAACTCCACGGCCGTGCATATGCCGGGGGATGTGTTCAGCACACCGGCGTTCTTCTTCGAAGCGAGCCGGGTCGGCAGCACCGGAGCGATCCTCGACGATCCCCTCACACCCTGGAACGAAACCACCCTCCTAAGCCGACTGGCCAATGGCACGATCCGCTACGGCGGTGTTGAGCATGTGGTGCTCGGGGGTACAGCCGCCGCCGACCGCCTCGCCACCGGAGAGGGGGATGACACCATCCACGGCGATGCCGGCAACGACTTCCTCGAAGGAGGCGGCGGCAACGACTTCCTCTTCGGTGGTGCTGGCGATGACATCCTCACCGATGCCTTCGGTGACGACAACATCAAGGGCGGCGACGGCAACGACGTGATTAATAATGCTGGTGGCCTGGATCTGCTGTTTGGCGGCGATGGCTCCGACGTCATTTTTGGCGGGATTGGCGATGCGGAATCCTTCCTCGGCCTCGGCAACGACTTCGTCTCCGCAGGCACCGGCATCAACACGGTGTTTGGCAACGCTGGCGACGACTGGATCGAAGGCGGCCAGGGGGCCGACTTGCTGCAGGGCGACAACGGCGATCCCTTTGGCACCAGCACATTGATCGGCCATGACGTGCTGATCGGCGACGGCAATGACGACTACGACGCCGAATCGGGCAACGACATCATGTTCGGCACCCCTGGCATCAACAAGAGCTGGGGAGCCTGGGGTTTCGATTGGGTGACCTACGCCAACTCCAGCGAGCTGGTGAATGCCGACCTCGACATCAACGTCTTCCTCCCTCCCAATATTACGATCGATTTCCTCGACCGTTTCATGGAAGTGGAGGGCCTCTCCGGCTGGAACGGCAACGACATTCTCAAGGGACGACTGGCCCCGGATCCGCTGCAGGTCAACAACCACGTGCTGGATACCACCGGCATGGCAATGATCAGCGGCTTGGCCCCACTGCTGCGGGGTGCAACCGTTTTCACCGACGGCGACATCCTGCTCGGTGGCGGCGGCTCAGACACGATCGAAGGCCGCGGCGGCAATGACATCATCCACGGAGATGTCTACCTCGATGCCCGCATCATGCTGACCAACCTTGATGGCAGCACCGAATATGCCAGCACGATCAACGCCTATCAAGGCCGCTTGATCGCCGGCACCATACGCCCCTCGCAGCTCAGCATCGTGCGCGAGATTCGCCAGGGCGCGGCCGGTGTTGACATCGCCGTATTCAGCGGCGGGCAAGCCGATTACTCGGTGGTGCGCAATGCAGACAACAGCCTCACCGTTACCGACAACCGCCCCTTGATTGGCGGGCTGTTGGCCAATGATGGCGTCGATACACTCTGGGGGATTGAGATCCTGCGCTTCGTTGATGGAGACGTCGCCGCCCCAGCCCCTCCTGGCGCCGCCACAGGTCTCCCCGGCATCAGCGACAGCACACCCACCGAGGGGGTGCCGATCACCGTCAATACGGCCGCGATCATTGACCCCAATGGCCTGGGCGCCTTCTCCTACACCTGGGAAATGTCGGCCAACAACGGCCTGTCCTGGACTGTGGTGGGCAGCAACAGCCCCACCTTCACACCCACCCAGGCGCAAGTGGGCCGCATTCTGCGGGTTCAAGTGTCCTTCTTCGATGGCAGCGGCAACAGCGAAAACCTCGTTTCCCTGCCCACCTCAGTCGTGGGAGATCTCTACATAGGCACGGCCGCCACCAACCTCTTCACCGGCACCCCAGGAGACGATCGCGCCCAGGGACTGGCCGGCAACGACAACCTCAATGGTGGCGCCGGTGACGACATCCTCGAAGGCGGCGCTGGCAATGACACCCTCAACGGTGGGGCGGGCAATGATCAAATGCTGGGGGGACTGGGCAACGACACCTATGTGGTCGACAACAGCCTTGATGTCGTGACCGAAGCCTTTGGCGGCGGCATCGACACGGTGCGGAGCCCGCTGGATTACACCCTTGGCATCGATCTTGAGAATCTGATTCTCACCGATGCCGCTGTGACAGGCACCGGCAATGCCCTGGCCAACATGATCACCGGTAATGCCGGCAACAACCAACTGCGAGGCCTCGCCGGAGACGACACCCTCGATGGCGGCCTCGGCAACGACACCCTCGATGGCGGTGCGGGCAACGACCTTTACATCGTCGATTCCAGCCTTGATGTGGTTGTGGAAGCCGCGGGCGGCGGTAGCGACAGCGTCCAGAGCTCGGTTTCCTACACACTGGGTGCGGAAATCGAAAACCTCACGCTCAGCGGCGCCGCACTGAGCAACGGCACGGGCAACGCCCTCGCCAACATCCTCACCGGCAACGGCGCCAACAATGTGCTCAGCGGCCTCGCTGGCAACGATTCCATCAGCGGCGGCCTTGGCAACGACACCCTCAACGGCGGCGATGGCAGCGACACCCTCAACGGTGGCGCCGGCAACGACGTGTTCGTCTTCAACAGCGCCCTCGGTGCTGCCAACGTCGACACCATCGCCGACTTCGCCACGGGCGATCGCCTCCAACTCGATCGCACCATCTTCACGACCCTGAGTGCAGGGGCCACCCTCACGGCCGGCGAATTCCTCAGCGGGGCTGGCGTCAATGCCGCCACCAACGCCAGCCAGCGGGTCCTCTTCAACACCACCACCGGCGCCCTTCTCTACGACGCCGATGGCAACGGCGCCACCGCCGCGGTGCTCTTCGCCAACCTCACCGCTGGCGCTCCCCTCACCGCCGCCGCCATCAGCCTCGGAGGCACGCCGCCCGCTCCGCCACCAACCGTGATCAACGGCACCGCGAACGCTGACACCCTGACCGGCACCGCCGCCAACGACACCATCAACGGCTTCGGTGGCAACGACACCATCAACGGTGGTGCCGGCAACGACACCATGGCTGGCGGCACGGGCAACGACAGCTATGTGGTGGATTCCGCCCTCGATGTGGTCGTCGAACTCGCCGGCGAGGGCATCGACAGCGTCTCCAGCTCGGTGACCACCACCCTGGGGGCCAACGTCGAAAACCTCACCCTCACGGGCACGGCCGCCATCAACGGCAGCGGCAACACGCTCGACAACATCCTCACCGGCAACAGTGGGGCCAACGTGCTGAGCGGCTTGGATGGTGTTGACACCCTCGATGGAGGCCTCGGCAACGACAGCCTCACCGGCGGGGTAGGGGCGGATCGCTTCAACTTCAGCACCACCCCCAACGCCACCACCAACCGCGACACCCTCACAGACTTTGTGCAGGGCACCGACAGGATCGGCCTCAGCCGGGCGATCTTCAGCGGCTTCGGCGCCACCGCCACCACGGTGGCAGCGGCCCAGTTCCTAGAGGCGCGGGGGACCGGCTCCACCGTGACCGCAGCAGCTGGCGTCCGCCTGCTCTACGACCGCGATACCGCGCAGTTATTCTACGACCCCACCGGGGGCAGCGCCGTCGACCGGGTGGCGTTCCTCAACACGGGTACACGACTGCAGGCCGGTGATTTCGTGATCTTCTGATCACGATCCTCTGCCGCCACGCCACAGCCTGCGCAGCATCCCCCCCGGGAGTGCGCAGGATCACAGGCCAATCCGGTGGCAGGTCACGGATGGGGGCCACGAAGGGGGCGAGCCTGAAAAGGTCAGGAGACAACGCAAACGCGAGGTCTCCTGATCCCTCCTTCATCCCGAAAACCAATGAAAACCCTCCATCACCCCGCTACCCCCGAGCGCGATCCAGCGGTTCTCTCCAGCGACGAACTGGCAGAAATCAGTGGGGGGGTTGCCCTCAGCGCCATCGCCCTTCTTGGAGGCGGTGACGGCTGGTGCGGCACCCCCTGGCCCCAGCGCTTCCCCATCCCCCCCCGGCCACCGATTGATCCCTGGAAAGTCCGCCTCCCGGTGACCCGCTTCTGAGGCCAGAGGGGACAGAACCTCAGCGGCGATTGATCTTCGCCTTGCGGTCAGCGAGCGCAAGGCGAAGATCTTCGAGATCACAGCAATCCCCCGCGAACCGGGTGGCGCGGACAGGTAGCGATCGCCAACCATGCTCACTGAGCGGGAGACACCTGCCGGAGCTGGCCACGGCGACGCACTTTGCGGCTGAAACCGAATGCCGCCAAGGCTCTAACAACCGGCAGCGGACCGGGAACACGCTGCACTTGCTCACAAGTGCCACTGCCGCAGCCTCCGCAGTTCCCGGTCGCTGGATCCAGGAAAAGATGAACCTGATAGGCGGGATTGTCCGTGGCCAGCACAATACCACCGCCCGAGAGCTTTTGGTCCATGCTAACGGGATCAAAAAGATTGTCGGAACCGTAATGGGGTATGGCAGGGGCCTACACCGCCCTCGAAACTGCCCTCAGAAAACAGGCCTGAAACATGGCACGTCTCATCATCCGCTTTATCGGAATATGTGCCGGTCACATTCACAATCTTACAACCCGAAAAGGAGGGAGGGAGCGGGCCAGGCAGATAGCCGTTGCTCGTATTTTGCACGTAGCAGCCAGAGGTTGGCGGCAGATTGGGGATAGGAAGAGGAGGGGCGGGATCAGGGCCGCAGGGTTGGCCCACCAAAGAGGTGATCGCCGCCGAATCATCATAATGAATCTCAAAAATCCTGGCGTACCTGCTCCGACAAGCAAGCAGCCGCATGATATGAACATGCCCAACTAGCAAATGCTCAATCCAGCCACGTTGTATCACGACCGGCGCGAAAAGCACTGACAATATAGGAAACGTTGGTGGTGCGGGTGGCCACGAAATGCGCAGATTCCCGGAGCAGATCCACCTGGGCGAAGAAACGAATCATCGCTGCCCGGCGCTGCGCTGCCGGCAGTTGGCGGAAGCTGGCATTGTCATAGCCGGCCGTGAAGGCGGGCCGCAGAAACACACACTCCAGCTGCGGCAGGAGAGAGGCGAGCGCCTGCATGGCCTCGAGATCATCGCCGGCAATGAACAAACGACGAAAACGACCCTGCAACGCCTGAATCGGCTGCACATAGCCCTCCAAACCGGCATAACGGGCCTCCAGAATCTTGTCGCCCCGCCGCACACAGGTGGCCAGATAGGGCTCCGTCAGCGGCGGCAACTCCCTCTTCACCGCCTCCACCTCCCCAGCCACCTCCGGCGTGTATTGCCACAACAGATGCGACACGGTCGCCCGCAGGCTGTCGTAAGGAACAGCCGCAAAGGGGCTGGCCAAGCTGGGTATCGATGCGGGCGGCGTGAAGAAAAAGTATCTGGCCCTGGGCCGCGTGGTGGCCTGCAACAGCGCCGACACCAGGGGCGCCACCCAGGGCAAACGCGACTGTCCGGGCAGTTGGTTGCGGTTGAGCGCGGGCAGCCACCAACCCGCCACATCCCCACAGAAAGGCAGGAAATAGTCGCCATACCCACGGGTGATGGCAATGCCCTCGGGACGCGCCAACGCCACCAAACGGAAGCCAATGCCCTTCTGCAGGCACGTTGTCAGCGACTTGGTAAGCCCGGAATGGTTCGCACCAAATCCGGCCCCTGGATTGCAGGCCCAGGGGTAGGCAAAGAAGGGATCCTTAGCCGCGAGGGTACGGAGGCCGTCAATCGTCAACGAGCCAGGGCCATCCTGCATGCTGGAACGATCTCCGCCCCCACGACCCTATCAGGCAGATGTGCGGCTGCTCGGGCGCTGCCGCCACCACGGCGACACAAACAAAAAAAGGGAGTGCTGCTGCACTCCCTCCTTCTACCGGGCTCAGGTAGCAATCAGCCGAGCGCCTTGGCGGTGGCCACGACGTTCTCCACGGTGAAGCCGAACTTCTCCAGGCAGAGGGGGCCGGGGGCCGAGGCACCGAAGCGGTCGATCGACACGGTGGCGCCATCGAACCCGGTGAACTTGTGCCAACCGAAGGAACTGGAGGCCTCCACCACCACCCGCTTGCGCACGGCGGCAGGCAGAACGGATTCGCGATAGGCGGCATCCTGCTCCTCAAAGAGCTCCACGCAGGGCATCGACACCACCCGCACATTGCGACCCTCCGCCCGCAGCTGGGCTGCGGCCTTGACGCAAAGATCGAGCTCGGTGCCGGTGCCGATCAGGATCAGATCGGGGGTGCCGTTGCTGTCTTCGAGGATGTAGCCCCCTTTGGCCACCACCGCAGCGCTGGAGCCGGGCTGGTTGGCCATCGCCTGGCGGCTCAGCGCCAGCACGGTGGGGCGCTTGCGGTTGTTGACCGCCACTTGGTAGGCGCCCATGGTTTCGTTGCCATCACCGGGGCGGATCACCAGCATGTTGGGGATGGCCCGCAGGTTGGCCAGCGTTTCCACAGGCTGGTGGGTGGGACCGTCCTCACCCAGGCCAATCGAATCGTGGGTGAGCACATAGATGCAGCCCAGCTCACTCAGCGCCGACAGACGCATGGCCCCGATCATGTATCCCGCGAACACCAGGAAGGTGCCGCCATAGGGGATCAGGCCGCTGCCGTGATAGGCAATGCCGTTCATCACGGCCGCCATTGCGTGCTCACGCACCCCGAAGTGGAGGTAGCGGTTGGCCTCGCCCCCCTTCTGGAAGCTGGCCTCTCCCTTGATGTCGGTGAGGTTGGAGTGGGTGAGGTCGGCGGAGCCGCCGATCAGCTCGGGCAGCTTGGGCCCGAAGGCATTGAGGGCGTTGTAGGAGTGCTGGCGGGTGGCCAGGCCCTTGTCTTCGGGGCTGAACACCGGCAGGGCGGAATCCCAGCCCTCGGGGAGTTCGCCGCGCAGCATGCGCTCAAACTCGGCGGCCTCGGCGGGGTATTGGCTGCGGTAGCCAGCGAGAGTGTTGGTCCACTCGGCCTCGGCGGCGGCACCACGCTGGATCGCCTGGCGCCAGTGCTCATAGGCCTCCTCCGGCACCTCAAACTCGCCGTAGCTCCACTCCAGGGCCTTGCGGGTGAGTTCGGCCTCGTCGGCCCCCAGGGCCGCGCCATGCACGCCGGCGGTGTTGGCCTTGTTGGGGGAGCCATAGCCGATCGTGGTGGTCACCTTGATCAGGCTCGGGCGATCGGTGACCGCCTTGGCGGCTTCGATGGCCTTGGCGATGGCCGCCACATCGGTGTTGCCGTCGCTCACGTGCTGCACGTGCCAGCCGTAGGCCTCGTAACGCTGGAGAACGTCTTCGGTGAAGGAGACGGCGGTGTTGCCGTCGATGGTGATGTGGTTGTCGTCGTAGAGGGCGATCAGCTTGCCCAGACCCAGGTGACCGGCCAGCGAGGCGGCTTCCGTAGCCACGCCGTCCTGGTTACAGCCATCGCCCATCAACACATAGGTGTAATGGTCGACCAGCGTGGCGCCGGGCCGGTTGAACTTGGCGGCCAGGTGGGCTTCGGCAATCGCCAGACCGACGGCGTTGGAGATGCCCTGGCCGAGGGGGCCTGTGGTGACCTCAACGCCAGGGGTTTCAAAGGTTTCCGGGTGACCCGGGGTGCGGGAGCCCCACTGGCGGAACTGCTTGATGTCGTCCAGGGTGACGCTGTCGTAACCGGTGAGGTGCAGCAGGGCGTAGAGCAGCATGCAGCCGTGGCCGGCCGAGAGCACGAAGCGGTCGCGGTTGAACCAGCCGGGGTTCTTGGGGTTGTGCCGCAGCGCCTTATCCCACAGGGCAAAGGCCATCGGGGCGCAGCCCATCGGCAGGCCCGGGTGACCGGAGTTCGACTTGTTGATCGCGTCGACCGCCAGGAAGCGGATGCTGTTGATGCACAGACTTTCGACCGAGGTGCTGGGGGCGACGACCATGGCGAGACCAGGAGGATGGAACTAGGGAGTAAGGGAGAAGCTGACTGCGGAGGCTGGCGATGCCACCGCACTCAGCTCATGCGGCGGAAGGCGAGGCAGACGTTGTGACCGCCGAACCCGAAGGAGTTGGAGAGCACGACCTGGATGGCGTGTTCACGGGCCTGATTGGGCACCACATCCAGATCACAAGCCGGATCGGGGGTGTGGTAGTTGATCGTAGGCGGTACGAGGTTGTGGCCGATCGCCAGGATGGAGGCGACCGCCTCGATGCCACCGCTGCCACCCAGCAGGTGACCGGTCATCGACTTCGTGGAGCTGACCGGGATGCGCCGGGCATGCTCGCCGAGGGCGGCTTTGATGGCCGCCGTCTCGTTGCTGTCGTTGGCCTGGGTGCTGGTGCCGTGGGCGTTGACATAGTCGACAGCCTCCGGCTCCAGGCGGGCGTCGGCCAGGGCCAACCGCATCGCCTCGGCACCTCCCACGCCCCCGGGGGATGGGGCGGTGATGTGGTGGGCATCGCAGGTGGTGCCGTAGCCCACCACCTCCGCCAGGATCCGGGCGCCGCGGGCCTGGGCGTGCTCCAGGGCTTCCAGCACCAACACGCCGGCGCCCTCACCGATCACAAACCCGTTGCGCTCGAGATCGAACGGACGGCTGGCCGTGGCCGGATCGTCATTGCGGAACGACAGGGCCTTGGCGCTCGCGAAGCCCGCCACACCGAGCGGCGTGATGGCTGATTCGGCGCCACCACACACCATGGCGTCGGCCAGGCCGAGCTGAATGGTGCGGAAGGCGTCGCCGATGGCGTTGGAGCCGGCGGCGCAGGCGGTGGCCACCGCACTGCTCGGCCCCCGGGCACCAAGGGCGATCGCCGCCAGGCCGGTGGCCATGTTGGGGATCATCATCGGCACGCAGAACGGGCTGACGCGATCGGGCCCGCGATCGGCCAGCACGTGGGCCTGGGTTTCCATCATCAGCAGCCCGCCGACGCCGGAGCCGATGGCGACACCCACGCGGTGGCGGTTGCCATCGGCGATCTCCAGGCCGGCATCGGCAACGGCCTGCTTGGCCGCCACCACACCGAACTGGCAAAAGCGGTCCCAGCGCCTGGCCTCCTTCGGCTCCAGCCAGCCAGCGGGATCGAAGCCCTTCACCTCAGCGGCAAAGCGGCAGGCATGGCGAGACGGATCAAACAGGGTGATGGCGGCAACGCCATTGCGGCCGCTGATCAACCCCTCCCAGTACTGGGCAACGTCGTTGCCGATCGGTGTGACCGCGCCGAGGCCTGTGACGACGACGCGGCGGAGACCCTCGACCATGGACGCCTCAGGCCTGCTTGTCAACGATGTACTTGACGGCATCACCGACGGTGGCGATGCCCTCGGCGGCCTCGTCGGGAATCTCGATGTCGAATGCCTCTTCCAGCGCCATCACGAGTTCGACGGTGTCGAGCGAGTCGGCACCGAGGTCGTTCTGGAAGTTGGACTCCGGCTTCACCTCAGCGGCTTCGACGCTGAGCTGTTCGGCAACGATCGAGCGGACTTTCTCGAAAATCGCTTCCTGGGACATGGCCGCTGTGAGAGTGGGGCGCATCCTACGGGTCGACCCCGACGCCACCCCCGAGGGGCCCACCCCCTATGAACAAGCGTGACGGCCATCGCGTCCGGTGGCCGTGCTCCGGGAACCCTTGGGTACCTTGACGAAACGCCGGCTCCTGGCGCCGGGTCCGACCGCAGCGTTCTTCCATGTCCCACGCCGTCAAGATCTACGACACCTGCATCGGCTGCACCCAGTGCGTGCGCGCCTGCCCCCTCGACGTGCTCGAGATGGTGCCCTGGGACGGCTGCAAGGCCGGCCAGATCGCTTCGTCCCCCCGCACGGAAGACTGCGTGGGCTGCAAGCGCTGCGAAACCGCCTGCCCCACCGATTTCCTCAGCATTCGGGTGTATCTGGGTGATGAAACCAGCCGCTCGATGGGCCTGGCCTACTGAGCCACACCCAGCCCAAACCGTCCGGCTTCGCCCCTGGTTCTCGGCACCCATCGCCCATATGCTCAGGCCCGGCCCCGCCGGGCTTTTTTTGTTTCCGCGCCCGCTCCGGGCTTCCCCCCTCCCCCCCATCCCCATGTGCGGCATCGTTGCCCTGATCGGATCCCGTGAGGCCGCCCCCCAACTGTTGGAGGGACTGCGCCAGCTCGAGTACCGCGGCTACGACTCCGCCGGCATCGCCACCGTGGAAGTCGCGGCTGACGCCGCAGCGGCAAGCGCCGGAACCCTCCACTGCCTGCGGGCCGAAGGCAAGCTGGTGAACCTCAGCCAACGTTTCGAGGAGCGGGGCTCCCCCGGCCACGTGGGCATCGGCCACACCCGTTGGGCCACCCATGGCAAGCCCGAGGAGCGCAACGCCCACCCCCATCTCGATGGCAGCCGCCAGCTGGCGGTGGTGCAGAACGGCATCATCGAGAACTTCCGCAGCCTGCGGGAGGAACTGAAGGCCGCAGGGGTCACCTTTCTGTCCGATACCGACACCGAGGTGATTCCCCATCTGGTGGCGGCCCGGCTGGCGGAGCTGGAGGCCGGTGGTGCCCGGCCCGACGCTGGCTTGCTGCTCCAGGCGGTACAGGATGTGCTGCCCCGCCTGCACGGGGCCTACGCCCTGGCGCTGATCTGGGCCAAGGCCCCCGGCGCGCTGGTGGTGGCGCGTCGGCAGGCACCGCTGCTGATCGGCCTGGGGGAAGGCGAATTCCTCTGCGCCAGCGACACCCCCGCCCTGGCGGGCTTCACCCGCACGATCCTGCCCCTGGAGGATGGGGAGGTGGCGCTGCTCACCCCCCTGGGGATCGAGCTGTACGACCGCGACCGCAACCGGGTGCAACGCACCCCCAGCCTGCTGAGCGGCACCGAGCACGTGGCCGACAAGCGCAGCTTCCGGCACTTCATGCTCAAGGAGATCCATGAGCAGCCGGAAACGGCGGCCCTTTGGGTGGCGCGCCACCTCCCGGAGGAGGCCCTGGTGGCCCTGCCCCTCGACGACGCGGTGTACGAGGGGATCGAGCGCATCGAGATCCTGGCCTGCGGGACCAGCCGCCACGCCGCCCAGGTGGGCGCCTACCTGCTGGAGCAGCTGGCGGGCCTCCCCACCAGCGTGCATTACGCCAGCGAATTCCGGTATGCCCCACCGCCCCTGGTGCCCCACACCCTCACCATCGGCGTCACCCAATCAGGGGAGACGGCAGACACCCTGGCGGCCCTGGCCATGGAGCAGGAGCGGCGGCGCAGCCTTGCCGATCCGGCCCAGGCGCCTCGGCTGCTGGGGATCACCAACCGCCCGGAGAGTTCGCTCGGCCGCCTGGTGCCCCACATCCTCGACATCGGCGCCGGCATCGAGGTGGGCGTAGCCGCCACCAAGACCTTCCTCGGCCAGTTGCTGGCCTTCTACGGCCACACCCTGGCCTTTGCCGAGCGCCGCGCCGCCGCCGGCCGCCCCGGCGCCCCCAGCCCGGCCCGCCTGCGCCAGCTGGCGGAGGAGCTGCGCCAGCTGCCGGCCCTGCTGCAGCGACTGGTGGAGGACCACGACGAACGCTGCGCCGAGCTGGCCCACCTGTTCGCCGACACCCAGGATGTGATCTTCCTCGGCCGCGGCATCAACTACCCGATCGCGATGGAGGGGGCGCTGAAGCTCAAGGAGATCAGCTACATCCACGCCGAGGGCTACCCGGCCGGCGAGATGAAGCACGGCCCGATCGCCCTGCTCGATGCGCGGGTGCCGGTGGTTTCGATCGCCGTGCCCGGCAGCGTCTTCGACAAGGTGCTCTCCAACGCCCAGGAGGCGAAGGCCCGCGATGCCCGCCTGCTCGGCGTCGCCCCCGCCTGTCCTGACACCGAACTGTTCGACATGCTGTTGCCACTGCCGGAGGTGGATGAACTGCTGAGCCCCCTGCTCACCGTGATCCCGATGCAGCTGCTCAGCTATCACATCGCGGCCCATCGCGGTCTCGATGTGGATCAACCGCGCAACCTGGCCAAGAGCGTCACGGTGGAATAGCGGCCCTGGCACCCGGCCTCAGAGCTCCAGCAGCCCCGGCGGCGGCGTGAGGCCCAGCCATCCTTCCGCCGGTCGCACCTCCGGCACGATGGCGGGCACGAAGGGAACCAGCACCCGGCGGCCCGGGGGATCCAGGAGCTCCACCTCCAGCAGATCGTTGCCGGCGTTGAGCAGGTCGGTGACGCGACCGATGGCCTGGCCTCCATCCAGGATCCGCACCTCCAACCCCTGAAGATCAAGCCAGTGGAACTGCCCCGGCTCCAGCGGAGGCCGGTCGGCAGCATCCACAAGCAACTCGTGGTTCACCAGGCCCTCAGCGGCGCTGCGGTCCTCCACGCCGTCGAGATGGAGGACGTACAGGTCCTTTCCGGGCAGCGGTCGCCCCCGCAGCAGGCGCACCGGCCGGGCCGCCCCCCCCCGCGGCCTGAGCCAACGCCAGCCCGCCTGGGTGAAGCGCTCGGGAAAGTCGCTCAGGGGCAGCAGGCGCACCTCGCCGCGCAGGCCCTGGGCAGCCACCAGCCGCCCCACCCCCAACAGATCGGCGGGGGTGGGAGGGGGAAGGGAAGGGGAATCAAGGGGCATGGCGCCAGGCTAGGGGGGCCTCCGCTGCCGGACGCTCGCCGCGCTGGAATCGGCAGCTGGAGGGCGCAGCCGAGAAAATTGCCACCTCCTTCCCCAGCGGCAGCCGCGCGATCTCCAACCCTCCGATCCTGCCCGGCTCCACCGTGGTGGTGCGCGATGCCCGCTCGATTTACAACGGCTACCGCGGCTTCGTGCAGCGGATCAGCGGCCCGATGGCGGCCGTGCTGTTCGAAGGAGGCAACTGGGACAAACTGGTCACCCTGCCGCTGCGGACCCTGGAGGCGCGCTGAGCGGCTCCGGCCCCAGGGCCGCCAGGGCGGTACGGGCGGCCTGTTGCTCGGCCTCCCGGCGCGCTCCGCCCCATCCTTCCCCCAGGGGGCGTTGGGCCACGCTCACACGGCAGTGAAAGCGCCGCGGATCGCCATGGAGGCGGCTGCGTTCCTCGGTGGCGTAATGGGGAAGCCCGAGGCCCCGCCCCTGGCTCCACTCCTGCAGGGCCGATTTCCAGTTGTGGGCGTGGGGATCGGCAAGCAGCGGCGGCAGTTCCCGCAGCCAGTGGGGCTCCAGCCAGGCGAGCACCGCCTCCATCCCTCCCGCCGACCCACCCCCGATGCCATAAACCGCCCCGATCAGGGCCTCGCAGCACTCCGCCAGGACGGTGGCACGGCCGCTGCCCTCCACCAGGGCCATCGGCCCATGGCGCAGCACCGCCGCCAGATCAAGGGTCTCGGCCAGTTCCGCCAGCCAGCGGTCGCTCACCAGCTGGGCCCGTACGGCCGACCAGCGCCCGACGGGCAGATCCGGCTCCCGGCGGCGCAGAAACTCGGAGGCGGCCAGGCGCAGCACCGCATCACCGAGGAATTCGAGGCGCTCGTGATCGCGGCGACGACCTGCGGAGGTGTGGGTAAGCGCCTCATCCAGCGCAGCCAGGCGCTCCGGATCGCGGGGAACCCCGGGGAGCAGGGCGGTGCGCTCCAGGAAGGCCGTGAGCTGGTCGAAACGCCGGGCCTGCATCGGAGACAGGGGAGCGCGGAGGGGGAAAAGGGGAAAGCGGGACGTAAGCCGGGTTCTGTTCCCGCCCAGCGCGCCTAGGGGCGGCGGGCGGGGGTGATCATCTGTCTGGGACCGCCGTCACCGACGGCCTCAAGCGGCTCTCTACGGGGGTGGGGCGGGAGCTCGGCCAACCCGTGCCCCTCCCTGAATCCGTGGCCTTGCTCCCAGCCGGGGTTTACCGAGCCGGCACCTCTCGATGCCGCTGGTGCGCTCTTACCGCACCCTTGCACCCTTGCCTGTGCAGCGGGCGGAGCCCACGGCCATCGGCGGTGTGTTTCTGTGGCACTGTCCTCACGGTCACCCGCACTGGGCGTTACCCAGCAGGCCTGGCCGTTCGGGAGCCCGGACTTTCCTCAACCGCCTGCCCCACCCAAGCGTGAACCTCGGTAGGGGACGGCCGCGATCACCTCGCCCACTTTCCAGGCCAATGGTAGGAGCCCGGTCGATGGCCAGCAAAAAGCCCCCCGCAGGGGGCAATGGGGCGGGAAGCCCCTGAGAATTGCGGCACGTCAGGCTCTGAACTGGGCACGACGACGCAGCCGGCGGGAGAAGCCGAAGGCGGCACCGGCGCCGAGCAGGGGCAGGGGGGCCGGCACCTCGGTGGGTTTCGGATCGAGGGCGATGTGCTGGAAAACGTCGGCGAAGTAGAAGTTCTTGCCGTCGCTGGAGAGATATTGGGTGCCCTGCTTATCACCGTTGTTGTTGCCGATGAAGGCGAGCTGCACGCCATCGCCATCCACGAGGGTGTTGGCGGGGGAAGCGTCAATCTGATAACGGACCCAGATCGAGGAGCCCAGCACAGGCGCGGTCACGTTGACCACGGTGCCGGGGTTGTAGGCCGGGGAGACATTGGTGAACAGCTGGGCATCCATCGGGATGAAGCTGGCCGCATTGAAGTTGACACCTGGATTGGTCAACGAATAGGCGATCGAGGTGATCTTCTGGGGCTGGACGTTGCTGGAGGCCGGGGCAGCCTGGAAATATTTCAGCTGGCGGGGCTCATTCAAGAAAAGTTGGCGAATAACCTGCGAATTGCTTTTCGGGTTGAAGTAGGTGCATGGGGTCGGCGCACCACCTGGCAGGCAGAGTGCCTTGGCCTCAGGGGCCCCAAGAGACACCCCCAGGCCGAGGGCGCCCGTAGCGAGAAGAGCGGCAAGGGTGGCGCGTTTCACGGGGTCAGACGGAAAGGATTACTGAGGAAATTGGTCCCAGCTCTTTCTAGCGGCAACGACAGGAAAGCGAACCGCACGAAAGCGAAGAAAGGACACCCCTTAGCGAAGAATTGCAGCAGTATTCAGCTTGTTTCTTTAATTCTTTTCAAATCCAACACCTCCGCTTCGCTTACAGCAAAACCAGCCGCAAGCAGGACTTTGCCAACAAAAAAGCGGCGATGCTTCGCCAAGCATCGCCGCTGATGGAAGCGGAGTTTGCGAGAGATTGACCAAACCCATACGGGCCGACAGCAGGTGATGAGCTTCTGTCAGAAAGTGGCCACGCCCTGCGCGCACAACGGCAGGAGCCAGCGCTGACGCGCCGGGGGCAACCTCAGGAGCGAGACAGAAACCTCAGTACCGCACGAGGAAATCCAGCAGGGAGGGGTCCTTGTCCCCCGCTTTGCCCAGGCCAGCGAAACCGAAGGCGTAGCAGGCGCTGATCAGCCCATCACGGATCCAGCTCTGCAGACCCTCCATGATGCGCGCCCGGTTGCGCTCGGCGATGCCCGCCTCAATTCCCTTGAGCTGGGGCTCCAGCTGCTCCAGCAGGCGTCGACGAACCGCGGGAACTCTGTCACCGAAGCTGCGATCGCCCATCGGCGGAGCCCCCGGCAAGGTGCTGATCGCCTGGCGCAGGGTCGTCTCCGTATCCGCGTTGCGAACCGCCTGGATGTTGCGGGTGAGCGACTGCAGGGCAAGACGCTCCTGGCTGGTGGCGCTGCGGGCCACCCCGAGGGCCGCCTGGGTCTGGAGCGGGATCAGCCACAGGTAACCGAGGGAGGCCAGCAGGCAGAGGCGCCGAAACAATCGCAGCCATTGCGCCAGCGGCGGCAACTCACTGTCGAGCTGCAGGGCGATCAACATCATCAGGGCCCCCACCAAGGGGAAGCTGGCCCCGCCGCGCAATTGACCGCAAAGCTCTTGACGCCATTGGGCACTGGCTAAGGCCAGCGGATAGGCCGCACCCAGCACGCTGACGACAAAGACAAGAATCAGGGAGATTCCTGCCCACAACAGGATCTTGGCGGCTTCGAGGCGGTTGACGCTGGACTCCATTGCGGACCGGTGGCTGTGGCGCGTGTTTTAGTACCGATTCGACCCCTATGGGAAGCCAGCCCCACACCGCGATCGCAGGCGGGAGGGGTGCGAAAGCTGGCATGAAAGAATGCCTTTGGCACCGCCTGCCAGCGGGACCGATTCGGGGGCTGTAGCTCAGCCGGATAGAGCGGCGGTTTCCTAAACCGCAGGTCGTGGGTTCGAGTCCCGCCAGCCCCGTGACCCCGCCCGGGAAGAGCCCCATCCCCAGCGCCAGAGCCGTAGCCAGCGCTACCGATGGGGTGGTTCCTTTCCGGGCCACCGCCGCTAGCGTGGCGCCAGTCGTCGCCAATCGGATGACCCAGCTTCACGACCTGCGCCTCCGCCTGCTGGTGCAGCAGGAGAGCGAGCGGATCGCCGACAGCCAGCCCGACGAGCTCGATCTCTCCGTGGTCCAGGCCCGCTGCCTCTGCTGGCTGGCCCTGCTCGCCGAGGCCCACGAGGAGCAGGCCACGGACGCGGAACGCCGTGGCGACGTGGAGCAGGCGATGGGCTGGTTCGCGGATTCCATGCGCCTGAGGGATGTGATCCAAGTGGTGAGCTCCATCGAGATCCCCCTCCCGGCAGCGCTCGACGGCCCGGAATCCACCGGCGAGGAGCCGCGCTATCCCGCGGGAGACTCCGGCCCCCGGGCGGCCTGATCCGCCTGTGCGGCGTCTGGTGCCATGATGGGCGCAAACGACCAAGGGACCGCGGTGCCCGAAGAGCCCTGCCAATGCCCTGATTGCCAGCGTTTCTATCGGGAACACGACCGACTGATCCGCGAAAATCCGAGCCTGCGTCAGCAGCAGGAGCTCAATTGGGCTGCCCTGCAGTCGTTCCGCACCCTCGCTGGCCGCGTGCTCGAGGAACTGCAAAAGCAGTACGGCGACGCCGATCCCCCTCCGCCACTGGCCGAAGCCGGTCGCAGTGGCACAGGGGCACCCTCGGCAGCGGCCCCCGGTCCAGCTGCTGAGTCGGATGCCATCCAACAAGCGATGGCCGATCTGGAAAACATCAACGCCCACCTCTTTTCGATTGAGGCGCTGATGGAGCGCATCTTCGATGTGCGGGTGCCCGAGGATGTGGAGCAGAAGTTCCGCGAGGTGGCCGGCGAGCTCGCCCCCGACCCCCTCAACGCCGATCGCCTCCGTCTGAACCGGCTGCTGCACCAAACCCCCGACCTGCCCGACCGCAGCTGACGGCCGAAGCCGCCGCAAGAGGCGTCAGTCGAGCTCGCAGGTGATGGTGACGGGAAACGCCTCAGCCTTCCAGATCCTCTGGGCGTACTCATGAATCGAGCGATCGGAGGAGAAGAAGCCGGTGCGCGCCGAATTGAGCAGCGACATGCGGTTCCAGCCGTGGCGATCCCCCCAGGCCCGGTCAACATCCGCTTGGGCGCGCCGGTAGTCGTGGAAATCGGCAAGCACGAAGAACGGATCATTGCCGGTGAGGTTCTGCAGCAGGGGCCGAAAGATGTCGGTGTCGCCATTGCTGAAGTGGCCCTGCTCGATCAGACGCAGCACCTCCGGCAGCTCGGGGATGGCGTGGATCAACTCCCAGGGCCGGTAGCCCTCGCGGTGTAGGGCGACAATCTCTTCGGTAGTTTTGCCGAAAAGGAAGAAATTTTCCGCGCCAACCTGTTCGCGAATCTCCACATTCGCCCCGTCCAACGTACCCATGGTGAGGGCACCGTTCATGGCGAACTTCATGTTGCCCGTACCGGAGGCCTCCTTGCCGGCAGTGGAAATCTGTTCCGAGAGGTCGGCCGCCGGATAGACGCGCTCCCCGAGCTTCACGTTGTAATCCGGCAGGAACACAACCCGCAGCAGACCCTCCATATCGGGATCGGCATTGACGGTTTCGGCAATGCCATTGATGAAGCGAATGATCAGCTTGGCCATCATGTAGCCCGGCGCTGCCTTGCCACCGAAGATCACCGTGCGGGGGGCCATGCCGGCCGTGAGGCCATTCTTGATGCGCAGGTACTGGGCCACCACATGCAGGGCATTGAGGTGCTGCCGCTTGTACTCATGGATCCGCTTCACCTGCACATCAAATAGAGAGGCGGGATCCACCAGCACACCGGTATGACGATGGATATAACTGGTGAGCTGACGCTTGACCGCCAGTTTTGTCTCACCCCAGCGCTCCAGGAAGGCGCCATCGTCGGCGAATCGCTCCAGCTGGCGCAGTTGATCGAGGTCGCGCACCCAACCGTCACCGATCGTTTCCACCAACAGCCGCGAGAGCTGGGGATTGGCCAGGGCCACCCAGCGGCGCGGCGTGACCCCATTGGTGACATTGGTGAACTTTTCCGGCCAGAGGGCGGCGAACTCGGGGAAGAGGTCGGTGCGCACCAATTCGCTGTGCAGCGCCGCCACCCCGTTCACATGGTGGGAGGCCACGGTGGCGAGGTGAGCCATGCGCACGGCGCGGGCGCCATCCTCATCGATGATCGACACCCGGCGCAGGATCTGCTCATTGCCCGGGTAGCGGATGCGCACCTGCTGCAGAAAGCGGCGATTGATTTCGTAGATGATCTCCAGGTGGCGAGGCAGCAGGTTGCCGAACAGATCGAGCCCCCACTTCTCGAGAGCCTCCGGCAGCAGGGTGTGGTTGGTGTAGGCGAGCGAGCGGGTGGTGATGTCCCAGGCTTGCTCCCAGTCAAGGTTCTTGTCGTCGAGCAGCAGGCGCATCAACTCAGCCACCGCGATCGAAGGGTGGGTGTCGTTGAGCTGCACCGCCCAGTGGTCGGGGAATTCCTGCACAGGAATACCGCGCAAATCGAGGCTGCGCAGCATGTCCTGCAACGAACAGGACACGAAGAAATGCTGCTGCTTCAAGCGCAGACGCCGGCCCTCATCGGTGCCGTCGTTGGGATAGAGCACCTTGGAGAGGGTCTCGCTGCCCACCTT
>JBKDOZ010000252.1:0-13091 GCA_046342735.1 Synechococcaceae cyanobacterium
GCTTTGGTGCGGCATGAACGCCTACTACAAAGCGATGCACTTCGACCTGCCGCCCTGCCCCAGCGGCTGGCTGCGGGTGATCGACACCGCCCTGTCACCCGCGGAGGCCCTGCCGGAGGAGCCGGAGCGGTGGCTGCCCAACGGGGTCCCCCTGGAGAGCCGCAGCCTGATGTTGATGGTGGCGCGGCCGCTGCTGGAGGGTCGGGCGCTCGGGGGGTGAGCTCGGGGGGTGAGCTGCGGGGAGGAGCCGGCGCCGCAAACGGCGGCACCAGAGCAGGGCCGCACCAGAACCCAACAGCGGTAGCGGGGCCGGAACGGTCGACGGAGCGGGCACCAGGGCCCGGATCTGGTAAATCGTGCCGCGGTTGGCGCCGCCGAGGTTGCCGATGAAATCGAGGTCGGTGAGGTAGAGAGAATTCTGGGTAGCCAGCAGGCCATTGGGATGGCCGAGCAGCTGGTTGGCGATGAAGTGCACGCGGCTGCCGTTGGCCGGATTGGCAAACACCACCGGATTCTCCTGATTCGCAGCCCCGCCACTAAACATGCCGAAGAAGGAGGTGAACACCCCTCCCGCAAAGTCGGGCCCGAAACTTGGCGGTGCCATCGCCAATTCCACCGCCCCCTCACTGCGCTCACCAGCCACCGGCCGGAACACGAGAAGCGGCGGGGTAACGCCAGGTGTGCTGCAGATCGACGGACAGACCGCTAGGCCGCCGGAGATGGTTTCGCCGCTGGCCGACGACACATAGGTGTGGGGGAAGCCGAAATCGGGGATGTTGCGGCCGATGTCGGCGGCAGCGATGCGATTGAGCTCATCGGCCGAGAGGGAAACATCGGGGTTCGCGGGGCTATCGATGCCGTTGTCCTGCAGATAGAGGTCGCCGTTGGCCGCGAACACCAGGCCCGCGGCGTTGCGCAGGCCGGTGGCGATCGGCTGCAGGGAGGCCAGGAAACCGGTGCCGGCCGCATCCGCCACCAGGGTGAGCCGATGGATTGCATCAGCCGCCAGTTGCTGGAGGGGCAGCTACACACCCCCCTGTCCCTCAAGGCCCACACTCTCGCTGGTGGCGGAGGCGTTGCTCTTGGCGCCGATGTTGAAAAAGAGCTCGATCGCGGCCGGATCAGCGGGGGAGCGACGGGCAGCCAGGGCGTAGGTGGTGTGGAAGAAGCCGGGAGGGAAGTGGAAGCGCAGAGCCCCCACCGGTGTCAGGGGATCGGTGGCGCTGGCACCGGTGCGCAGAAGGCTGATCGTCTCCTTGCCGGTGACAGAGGAGAGAGCCATCACCAGGCGGTCCACCCGGCGCACCGAGCTGACCAGTCCCGGCAAGCCGGTGGCCAGGGGCAATGCGGGGCCATCGGCGCTGCCATCGCCGTCGAGATCGACCAGCCGCAGCAGGCTGCCCGATGGGGAGGTGAACAGGGAAGGACCCACGCTGGTGCCCACCAGCAGGGACCCATCGGCCAGAGGAACCAGGCTGGTGGGATAGGAGAGACCGCTGGCGAAGGTGGACACGCGGAAACGGGCCTGATCCTCGGGGCGGGCCAGGGTGAGGGTGGGGGGGGCGCTGGCCGCCGCCGCCGGAGCCGCAAGCAGTCCCGGCAGACCCACCATCGCCAGTGCCGCCAGAGCCCAGACTCGGGAAGGCTTCAGATACGGAAGACGGAAAAGAATGGCCATGGGGGCAGGGAGGTGATGCAAGCCGGGCGCGGGCGAGGGGCACGCGGGACGAGCGCGCGAAAACGGCACAACGACGCCGTTGGCGACCCCAACCATGAAGAGCGGCGAAGGGAGCGTCAAGCCGGAGGGCGATCAGGGATGCACATCACCCTGAGCAGCCATCCTGTTAGGGAACGAGCACCAGGCCAATACTCCTTTCTCCTGGCCAATGAGTGCATCACTTCGCCGACATGGACGGCGTCGATAGACGAAGGCAAGCAGGGCGCTGATGGAAACAGATGGCGATCTGATCCACTGGCAAGACCGTGAATTCCCCCTGATCAGCGATGTTGGCGAAGAACGGCGGCCTCGGCATGCCGATCCGCCGCCCGTCAGCATCGATGTTCTTGTCGCTGTTGCGATCTGGGCCGGCCGAGTGCAAGATCTGGCTAAACATCTCGCCGTACAGGCGCCGGAGCCAGGACCGCAAGCGGCACACGCCGACCCCAGAACCTGGCAAAAGTCTTGATGATTTGCAAAATCTTCACCTTGGCATGAAAGTCTCCGCCCTCTCGGGGTCCACGCTGCTCTTGAGCGTTGCTTTGCTGAGCCTGCTCAGCCCAACTGACGCCCATGCCCTGCAGACCGTAACGGTGAATGTAGGTGGAAAACTTTATAACGTGAATTCCATCACAACCAGCTACAGCGCAAGCACCAACCTATTCAATACGCCTGCCAACGGCGGCAGCATGCCTTGGTGGGGAGGGACGCCCCCATATGTGGGCGAATTTGTTAGCGCAGTAACAACATCTCTGGGCACTCCCAATTTAAGCGGAACGGGCGCCCCAACGCTCGGCCCCTTCTTCGCGGCCTTAGCCTACGCCTCTAATATCCAAAGCGGTGCTTACAACAGTGCAACGGGTCTATTGGAATACCCCATCCGCGATCAGTCTGGTACGTACACGTTTGCCACCGCAACAGCCGTCGTACCGAGCCCCCTGCCCTTCCTCGGAGCCGCCGCTGCTTTCGGCATGAGTCGCCGTCTGCGGCAGCGCATCCGCAGCGCCGCCTGATTCCACGGCGTCTTCGATCACGTTCCCTCTCGGCATCAGGCTCCCTGCCAAGGCCCCCCAGAACGGGGGACAGATGCCGAGAGGGAAAGGATGAAAGCTCGGAGGAAAGAACAAGCGGGCGGCGGGAATCGAACCCGCATCATCAGCTTGGAAGGCTGAGGTTTTACCACTAAACTACGCCCGCAGTAGCAACAGATTCGGAGTGGTTTCTTGCTCTGGGGCGGCAATGTCCCCTGAGCGTTGGAGCCGGAGCAGGATCGCCGGAGCGACACCCGGCCCCGATCGACCCCGACCGAAGCTGCAGCATTCTGGCCTGTCCTGGTCTGCCGCATCGCGTGAGCCCCCCCCCCTCCCCCGCGTCGCCGGCCGGCCAACCCGAGCCGCACGCGGATCCCTGCTGGCTCGACCCCGCCGACCAGCCGGCCGGACGGCGCAACCGGATGCTGGTGGCCTACGGACTGGGCGATGCCGGCACGGGCATGGCCGCCTCGCTGATCGGCTTCTATCTGTTTGTCTTCTACACCAAAGCCGCGGGGCTCCCCCCCTGGATGGCCGGCCTGGTGCTGATGCTCGCCCGCCTCTGGGACGCGGTCAACGATCCGGTTGTGGGCTGGCTCAGCGACAAGACCCGCACGCGCTGGGGGCCTCGCCTGCCCTGGATCATCGGCAGCGCCCTGCCCCTGGGGGTGGGCATGGCGCTGATGTGGTGGCTGCCCCCCGGCGGCCCCTGGCAGAAATTCGCCTTCTTTGTGGGGGTCTCGGTGCTGGCCAACAGCCTCTACACCTGCGTCAACCTCCCCTACTCGGCCCTCGCCGCCGAGCTCACCACCTCGGTGCCGCTGCGCACCCGCCTCAACACCGCCCGCTTCACCGGCTCGATCATCGCCGGCCTGGTGGGGCTCGTGCTCGGCGGCCTGCTGCTCGGCGACCCCTCCAACGCCTCGGGCTACTGGCGGGTGGGCCTGCTCTCCGGCTCGATCATCACCGTCTCCACCCTGCTCTGCGCCTGGGGCATCGCCCCCACCGCCATCCACTGCCAGCGGCCGACGAGCGAGAAGGGCACCACGCGCCGGTTGCTGGGGCGGGTGCGCAACAACGGCCGCTTCCTGATGGTGCTGGGGCTCTACCTGCTGCTCTGGTGCGCCCTGCAGCTGATGCAGACCGCCGCCCTCATTTATCTGCCCGATGTGATGCGGGTGCCGCCGGCCTGGAGCACCTGGATCCTGCTTCCCTTCCAGATCAGCACCTTGGCGGGCCTCTGGCTGTGGACCGAGATCTCGCGACGGCACGGCCGGGTGCGCGCGCTGCACTGGGGCGCCAGCCTCTGGATGGCCGGCTGCCTGCTGGCGATGGTGCTCATCCCCCTCGATGCCGCCATCGCCCCCACCGGCTCTGCCATGAACCTGCTGCGCCTGCTCTGCCTGGTCGTCGCGATCCTGCTGGTGGGCGTGGGCGCCTCCACCGCCTACCTGATCCCCTGGGCCCTGCTGCCCGATGCGATCGACGCCGACCCGGAGAAGCCAGCCGGCGTCTACAGCGCCTGGATGGTCTTCACCCAGAAGATCTGCATCAGCTTCGCCCTGTTCTTCTTCGGCAACCTGATGAGCCTCAGCGGCTACATCGCCACCAAGGGGGTGGAGCAGCCCCAGAGCGCCCAGGTGGCCATCCGGCTGTGCATGGGCCTGATCCCCGCCGTCCTGGTGGTGCTGGGGTTGGTGGTGATGCGGCGTTGGCCGGAGCGGGGGCTCCACCTGCTGCGGGCGGAAAACCGCTGATGGGCGCTCCCCGCTGGTTGCGGCGCCTGGGCTTCAGCCTGTTGATCGGCGGTCAGGCGGTGAGTGCCATCGCCCGCGGCCGCATCAACAGCAACGACCTGATGCAGGAGCTTCTCGAGGCCGGCCCGGGCAGCTTTCTGATCGTGCTGATCACGGGCCTGGCGGCCGGCACCGTGTTCAACATCCAGGTGGCGGCCGAACTCTCCAAGCAGGGGGCCAACGCGGCCATCGGCGGCCTGCTGGCCCTGGGTCTCTCGCGCGAGATTGCGCCGCTGCTCACGGCCACCCTGCTCACCGGCAAGGTGGCCACCGCCTACGCCGCCCAGCTGGGAACGATGAAGGTGACCGAGCAGATCGACGCGATCACGATGCTGCGCACCGACCCGGTGGAGTACCTGGTGGTGCCGCGGGTGCTGGCGATGGTGTTCATGTCGCCGGTGCAGTGCCTGCTCTTCTTCTGGGTGGCGCTGTGGTCGGGTCAGTGGAGCAGCACCCTGCTCTACAACGTGCCGCCGGCGGTGTTCTGGAACTCGGTGCGCACCTGGATGGATCCGGAGGATCTGCCCTCGATGCTGCTGAAGGCGGTGGTGTTTGGCCTGCAGATCGCCATGCTCGCCTGCGGCTGGGGCCTCAGCACCCGCGGCGGCCCCAAGGAGGTGGGCACCAGCACCACCGGCGCCGTGGTGATGATCCTGGTGACGGTAGCGCTGGTCGACGTGGTGCTCACCAAGATCCTCTTCGGCTGAGGGCACCTGCGGCGACCGTGGGAGAATGGCATACCGCCCGTGCCCGCGTGGATTCTGCTGTCCCCGCCCCCCCCGCAGCCGATGAGGGCCTCACCCTGGCGCCCCGCTATGGGGTGCCCGCCGGCGTGATCCTGCTGGGGGCGGCCTGCCTGGCCCTGCTGCCGCTTTGGGGGGGCGCGCGCTGGCTAGCCCTGGGGGTGGCCCTGTTCGGGCTGTTCCTGGCGCTGCAGGCCGCCCAGCTGCGGCTCCAGTTCGCCGATGCCGAGCTGGTGGTGCGCCGCAACGGCAGCGTGATCCGCCGTTTCCCCTACGCCACCTGGCTGGCCTGGCGCGTCTTCTGGCCGGCCGTGCCCGTGCTCCTGTTCTTCCGCGAGGAGCGCAGCATCCACCTGCTGCCGATGCTTTTCGACGCCAAGGCCCTGCGCGAGCGGCTCGAGCACCACCTGGGCCCCCTTGGCCCTGGGGCGCCCTCCTCCACGCCCTGAGCGCCGCCATGACCGACTCCGCACCCGAGCCCTCCCCGGCGGATCCCGATACGGGAGCCGCTTCCGCCACCCCCACCGCCCTGATCGACCTCGCCCTTCAGGAACTGCAGGAACGCCGCAGCCTGCTGCTGGAGGAGATCGCCGAGCTGGAGAAGCGTCGGGCGCAGATCGAGCAGGAAACCACCCGCAGCTTCAGCGGCCAGTCGGACGCGATCGCCCGCCGGCTCAAGGGCTTCCAGGATTACCTGGTGGGCGCCCTGCAGGATCTGGCGGTGGCCGCCGAGGCGGTGGAGCTGGTGGCCCAGCCGGTGGTGGTGCAACCCTCCCCGCTCGACCAGGCCGCCGCCAGCCCCGCCGAGGAGGCCGCCCCGCCCCCGGCGGCCGGCCTGTTCCAGCAGGACGAAGCCCTGCTCCGCGACCCACAGGAACGGTTCCAGGGCCAACCCGATTTCTACGCCGACCCCTGGAAGCTCCGCCGCACCCTCGATCGCGACGGGGCGGCCCTGCTGGGCGAATGGTTCCTCAGCCAGGGCGGCCGCGGTGCCCAGCCCAGCAGCGGCAGCCGCAATCGCAATGCCCTGGTGGCCGCCGCCGCCGTGGCCATTCTCGGCGAGCTCTACGGCGAACGCTTCCAAACCCTCGTGCTGGCCGGCCAGCCGGAGCGACTGGGGGAAGGGCGGCGCGGCCTGCAGGACTGCCTGGGCCTGAGCCGCGAAGACTTCGGCCCCACCAGCGGCATCGTCCTGTTCGAGCGGGCCGACGCCCTGATCGAGCGGGCCGACCGGCTGGAGGAACGCGGCGAGCTGCCCTTCATCGTGATCGACGCCAGCGAGCGCTCCGTGGAGATTCCCGTGCTGCAGTTCCCCCTCTGGCTCGCCTTCGCCGCCGGGCCCGACGAATGGATCGAGGAGCAGGACCTCAGCTGAGGGCTGCCGCACGGCTGCCACCCCTTCCCCCGACCCCGCGATATGCCCCTCCTCCTCCCCTTTGCCGCCCTGCTGGCCGGCTACCTGCTCGGATCGATCCCCGCCGGCTGGTTGGCGGGGCGCTGGCTGGCGGGCATCGACCTGCGCCAGGAGGGATCCGGCTCCACCGGCGCCACCAACGTCCTGCGGGTGGTGGGCAAGGGACCGGCCCTGGCGGTGTTTCTGATCGATGTGCTCAAGGGCACCGCCGCCGTGCTGCTGGCCCGCGCCCTGCTGGAGCCCCTGGGCTGGGACTCCGGCAGCGATTGGTGGGTGGTGGCCGCTGGGCTGGCGGCGCTCGCCGGGCACATCTGGCCGGTGTGGCTGGGGGGCCAGGGGGGCAAGGCGGTGGCCACGGGGCTCGGCATGCTCCTGGGCCTGGCCTGGCCCGTGGGGCTGGCCTGTTTCGGGGTGTTCCTCACCTGCCTCACGCTCAGCCGCATCGTTTCGCTCTCCAGCGTGGTGGCCGCGCTATCGCTGCCCCTGCTGATGCTGGGGTGGTTCGGCGGCGGCGGCATCCGGCCGGCCTATCTGAGCCTGGCGGTGCTCACCACGGTGCTGGTGGTGTGGCGCCATCGCAGCAACGTCTCGCGGCTGCTGGCGGGCACCGAGCCGCGGTTGGGGGAAAAACGGGGCTGAGGACCGGGGCCAAGGCGGCGGCCTTCGAAGGCGGCCAAGGCGGCGGCCTTCGGAGTCGGCCTTCGGCGTGGCCTCAGGCCAGTTCGCGGCTGCGCTCCGCGGCGGCCACCACCGCTTCGATCAGGGCCGAGCGCAGGCCGGCGCTCTCCAGCCGGCGCAGGCCAGCGATCGTGGTGCCCCCCGGGCTGCTGACCATGTCCTTGAGCTCGCCGGGGTGGAGCTGCCGCTGGTGGAGCAGCTCCGCCGTGCCGGCGAGGGTGCGGTGGGCCAGATGGCTCGCCAGGGCCCGGGGCAGACCCGCAGCCACCGCCCCATCCGCCATCGCCTCCGCCACCAGCGCCACGAACGCCGGACCGGAGGAGGTGAGCGCCAGGAAGGCATCGAGCTGGCTCTCCGGCAGCTCCATCACCTCCCCGACCCGGGCAAAGAGGGCCTCGACCCACGCGCGCGCTTCAGCCTCCACGCCGGACCCGAAGGCCAGGGCAGTGAGGCCCGCGCCCACCAGGGCCGGCGTGTTGGGCACAGCCCGCACCAGGCGGCGACCGGGAAAAAGACGCTCCAGCCGGGCCAGGCTGACGCCCGCGAGTACGGAGATCAGCAGGGGAGGGGCGGCGGGATCGGGCGCCGGTGCCTGGGCCGCCACCGCATCGAGCTGCTGGGGCTTGACCGCCAGCAACACGGTGGGACAAGCCCAGGCGGCCTCAGCATCGGTGCCGACCTCCAGGCCCGCCACACCGGAGAGGGCCTGGGCGGATCGGGCGCTGGCCACCACCGCCCGCACCTCGGCGGCCTGCAACGGGCCTGACTCCAGCAGCGGCAGCAACAGGGCCTGGGCCATGCGGCCCAGGCCCACCACGCCGAAGCGACCCGGCTCGGGAGGCGACACGCCTCAGAACAGGGCGTCGGAGCGGCCCCAGGCGGGGCTGGGAGCGGCCTCTTCGGGCTCCAGGGTGGGGCTGGCGGGGCGGGTGGTCACCGTGGGCGAGGCGGCCTCCTCGCTGCCAGCGGTGGTGACCGTGACGCAGCTGGGGGCGAACAGGAAGATGCTCTCGCCCACCCGCTCCTGGTGGCCGTCGATGGCGAAGGTGCCACCGGCCACGAAATCCACGGCGCGCTGGGCCTGGTCCGGCTCCATCATCGTCAGGTTGAGGATCACCGCCTTGCGCTCGCGCAGCGCCTGGATCGCCCGGGGCATCTCATCGAAGCTGCGGGGCTCCATCAGGCACAGCTCGGCCACGCTGGTGCTGATGCCAGGCATGCCGATGACGTTGGTGCCGGCGAAGGGATCGCTGGCGACGCCAAAGTCGGTGGCGATGGCCAGAGCACCGCTGCTGCGGGGGGCGCTGCTGGCGGCGGGGGTGGCGGGACTGTCGCCGGCGTCGTAGTCGAGCTCGTCGTCGTAGTCACCGTCGAGGTAGTCATCGCCGGAGACGACAGCGCGCAAGCGGGAAAACAACGACACGGAAAAGCCTCGAGGGATGCTCTGAGCCTGAATAGCGTCCCATGCCCGCGGTGGCAAGCGCCTCAGTCCGGATTCGCCGCGGCCCGCGCGCCGAACAGGGCCGTGCCGAGCCGCACCCAGGTGCTGCCCGCGGCCGCCGCCTCCCGCCAGTCGCCGCTCATGCCCATCGAAAGCTCCGCCAGGCCGAGGGAGGCGGCCAGGGCGGCGCACTCCCCGAACAGAGCCCGGAGATCCTCAGGCTCCAGGCCCAGCGGGGCGATCGTCATCAGCCCCACCGGCCGCAACGGGGCCAAGGAGGCGATTTCGGGCCAGTCGCGGCGGAGCTCCTCGGCGCTGAAGCCGGTCTTGCCGGGGTCGGGGCGCAGCTTGACCTGCAAAAAGATGGCGGGGGCCACACCCTCCTCCGCCGCAATGCGCGCCAGGCGGCGGGCCAGGGCCAGGCTGTCCACTGAGTGGAGCGTGCCGAAGCGGCGCAGCACGCCCCGGGCCTTGTTGGCCTGCAAGCGACCGATGAAGTGCCAGTCGAGCGGCTCGAGATCGGCGAGCTCCTCCTGCTTGGCACTGGCCTCCTGCAGCCGGCTCTCACCGAAACGGCGCACCCCCGCCGCCACGGCCCGCCGCAGGGCGGCGGCGGGCTGGCCCTTGCTCACCGCCAGCAGACGGCAGCCGGGGGGCAGATCGCGCCGTAGATCCTCCAATCGCTGGGCCAGGGACCCCGCTCCGGCGTCATCCCGCATGGCCCACCCTCAGAGGAAGGTCTGGTCGAAGAGCTGGCGCCAGCGGGCATGCACTTCGGGCCCCTCCCGCCGGGCCCGGCTGAGGTTTTGCTCGGCAAGATGGCGCGCATCCATGAGCGGGATCACCTCGAAGGTGGCGCCGCGTTGCTGCAGGGTCACCAGGAAAAAGATGCGCTGGGCGTACAGCGTGGCGTAGACGTCCTTCCCTTCGGCCGCCGGTGCGACGCGATAGAGCATCCCGAACGTGGGATGGTTGAGATAACGCTCGTCGCTCACAGACACCGCTGCACTTTTGCCATTAAAGGCCACCCACCCGCCAGCGCAGCACCAAGAGCAGCACCAGGGCAGCCCCGGCAAGCCAACCCGCCAACCAGCCAGCCGGTCCGGCGGCGGGCTGGGGCGTGTGCAGCCGATCGGGCGGCAGCCAGTGTCCACCGCGGGCCAGCAGCGCCTCAGCCCCCTGCTCGGAGCGCAGCAACACGTTGGCGAGCAGCCGCTCCCCTACGGCCAGCACCAGCGCCAGGCCCGCGCGCCAGCCCAGCTGGCGCAGGCTGACGGCGCGCGTGGCGATCGATCGGAGCAGATTTTGTAACTCTTCCTGCACCAACGGCAGGAAGCGCAACGACAGCAGCAGGGTGAAGCCCAGGCGCTCCACCGGCAGGCCGAGGGCCGCGAAGGGGGCCAGGAACCAGGCCATCGCCCACACCAACGCCTCCGGGGCGGTGGTGAGCAGCAACAGATTGGCGCTGTGAATCAGTGTGAACAGCAGGGTGGCGCTGCGCAGGCCCAGCAGGGCGGAGCGGCGCGTGATCACCAGGGGGCCGAGGGACGCCGGTCCGAGCCGCAGGGGGCCGAGGTGGAGCAGCTCCCAGGGGCGACCGGCCCGCACCGCGGGGGGAGAGCCAGGGGGGGCGGGCGTCAGCCTCAGCTCCGTGGGCGGGCGTTGCAGGCTGGCGGGCGGGATGGCATCGGCGGGCAGGAAGGCCGAGAGCACCCCCACCGCCAGGGAGAGGGCGAGCCAGAGCGCCAGGCTGCGCTGCCACAGCCGCGCCGGCAACCCGCTCACCAGGGTGATCCCCACCAGCAGCGCCACCAGGGCGAGGCGCCAGCGGGGGCCCGCCAGGATCGGTGTCACCAGGAAGGCGAGGGTCCAGCCGAACTTGAGGCGCGGATCGAGGCGCGCCAGCCAGCCGCCACCACCACGGCCAGGGTCGACGTACTGCCCGATCGGCAGCTGGCGGAGCCAGTCCATGGCTCAGCGGCCGCGGGACTGGGAGCGGGCCAGATCCCGTTCGGCATCCCGCTGTTGCTTGCCGCGCCAGAACAGACGCAGGGGGGATCCCTCAAAGCCCAGGCCCTCCCGGATCTGGCGCTCCACATAGCGGCGATAGGTTTCGCCGAACAGCTTGGGGTCGTTGACGAAGAGGGTGAAGCTGGGGGGCCGGGTGGCCACCTGGGTGCCGTAATACAGGCGCCCCTGGCGGCCGCCGCGGGTGGTGGGGGGCGAGCGCCAGCGCAGGGCCTCCTGCAGCACCTCATTCACCACCGCCGTGCTCACCCGGCGGCGGTGCTGTTCCACCGCCTGCTGGGCCAACGGGAAGATGGCATTCACCCGCTGGCCGGTGAGGGCGGAGGTGAACAACATCGGTGCCCAATCGAGGAAGTAGAGGCGGGCGCGCAGCTCCCTTTCCATTGCCGGCAGGGTGTGGCTGTCTTTTTCAATCGCGTCCCATTTGTTCACCACCACCACGCAGGCGCGGCCGTCCTCTTCGATGCGCCCCGCCAGCCGCTGATCCTGCTCGGTGACCCCATCGAGGGCGTCGATCACCAGCACGCACACATCGCTGCGCTCGATGGCCTTGAAGCTGCGGTTGATGCCGAAAAACTCGGGGCCATAGTCCACGCTGCGGCGGCGGCGGATGCCTGCGGTGTCGAGCAGCTTCCAGGCCACCCCCTCCCGCTCGATGGTGGTGTCGATGGTGTCGCGGGTGGTGCCGCGGATCGGGCTGACAATCGCCCGGTTCTCGCCGCAGATGGCATTGAGCAAGCTCGATTTGCCCACGTTGGGGCGGCCGATGATCGCCATCTGGATCGGCTCCGCCTCCTCCCCCTCCCCGCTGGTGGGCAGGTGGGGGATCAGGGCATCGAGGAGTTCACCGGTGCCGGCGCCATGGATGGCGGAGATCGGATGGGGTTCCCCCAGGCCGAGGGACCAGAACTCGGCCGCCATCGCCAGGCCCTGGTCGGGGGATTCACACTTATTCACCGCCAGCAGCACGGGCACGGCCCGGCCGCGCAGCCACTCGGCGATGGTGGCATCGGCGGCGGTGATGCCCTGCTGGCCATCGGTGATCATCACCGCCACGGCCGCCTCGGCCAAGGCCAGCTGGGCCTGCTCCCGAATCTCGGGAAGGAATTCGCTGTCGTCGTCAAACACCAGGCCGCCGGTGTCGACCACGCGGAACTGGCGATCGCCCCAGAACCCCTCCTGATACGTGCGATCACGGGTCACGCCCGGCTGGTCGTGCACGATCGCCTCCCGGCTGCGGCACAGCCGGTTCACAAGCGTGGACTTGCCCACGTTGGGCCGTCCGAGGATGGCGACAACAGGCAACGCCACAGGGAGATATTCCTATTTAGGGATTGGTTCGACCCTACCGCGCCCCCCTCAGCCCACCGGCAGGTCGCCCGGGTGTCCCGCCACCGGATCGGCGGGCGGCTCCAGCAGCGGCGGCAGCGGCCCCGTCTCCGGCAGTGCCTCCCCGCGTTCCGCCAGGTGGGCGAGCAACCAGTTCACGGCGGTGGCGCGGCGGGTACGGCGCGGGTACAGGCCGCCGATGCGGTAGCCGGCGAAGGCGAGCTGCTGCTTGAGCAGCTGCTTGTGCTCCGGCGCGATCGAGCGGGTGAGAGCGACGCTGGCGGGGCGCTGGGCGATGAAGGCGGGCTCGCTGGCGAAGGCCTCCCGCCAGGCGGGCGGGGTGGTGGGCCCGGCCCGCCAGGTGCCGTCAGGGTCGCGCCCATACCCGAGCCGGGGCCAGATCAGCTCGCACACAAAACGGTCGCTGGTGCGGTCGTCGAGCACCGCCTCGAGCAGGGCGCGGCTGAGGGGATGGGGGGTGGGGGTGTCCACGGCGGGGGCACCGGTGGCGAGCCGGCACCCGAGAATCTGCCCACGATGATCGCCGATCCCCCCTGCCGCAGCGGCCTGGCCGCCCCCATCGCCGGGACCCGCGAACCGGTGGGCGAACCGGTGGGCGAGCCGCTGGCGATCGGCGGGCGCCGGCTGCGCTGCCGCGTGCTGCAGTCACCATTGGCCGGCGTCAGCGACGCCATCTTTCGCCAAATGGTGCGCCGCTGGGCCCCCGACGCCCTGCTGTTCACCGAGATGGTGAACGCCACAAGCCTGGAGCTGGGCCATGGCCGCCGCAAGATCGAAGAGCTTGGCGGCGACAGCGGGCCGATCGGCGGGCAGCTGTGCGACCACCGCCCGGCCGCCGTGGCGGAGGGCGCCCGCCGCGCCGCAGCCGCCGGCGGCGGCCGGGTGGGCTGCGC
>JBKDOZ010000253.1:0-2869 GCA_046342735.1 Synechococcaceae cyanobacterium
TCGGGGATTCTGCGGCACCGGCGGTTCTATGCGCTGGGCGCATGGATTTGCGGACGGCTGCATCCACGCGGCAACCTGAACCCTGCTCGGGCCATTCCTGCGAGCCAACCCGCTGATTGCCATGGGCTTCCGTCTCCGCCGCTCCGCCCGCCTGGGGCCCCTGCGCTTCAATTTCTCCAGCGGCGGACTGAGCTCGATCTCCGTCGGTGGCCGCGGGGCCTCGTTCAACATCCCGGTGAATCGCAGCGGTGGGCCCCGCACCACCGTGGGGTTGCCGGGCACCGGCCTGAGCTGGAGCGTGGAGCACACCCCCGATCGCGCCGCTGCGATCCCCACCGCGATCCCGGCCGGTCCTGCGGCGGGCCTGCCCAACAGCCGCCGGCTGCGGCCGGGCCAGCTCGATGCCCTCAAGCAGTCGTTGCTGGGCGTGCTGCGTCAGGAGCTGTTCGCTCCCGGCTCCACCGGGGAGCAGCTGTGGGAGCACGGCCTGGTGAGCCGTCTGCTCGCCGATGGTTCCCTCGGTGCGCGCACCACGGGCCTGCTGGGGCTGATCGAGACGCCAGAGGCGATGGAGGGCTACGTGCTGCGGTCCCAGGGCCAGGACGATGCCAAACGCCGGGCCCAGCGCTGCATCACCGCCGTGCAGGAAGCCTCCAGGCTGGCCTCTGCACGGGGCTGGCTCTCCTGACGCTGCAAGGGCAGGTGCCCGCAGGGCCGGTTCCCCGGATCCGGCCGTACCTGCGCTGTCGCCTCAGCAGGCCAAGGATGGAGCCGGAAAGAAGGAGATACCCCCGCATGCGAGAGGTCGTGTTCCGCGTTGTGGCTGAACGCCCCGGCCACCTGGAGGCCCAGGCCGTAGGCGCAGCCTTCTCCGCAGGAGTAACCCTGCCCATCCGCATCACCGCGCCGACGCTGGAGGAGCTGCAGCACGAGGCCCGTGAGGCCCTGATCGACCATCTGGGGCCAGCCCATGGCACGGTTCGGGCGCGCGTGCGCCGTGGCCCCGGTGCTGCCGTGAGCAGCATCCGGCCGGTGGGACGTCGCCCTGCCGCTCTGTGCCGCTGAGCTCATCCGATGGGTGTTGAGCCCCCTTCATGAACCCCTGTTGCCCCCCGGTGAAGATCGGTGTCGGAAGTGCTGCAGCCCTTTATGGCTCCGCTGGGCGGGCCCATCGTGGCTGCAACGGGATTCGGAGGCTCCATCGATGGAAGACACCCCCCCTGAGCAGCAACGAGGAGTGCGCTGACGATCCGGCCCCTGCTTCAACATTCGTCACGGATCACTGATGTTCCTGGCGTGTCCATTCCTGGAGGGGACACACGCCGTTCACTGCACCGCCCCCAGCCTCATCAACAGGTGCCCCGGACTCAACGGAACGTCCCACTCGACACCTGGCCCCAGGTGCCAGCGCCGGCAGCTCCGCCCCACAACCAAAGACTTTCTGATCTGAAAACGATCAGGCTGTTTCCACGCCAGGCTGTTTGATGAGAACAGCCCTCGCACAGCTGCCCGACCTCCCTGGGAAGGCACCACGGCTGAGCAGGCAAACGCCCGGGGCCAACGCTCCGGGCTTTGTTGCGCCTGGACTGATGTCAATGGGCCGCTTGCAACCGCTGCTCGATGCCCCAGTGGCAGCCAGTGAGGTGCCCTTAACGGAATCGATGACAGCCCGTACCGCCTGGCACAGCCAGACAGCGATTCATGTGATCGGCCTGTCTAGCGATGGGCACGAGGCTGACTGCAATCACCACCAACGCCATCGTGCTGACCGCAGCGAGGACGGGATAG
This sequence comes from Synechococcaceae cyanobacterium, assembly GCA_046342735.1. Taxonomy (GTDB): domain Bacteria; phylum Cyanobacteriota; class Cyanobacteriia; order PCC-6307; family Cyanobiaceae; genus Cyanobium. The sequence goes on from JBKDOZ010000253.1 coordinate 1,789, forward strand.
GTATGGGCCCGAACCATCTCCCGGGCCGTGAGCTGTTGGTTGCTGTGATCACTCATGTGTCGCGCTCAACTTCTTCCAGGATGCCTGGCGATCCCAGCGTTGAAACAAGGCGACCCGCTGCCAACCCACCAGACGCTCCTGGGCCCAACGCTTGTTCCCATGCTTGCGGGCGAGCCCCCTGTGACCTGTCCGCCTTGACTCTCCATCTACTGGAGATATGACACTCAAAGGACCTGGTCCTGTTCTCGGCTGCCATGGCCTCCTCCACGCTTTATGGCGTCCGGCTCTACCGGATGGACCTGCCGGATCACCCCTGTCCCTGGGGCTTGCGGGCCCTGCGTCTGCTGCAGAACCAGCACATTCCTTTTGAGGACCATCGCCTCACCAGCAGCGAGGAGGTGGACGCCTTCAAGGCGGCCCATGGAGTGGCGACCACGCCCCAGATCTTCGCCGGCCCGGAGCGGATCGGCAGCTACACCGAGCTGGCCGCGCGCCTGGGGGTACGGCCGGAAACGGCCGAGATCTCTTACACGCCGGTGGTGGCGGTGTTCGGCACTGCAGCTCTCATGGCTCTGGTGCTGAGCATCGGGATCAGCGGCTTCATGGGCATCGCCATCTGCCTGCTGGCCATGCTCAAGCTGATGGATGTGGAGGCCTTCGCGGCCAGCTTCCGCAAGTACGACCAGCTCAGCAAGCGCTGGCGTCCCTGGGGACAGCTCTACCCAGGCATCGAACTGCTGGTGGGCCTCGGCATGCTGCAGGTGCCGCAGCTCCCCGCCGTGACGACGCTGGTGGGAGCTGTGGCCGTGTTGCTTGGGGCGATGGGGATGGTGTCGGTGGGCAAGGCGGTGTTCCTCGATCACCTCGCCCTCAACTGCGCCTGCGTGGGCGGAAACTCCAAGCCCCCCCTCGGCGTGGTGAGCGTCGCGGAGAACCTGAGCATGGCCGCCATGGGCGCGGTGATGCTCGCCGGCGGCTAAGCGGCCCTCAGGCTCGGGCCCGGCCGCTGGTGAGCAGCAGGGCCAGTCCGGAAGCGATCACCACCAGGGTGAGGCCGCCGAGCAGCACTGAGTAGTAAGGC
>JBKDOZ010000254.1:0-4370 GCA_046342735.1 Synechococcaceae cyanobacterium
GGCCTGCTCCTGCTGTTGCAGCGGCTCGGGGTAGGCGTAGCTGGTGCGCCCGGCCGACCAGCAGAAGCTGCAGCCGTTGTGGGAGAAGGAGGCATCCAGCTCGCCGGCCTCCAGGGCCCCGCTGAGTTGCTCCAGCAGCGGGGAGAGCTCGGCGTCGATGCTTTTTTGCTGCAGCTTGAGGACCGTGATGCGATCGAGCAGCGCGTCGAGGGCGGCGCCAGCCATTCGAGCAGAGCTGGCGGTGGTGGCAGCCATCAGCAGAGCCAGCGAAGGAGCAAAGAGGCGCGAGCAAGCGACCTGCAACAAACCATAGCGGCTCGATAGTCCGAATACATCGGTTCGGAGAGTCCATCACCAGGGCCGGAACCTGCTCACGTAGCCCGCCCACGCCGCTGCCCAGGCGGCCAGGCATTCCTCGCGGGAATACAGCGGCGAGAAGCGGGTCTCCCCCGGCCGGGCCCAGATCGTCTGGCCTGCGTCGTAGTGCACGCCCCAGGTGGCTTCCAGTGCCATGTAGCCACCCAGCTGGGCGCGGGTGCAGTAGCTGCCCGATCCGGGCCTGGAGAGGGTCTTGAGGTCAGCGAGCACCCGCAGGCCATCGGCCTGCTGGATGTAGCCGGTGTCGTAGGTGCCGGCCAGGTTCCGGATCAGGCAGCAGGTGGGGCGCTCGGAAGCGATCACCGTCACCTGCTGCCAGTGGGGGTGGGCCAGCAACGGCTCGATCCAGTCCCGGTAGTCGCCAGAGCGCAGGTGCTGCAGCAGTCGGCTGGCCTGCTGGCGTTGCTGGGGCAGGGGATGGAAGCGGCTGTGCAGCAGGGCCTCCAGCGCCAGGTGCACGGTGTGGCCCCGCGGCTCCCAGACGTGGCGGGTGGCCTCGATGCGGGCCATCGCCCATTCGCTCTTGGTTGAGCCGATCACGCCGGTGACGGACACCGCGAACAGGTGCTCCCCCAGCCAGTAGCGGTGCTCCGGGTCGGTGCGCCGCAGGCCTGGGATCGGCCTGAGCCAGGGACCGGCAGCGATCTGGCGATCGAAGACATGCGCGGAGGTTGTCGTCGGCATCACCAGAACCTCACGAGATACACCAAATTGGTTGGATTCTTTGGACCCCGTTGCAGCGCAGGGGATCTGGGCAGAAGATCGAACGTGAGATTCTTTGGATACTTTGGATTCTTTGATCCCCAGGGACTGTCTGCTGCAGGGAGTGAGGTCCCCCAAAGAATCCCAAGAATCCAGAACGGATCCAGCCCGCTTGGCGCTCCAAAGTGGCTGCGCTGGTGAGGGGGCCAAAGAATCCAACGAATCCAGCTCCTTCTCCAGCGGTTGTGGTTCAGTCGCCCGTGAGCAGCGTCGGACTGGCGGTGGCCAGCAAAGAATCCAGAGAATCCTGAGAGAGTCCGCTCTGCCAGAAGCGTCAGATCAATTGCGCTGCAGGAAGATCCAAAGAATCGCAAGAATCCAACCCCTATAGATCAAACTCACGCGCCAGCCACTCCGCGCCGGCGTCACTGAGCCCATAGCGGAGGTAGTAACTGGCGCCGCTGGTGCCCACCCTGGTGGCTGTAACCAAGCCGTCCAGGCTGCCGAGGAAGCGGCCCATGGCCTTGTAGGTGGTCAGCGCTTCCCCCTCCAGGTCCCGCTTGAGCCGCGCCTCCGCCGGCGCCATGCCGATCGCCTGCTGCAGCTCCAGCAGGCCCACCCCGGCCAGACCGTTGGTGTGCAGCGCCTGGAGATAACGCAGGGCCTCCTTCTGCTTTTCGCTGGCCTTGCGCACCCGCTGAGCGGCGCGATCGAGATCGCTCTCCTGCTCCTGCTGCTCCTGCAGGTCGTCGTAGGTGCCCAGCCGGGCAAAGGCCCCGGTGTTGCCGTCGATCGCCACCACCAGATCGGCGGGTGGGCCGGAGCGGGCCTCGCGCACCAGGCGGCGCTGGGGTGAATCCTTGATCAACCGATTGCCCTTGGCCAGGTAGTGGAGGGTGAGGATCGTGTTGGCCGCCCCGGCAATGGCGTTGTGGCCCGAGAGGGCCTCGGTGCCGGTGGTGTCGTTGGCCTTATTGCAGTGGTGGATCAGCAGCAACGTGCCGCCGGCATCGGTGATCTGGTGCTTGAGGTCATAGATCAGCGACCCCATCTCCGGATCGTTCTCGCCAAAGCAGCAGCTGCGGGTGATCGAGCGCAGCGAATCGAGGATCACCACCGCCCCAGGGTGGGCGGCCAGACAGGCCAGCAGGGCATCGAGGTTGGCCTCCGTGGCCCGGAACCGGCGCGACCAGAGCAGCAACGGGTGATCCCAGATCCCGAGCTGCTGCAGCATCTGGGCGGTGTCGCCGTCGCCCTGGTCATCGGTCACCAGGATCACCGGCCGCGGTTCCTCCGGCGCCCCGAACCCGAGAAAGTCCTCGGCGCAGAGCAGGCAGCGGGCCAGGGCATGCACCAGCCGCGTCTTGCCCACCTTGGCCCGGCCGCCCACGATCGAGAGGTCGCGGCGTGGGATGCAGCCGGGGATCTCCCACGCCACAACCGGTTGCGGCATTGCCAGCCGCTCGGCCTGATCGAGGCCGCGGAAGCGGTTGCCATTGCGTAGGTCGTGGGCCTCGAGGATCAGCTGACCGATCTCCTGCAGCCGCAGGGCGGTTTTGAGTTGCAGGGCGGCATGGGACTCGCGCACGCGGGCCGAGCGGCGCAGGCTGTTGCGCTCACGGCCCACTAGGGATCGGATGCAGTGCTCCAAGGCGTTCAGGCGGCGGTTGATCGGCAGGTGCACCTTTCCCCAGCGCACCCGGGTGTCGGGCCGAGGCGAGAAGCGCTGCGGGCCTGCGCCAGAGCCAGCTCCTTTGGTGCCCCTGGCATTGCTGGTGTGGTCGGTGCCCTTGCCACCGGGATGGCGCCCACCGGTGTCGCCCTGGTGTCGGCGGCTGCCTGTGGCGTGCGCACCAGGAGGCCTCGGGGTGTGGGCAGGCTCCGGCGGCAGCCAGCCGTGCTGACGCGCGTGGAACCAGAAAGTCGCCGCGCTGATCTGCTCGCCTCCAGAGCTGGCCACCTGGCGGATGTCCCAGCCGCAGCTGGCCGAGGGGCTGTGGGCTTCCATCAGGGCGATCGCCAGCTCCCGGTCGTGGCCGGCCTGCTCGCAGGCCTGAATCAAACCCCAGAGGAGATTGCGGTAGTCGGAGTAGGTGTTGCTGCCGGCCACCCGGCGGGGGATGGCGGCCAGGGCGGTGCGGATCTGCTCCAGCGGCCGCGGCGGCCCGAAGTCCTCATCGCCCAGCTCAGGCAGCGGAATTCCAGTGCCGGAGGCTTCACAGGGGGCCTCCAGGGGGATTGCTTGCTGGGCTGAAGGGTCTGCAGCGGGTTCGGCGAACTCATCGGGCAGCAGCGCCAGGGAGATGTCATCAGGGGCGTAGCGCTGGCCGCTCACATGCACCAGCTCCACCAGGGCGGTGGGCTCGCCGGCCGCATCCACGTACCAGCAGCCCGGCAGCCGCATCACCCGTGAGGCGTCCTTGCAGTGGGGATCACCGCTGGCATAGGCGATCAGCTCGGCCTGCAGCGGCGCCCACTCCTTTGGCGGGATGGGCTGCTCCAGCAGCCAGTAGCAATGGGCAGACTTGCCTCCGCTGAGCACGATCAGCGAGGGCTCGGGCAGCCCCAGCTCCTTCCAGGCGTTCAGCTGCCAGGCGATAGGCCGGTCGTCCCATTCCACAAAGAACGCCCGGCAGGCCGTGATCTCGCTCTTGCGGTCGCCGCCGTCGTTGATCACCAGGTAAATGCCGCGGCCTTCCCGCTGCCACTGCTCCGCCACCGCCAGCTCGAAAGGACCCTTGCGGGCGCCGATTGCTCCCTTGGCGGGGTTGCCGCGATGGGGGAAGGCACGCAGCCGGGCGCTGGCAGGGTCCTTGCCCAGCAGGGAGAGGAACTGCTCGGCTGCGCCGCGGTCGATGCAGGCCTTTGCGGGACTGGTGGCCGCTTCAGGGCTGGCCATCGAGCACCTGGCGCTGGCGGGGCTTGCTGGCGAGCTGCTCGCGTTCCATGGCCTCGGCCACGATGAGCCGAATCACCGAGGAACGCGAGAGCACACCGCCGCGGGTGCGCGCATCCAGCCAGTCCCGCTGCTCAAGCGTGAACTGCACGGAGAGCGGAGTCATCATCGAGGACATGGAAACCTCGGCATGCCGAATCAGTTTATCCATGCTGGCACAGGCTCGCTAAGCTGATCCAATTGGCGAATAGGGCATGGTCGACAGCGCAGCGGCGGATCGGGCAGCGGAGAAGGTCCGCAAGCTGGTGGCGATGACCGCCTCACCCCACCTGGAGGAGGCGCGCACCAGCGCCGATCTGGCATGCCGCCTGATCCGTGAGCACGGCCTGCAGGT
>JBKDOZ010000255.1:0-3690 GCA_046342735.1 Synechococcaceae cyanobacterium
CGGCCGGGTCCGATCGTTGCTGGAACCGGTGGCCGAACGGGAGGGTCCCCGCACCCCGCTGGGGGCCGGCATTCGATTGCTGCTCGCTACGGCCCTGATGGGGCAGGGGGAAATGGAGTTGGCTGCGGAGTGCGCCCGGGCGGTGCAGGGCTGCGTCGATCCGGACCTGCGGGCCCGGGCCCGCGATCTTCTCTGTGTGCTGGAGGCCCCGGCCCTGCCGCGCCCCCGCGACTGGTCACTCACCCTGCCCGATCTCTCCACCAGCGCGCCGCTCGAATCGCTGCGCCCGGTCGCCCGCCGCCGCTCCGAAGAGCCCCCGCCCCCGCCTCCTCCTCCGGTGGGCCCCACCCGGGCGCCGCTGGGCTTCGCCGCCCTGGCGGGCGTGCTTCTGGTGAGCCTTCTGCTGGCGGCCCTGCTCGGGGGCTGCCTGGAGGTGCGCAGCGATCTGCGCTTCGAGGGCCCGGGCCGGCTCCAGCTCAGCCATCAGCTGCGCAGCACCTCTGGGGTGGCCTCGCCGTGGGAGCGGCGCTTCAGCGAGGATCTCCGCAGCCAGGGCTTCCGGCTGGAGGAACGGGGCGATCGGCGCCTGCTCCGCACCCCCGTGCTGCCCGCACCCCGCGCGCTGGATGCCCTGACCGTGAGCCTGGCGCGCGCCTCGGAGCTCGCCGGTGTCGGCCTGCCGCCGCCTGAGGTGCAGTTCAGGGAGCGCAACTGGCTGGTGGGGGTGCGCCAGGAGCTGGATCTCGACATCGACCTCACCGCCCTGGAGTCCCTGCCCGGCCTGCGGTTGGAGATGGGCCTGGCCCCCCTGCGACCCGGGGCGGTGCGCCGGGCTGAGCCTGCAGCGGTGCGGCCGGAGGGGGAGGGGGTGCTCTGGCCCCTGCAGAGCGGCGCGGCCAATCGGTTGGAGGTGCGTTGCTGGCGCTGGAGCCCCCTCGGACTGGGCGGAGTGGCGGTGGGGCTGTCCCTGCTGCTGGCCCTCGCCTTGCAGCGCATGCGCCTCACCCTTGGCTTCGGCCTGCCCCAGCTGCCGGCGTGAGCGCTGCGTTTGTACGCCGCCTAAGCACGCCAGGCGTGATCGCCTCAGGAGCCAACCCCTCAGAGCTGCAGCGGATCCGGATCGATGGTCAGGTGAATCCCCGACGGCAGCAGGGCGCGCAGCTCCGCTTCCGGCGGCAGGGGCAGGGGCTGGGGACCGACTCCCCCGGCGGGTCCATGCAGCAGCACCTGCCAACGGCTCCGGCCTGCCACCCGGGCCACCGGCGCCGGCGCCGGCCCGATGGCGCACCAACCTCGATGGATCAAATCCGCCCGGATCCGCTCGGTGAGTGCCGTGGCGGCGGTGGCGGTGCGGCTGGCGGACGGACCCGCCAGCCGCAGCAGCGCCGCCCGGCGGAAGGGCACCAGGCCGCCATGGCGGCGCAGGGCCAGTTCCTCCTCCAGAAACCTTTCGTAGCGGCCATCCACCAGATGGCGGATCACCGGATGCTCAGGGCAGTAGGTCTGCACCAGCACCTCGCCGGGTCGCTCGCCACGGCCGGCCCGCCCGGCGAGCTGAAGCAACAGCTGCAGGCTCTGCTCACCCGCCCGCAGATCGGGGCGGTGCAGCAGCCCATCGGCCGCCAGCACGGCCGCCAGGGTCACCCGTGGCAGGTCCATTCCTTTGGCCAGCATCTGGGTGCCCACCAGCACATCCGCCTCGCCCGCGGCGAAGCGCTCGAGAAGGCGGCGATGGCCATCCCGGCCGCCGGTGGTGTCCTGGTCGAAGCGCAGCGTGCGCAGTCCTTCCAATTCCGCGGCCAGCTGTTCCTGCACCCTCTGGGTGCCGGCCCCGAACGGCTTGAAGGCGGTGGAGCCGCAGTGGCTGCACCTCTGGCCGATCGCCTGGCGATGGTCACACCAGTGGCAGCGCAGCCATTCCTGGCCGCCGCCACGGTGCACCGTCAACGACACATCGCAGTGCGGGCAGAGGACCGCCTCGCCGCAGCTGCGGCAGCTGAGGAAGGAGCGATAGCCGCGCCGGGGCACGAGCACCACCGCCTGCTCACCCCGTTCCTGCAACGCCGCCAGCCGGTCCATCAGCGCCCGGCTGATCAGGCGCCGGTGCCCTTCCGCCAGCTCCAGGCGCATGTCCACCACCCGCACCGGCGGCAGGGGCCGACCGCCGATCCGCTCCGGCAGGCGCACCAGGGCCGTGTCGGCGGCTGGGCCCCGGGTGCGGCACCAGCTCTCCAGCGAGGGCGTGGCGCTGCCGAGCACCAGGCGGGCTCCGCACAGGTCCGCCCGCAGCCGGGCCACATCGCGGGCGTGGTAGCAGGGCATGGGGCTGTCCTGCTTGTAGGAGCTGTCGTGCTCCTCATCCAGCACGATCAATGCGAGGCGCTCCAGGGGCAGGAAGATCGCCGAGCGGGTGCCTACCACCAGCAGCGGACTGCCGGCGGCGCCGGCCTCCAGACAACGGCGCCAAGCCCCCACCCGCTCGGCCGGCCCCATGCCGCTGTGGTACTCGAGAACCTCAGGACCCAGGCGTGCTCGGGCCCGGTCGAGCAGCTGGGGGATCAGACCGATCTCGGGCGCCAGCAGCAGAACGCTGCGGCCCGCGGCCAGCTCCGGGGCGGCGGCCTGCAGATAGACCTCGGTCTTCCCCGCGCCTGTCACCCCCCACAACAGCAGGGTCTGCCCGGGGTCGGCGGAGCGGATGGCCCCTACGGCAGCCGTCTGCTCCGGACTGAGGGAAGGGGCGGGTGTCGGCGGCGTGTCACGGCGGCCTGGATCGCGGCCCCGCAGCGGTTCGCGCACCAGGCGCCGGCGCAGCCAGCCCCGCTGCTCCAGGCCGCCCACCAGATCCCGCCCGAAGCCGCCCTCCGCCAGCAGATCCCGCAGAAAGGCACCCTGGTTCCGCGCCGCCAGCCACTGCAGCAGCTCGCCCTGGCGTGGCGTGAGACTCTCCCGGGGTTCGGGGGGATCGCTGTGCCGCTCCAGCCACACCAGGGCCCGACCGCTTCCCGTGGGGGCCCCCCGCCGCCGCTGCCCAAGCCAGCCCGGGGGCAGGGCGCTCTTCAGGGTGCGAAACCGGCTGGTGTGGCAGGCGTCGGCCACGGCATCCACCAGGGAGCGCCAGGTTGGATCGACCGCCGCCGTCTGCAGCAGCCCCCCAATGGGCTGAATCCTGGTTTCCGCCAGCTCCGGTGGCGGCAGATCCCGGCCGCCCACCACCAGGCCCGCATGGCGGCGGCCCTGGAGCGGCACCTCCACCAGATCTCCAGGTCCCACGGGCTGGCGCTCGGGGTTGGCGTAGGTGAACACCTGCCCTTCCCGCCCGGCCTCCAGCCAGACATCCAGCCAAGCGGGAGGGGAGGCGCCGGCGGCGGCGGGGGAGGGTTCGGGAAGAGGTGCCGCCAATCTTGCGTTCGGCTCCCGCCATTCCTAAGATGAGAGCGTTGGGCAGTCCATCTGGCTGCCGTCGGAACCAGACAGAGTTCCGTCCAGCGGGAAGACCCGTCGAGACCCCGGGAGTTTCTCTCCCTTCTATGGCCTCCGGTCTGCGACCACCCCTGACAGCGCTGTTCCGGTCACGGCCTTCCCCCGCGGCCCCCCCCGGTCCCCCCTCCGCGACGGCCCCCCGGTTCCGAGGCAGTTCGGGGGCGTTCAGCGATTTCGCGTCCTTTTTCGGGGAAAGCTGCCCAAGCT
>JBKDOZ010000256.1:0-7407 GCA_046342735.1 Synechococcaceae cyanobacterium
GCTGATCAAGGGGGTGCTCGACACCATCAACCTCCTGCCGATCATCCCCGGCCTGCTCGAGCTGCTCGGCCTGGTGGTGGTGGGCAAGTGGAGCTGGGACAACCTCACCACCAGCGAAAAGCGCAACGCCGTGCTCGATCGTCTGCAGACCGTGCGGCGGGAGTATCTGGGCTGAGCCTCGCTCAGCCTCCCCTGCCATCGCTCTTCAGCAGCTGCGCGATCGAGTTCCTGGCCTGCGGGCCATAGGAGCCGCCAAACAGGTTGGCGTGGTTGAGCCGGTGGTACAGGTTGTAGAGATCGCGGCGCTGATGGTGGCCTGAAGGCAAGGGCCAGGCGGTTTCGTACGCCTGGAAAAAGCTTTCCGGAAAACCGCCGAAAAGCCGCGCCATCGCCAGATCCACTTCCCGATCGGCCCGATGCACCGACGGGTCGAAGAGGGCTCCCCGCCCGTCGGGGGCCAATCCGGCGTTGCCACTCCAAAGATCGCCATGCACCAGGCAGGGATCCGGGCGGTGGCGGGCCAGCCACTGCGGCACCCGCTCCAACAAGGTGTCGGCCCCCGGTAGGGCCCCTCCCCGGCGCGTGAGGCGATCGATCTGGGGGGCGAGGCGACGCTCCACGAAGAAGCGCCCCCAGTCCTCCAGCCAGCCGTTGGCCTGGGGGGTGGCCCCGATGTGGTTGTCGCGTACCCAGCCGAAGGCCGAGGCGCCCCGATCGCCGGCCACCAACGGCCCCGCCAGGCTGCGGCGGTGCAGGGCCGCCAGGGCGGCACCCAGAGCCCGCCAGCGATCCCCCTGGCCCGCCTCGCCCCCCGCAGAACCCAACACCAGCCAGGGCAGCACCAGCACCGCCTGCCCCTCCACCTCCCCCAGGGCCAGGGGGGCCGGCACCACCAGGCGCTGCGGATCCGCCGCGGCCGCCAGGGCCCTCAGGCCGTCGGCCTCCGCCTCCAGGAGCGGGAGCGCGGCGCGGGGACCGCTTTTGGCGAACAGGTGCCCCCCATCCGCGAGCGTGAGCCGCCAGGCTCGATGGATGCAGCCCCCACCGACGGGCGTGCGAGCCACCAGGTGCCGATCGAGGTGGACGGCCAGCCAGGGGGCCAGGGGGTCGGGGGCGGGGTCGGGGGCGGGGGCCGCCATCAGCGGAGGCCGCTGGGCGGAGCGGGCGCCGGCGGGGCGGAGGGAGCGCCAGCCCCCCCGGGGGGAAGCAGGCCGCCACGCCAGGCGGCCAACGTCAGCAGCGCCACCAGGGCCGCCAGCAGAACCAGCCGCAGCGCCCAAGCCACCGCCCAGCCGATCCAGCGCAACACCCCCAGCACAAGCAGGAGCGCCAGGGCGGCCACCAGCAGGGTCGTGGCGGTCATCGACCGGGAAGGGCGAAGGTGGGTCGGGCTCCACCCTGCCACGGAAGATCCTTGCCGGGTGGCAGCATGCGGCCATGGCTGAGGGCCCGGATGCCACCCCCGACGGAACGCCGGATGTGGTGGTGGTGGGAGCCGGCATCGCCGGGCTCACCGCCGCCGCTCTGCTGGCCCGGGCCGGGTTGTCGGTGGAGCTGCTGGAGGCCCACACCCAGAGCGGGGGCTGCGCCGGCACCTTCCGCCGCGGCCCCTGGACCTTCGATGTGGGCGCCACCCAGGTGGCGGGCCTCGAAGCCGGGGGCATCCATGAGCGGCTGTTCCGGCACCTGGGGGTCGCCGCACCGGTCGCGGAGCCCCTGGATCCGGGCTGCGTCGTCGACCTGGCGGACGGCCTGCCGCCGGTGCGGTTGCACCGCGACCCCGCCGCCTGGCGCCGGGAGCGGCAGCGGCAGTTCCCTGGCAGCGAGCGGTTCTGGCAGCTCTGCGATGCCCTGCACCAGGCCAACTGGCGCTTCGCGGCGAAGGATCCGGTGCTGCCGCCCCGCTCCCCGTGGGACCTGGGCCAGCTGCTGGGGGCGGTGGGCCCAGGCACCCTCCTGAGCGCACCGCTGACCGGCGCCACCGTGGCCGATCTGCTCTGGCTCACGGGCTGTGGCGGCCTGGGGCGCCTGCGGCGCTTCCTCGATCTGCAGCTGCGGCTCTATTCCCAGGAGCCGGCGGATCGCACGGCGGCCCTGTACGGCGCCACCGTGCTGGCCATGGTGCAGGAGCCGCTCGGGCTCTGGCATCTGCACGGATCGATGCAGACCCTCAGCGACGCCCTGGAGCGGGCCCTGGCGGCGGCGGGTGGGCGGTTGCTGCTACGACACCGACTGCAGCGGCTGACGCCCCCCGGCCAGCGCGGCGGGCGTTGGGAGCTGGAGGGCACGGCCGCCAGTGGCAGCCCCTTCCGCCGGCGGGCCCGCGACGTGGTGCTCAGCCTGCCGCCCCAGACCCTGCCCGACCTGCTGGGCGACGCCCTGCCCCAGGGCTACCGGCGGCGCCTGGACACGCTGCCGCAACCCAGTGGTGCGTTGGTGTTCTACGGAGCTGTGGAGCGGCGGTGGCTGCCGGCGAACTGCCCGGGCCATCTCCAGCTCGACTGGGGCGAGCCCGGCTCCCTGTTCGTGTCGGTGAGCCAGGAGGGGGACGGCCGCGCCCCCTGCGGGGAGGCCACGGTGATCGCGAGTGTGTTCACCGCCACCCACCCCTGGTTCGGCCTGGAGCCCGCCGCCTATGGCCTGGCCAAGCGCACGGCGATGGAGGGGATCCAGCGGGGGCTGGAGCAACGGCTGGGGGTGCCGGCCGAGCGCTGGCGCCACGGCGAACTGGCCACACCGCGGGGATTCGCCCGCTGGACCGGCCGCCCATGGGGCATCGTCGGCGGCCTGGGGCAACACCCGAGCCGCTTCGGTCCGTTCGGTCTGGCCAGCCGCACCCCCATGGCGGGCCTGTGGCTCTGTGGGGACGCCATCCATCCGGGGGAGGGAACCGCGGGGGTGAGCCTCTCGGCGCTGATGGCCTGCCGCCAGCTGCTGCAGGCGCGGGGCACCCCCCTGGCGCTGCCCGCCTGATTCGGAGCCCGCCTGAATCGGAGCCCCTAGAGCGGGGGCGGCGGAGGCTCCAGGAATGGAGGCCGCAACGCCTGCGCCTCCGCCAGCTGCTGGTGCAGGGCCGGCCAGTCTTGGGCGCGGACGAGGGTCTCCAGCCCCTCCAAGACTTCGCGGTACTGCGTCAGGGCCGACAACAACGCCGGCCGGTTGTGGCGGGCCATCCAGAGCCCGAGATCCGGGTTGCCCCCCCCCACCCGGGTGGTGTCCGCGAAGCCGCTGGAGGCCAGGGCACGAGCCAGGGGGCCGAGGGCCTCCCCAGCACCCCGATCGGCGGCGTGCAGCAGGGCCGCACTCACCAGCACGGGCAGGTGGGAAATCAGGGCCACAGCGCGGTCATGGGCGGCGGCATCGCAGCGCAGCGGTACCGCCCCGAGGGCGCGGGCCAACGCCTCCACCTCGTTCACGGCCTGGGGATCGGTGCCAGCGGTGGGGGTGAGCACCCAGGGCCGGGTCTCAAACAGGCCGATCTCCCCCGCCTCGACACCGGAGCGGGCGGTGCCGGCCATCGGGTGGGAGCCCACGAATCGCCCGCCGAGCCGCGGCTCCCAGGCCGCCAGCACGGGCCCCTTCACCGAGCCCACATCGGAGACGATCGCCTCGGGGGGCAGGGCCGCGAGCAGGGCGGGTTCCGGCTCCAGCAAGCGATCGAGGGGCAGGCAGAGGATCACCAGGCCGCAGTCCGCCAGCACGCCGGGGTCCGTGGACACCACCGCCGCCAGCGCGCGCTGCTGGGCCCGCAGCGCGGTCTCGGGCCGATGCACCAACGCCCGCACCGAGACACCGCGGCGGCCCAGATCGAGGCCAAGGGAGCCGCCGATCAGCCCCAGACCCACCAGCCCCACGGGATGTGTCTGCCAGAGAGGGGGCATGGGGCGGTGGGGCGCTGTCGTCCATGTTGCCGTGGCCCCTCTGGGCCCTCCCTACGATCCCCGGATGTTGGAAGCCAGCGCCCACCGCCATCTCAAGGCCCTGCTCCGGGGCGAGGGACAACAGCGCTGGCCCCACCACCTCACCCTGAGCCGGCTGGTGGCCCGCAGCCTGCGACGGGGCGACCACACCTTGGTGCGGCTGGCCCCGGGCAGCGATCCGAGTTGGGCGATCAGCCTGCTGGTCCCGCTGGCCTTGAGCGAGGTTCCCCTGGCGCTGGTGGTCAGCGATGCGCTGCGGCAGCGACTGTTGCGGGTGGAGTGGCCGCGGCTCCAGACCGCGGGCCTGCCGCTGCCCTGCTGGCAGGGGCCCGATGCGCCCTGTTCGGCGCGGGTCTGGCTGCTGAGCCACCGGGAGCTGCTGACGGCCTGGCGGGCCGGCCAATTGGGGGAGCGGCAGCTGGTGATTCCCGAGGCGGAGGGGCTCGAAAGCGCGCTGCGGGAAGCGATGGCCATCCAGATCAATCCAGGGCACTGGGATGCGTTGATCCGCAGCCAACCGGCGCTGGAGGAGAGCCTGCTGACGCTGCATCAACGCCTCAGCGGCCGGATCCTGCGACACCCTCGCCGCCCCCAGGGCCCGGTGCCCCTGGCCCCGGAGGACGAGGCACCGTTGCGCCACTTGCTGCGCCTGCTGGAGCCCCTGCCGGCCCCCTGGAGCCGCTGGCTGGTGGCCGCTGGCGACGGGTGGTGCGGCTGGGCAGCCCTGGAGCCCGATAGCCTGCAGTGGACCCTGCATCGACAAGCGCTGGACCCTCTGGCAGAGCTGGCGGGGTTGCTGCAGGGTCGCGGGGCCGTGCTGGTGGGAGAGCTGGCCCACGGCAGGGGAACCGCAGGGGGAGGGGAGGCGCTGGCCGCCCACGGGCTGGGTCTGGCACCCACCGTGCAGCTCGAGCTGACCGATCCACCGCTCGCCGATCCGCTGCCGGTGTATGCCCCCCTGCGCCAGCCCCTGCCCACGAGCCCGCAGCTGGCCGAGCACCTGCTCGACCACTGCCGCCGCCTGGTGCTGGGCCAGGCGGGGCTGAGCGTGGTGCTCCTCGACGACGACGGTCTGCGGCGCAGCCTGACCAGCGCCCTGGCGGCCGAGTTCGGCAGCCGCGTGGGGCAGGAATCCACGGCGCCCGAGGGCAATGGGGTGATCTGCGCGCGTTGGTCGTGGTGGCTGGAGCATCAGAACCGCCTGCCGCTGCCCTCCCAGGTGGTGGTGGCCCTGCTGCCCATCGCCAGCCTGGAGGATCCGCTCACGGCCGCCCGGGTGGCCCGGCTCCGCCAGCAGGGACGCGACTGGTTCCGCGAACTGCTGCTCCCGGACGCCCTGAACCGGCTGGAGCGGGGGGTGGCGAGCCTGCGGCGGAACGGCGGCCGGCTGGCCGTACTGGATGGACGGCTGCGCGGCCGCAGCTGGGGTCGCCAGGTGTTCGCGGCCCTGGAGCCCTGGGTGCAGCTCACCCGGCTGCTTCCCTCCTGAAGCCGCCCTACCCTCCCCCGTGACATCGAACCATCCCCGAACCGCGATGGGAGAAGCCAAACGCCGAGCCGAACAGGGCCTCCCCCCCCGGGCGAAGAAGACCGCCGGCCCCCCGCCGGACACCTCCCCCCGCATCCTTCCCTGGCTGCCGTTCAGCCGCCAGCAGGCGGATCGCTTTGTGCAGCTGAGCACCCGCGGGGCCTGGGTGGGCATCGGCGCCCTGGTGCTGTTCTGGCTCACGGTGCGCTTCCTGGGTCCCACCCTGGGCTGGTGGCAACTGGCGGACGGTTGAGCCATCGGATGGGCAAGCGCGCACATACCGCCGACCCTCCCTCGGAAATTGGAAGAAAACCTTAGGCTTGCGTCACGTTTGGGCTGCCGTCGTGTTTTCCCGTCTGGCCGAGCAATACCGCGCGGTGGTTGACGATTTGGTGCTGAGCCTCGAAGCGCTGGCCAGCTGCCTGCAAGCACAGGGGCGCCTCGCCAGCTGCTACACATGCGGCGAACCTGGGGAGCGTCAGGGCACGGCCTTCGTCGCCCAGCTCGCGGACCATCACCTGATCCGCTTCCGCGTATCCGACTGCGGCATCAACTGGCTGGAATCCCGCAACGGCCACGAACTCGTGACCCTGGAAGGAGCTGAAGCAATCCAGGAAATGCAACGGGTCGCCAACGTTCTGCGCCAAGAGCCGCTCCAACCCGTTGCCGTTGCCCAACCAGAGGAAGCGGAGGCCGCCTGAGCGGCCCTCCACCCGATCCCCATCCCTGCCGCCTCAGGCGGCGGGAATCTCCTCCAGCACCTTCACCGCAGCAGCCTCCGCTTCCGCTGCTCCGAGGGGCTTGGTGGCCGCCTGACGAGCCGCCGCGGCCAGCGGCTTCATCGAATTGGCCGTTACCTCGGATCCCTCGGTGAGCCGGAGGCGGGTGAGCTGCTCAATCACCTCCGCCTGATCCGGGTTCTGCTCCAGCCAGGTGATCGTGTTATCGCGACCCTGACCGATGTTGTCGCCTTCGTAGCTGTACCAGGCTCCCTTGCGGGTAACCACCCCCGTTTCCTCCGCCAGGTCGAGCAGACAACCCAGGGTGCTGATGCCCCGACCGAAGAGGATGTCGAATTCGGCGATGCGGAATGGCGGAGCCACCTTGTTCTTCGCCACCTTCACCTTGGCTCGGATGCCGTACTCCTCCGTACCGCGCTTCAGCGTCTGAATGCGGCGGATGTCGAGACGCACCGAAGCGTAGAACTTCAGCGCGTTACCACCCGTGGTGGTTTCCGGATTGCCGTAGGTCACACCGATCTTCTGACGCAGCTGGTTCAGGAAGATCACCGTGCAACCCGACTTGCCGATGTTGCCGGTGATCTTGCGCATCGCCTGGCTCATCAGACGGGCCTGGCTTCCCACCGCCAGATCGCCCATTTCACCTTCGATCTCCGCCCGCGGCGTGAGGGCGGCCACCGAGTCGACCACCACGATGTCAACCGCGGCGGAACGCACCAATTGATCGACGATCTCCAGCGCCATCTCACCGGTATCCGGCTGGGAGACGAGCAGGTTTTCGATGTCGACCCCCAAGGCGGCCGCATAGACCGGATCGAGGGCGTGCTCAGCATCCACAAACGCCGCGACGCCGCCGCGCTTCTGCACCTCGGCAATGGCATGCAGGGTGAGGGTGGTCTTGCCGGAGCTCTCCGGGCCGTAGACCTCGACCACGCGCCCCTTGGGATAGCCGCCACCAAGGGCGAGATCCAGGGTGAGGGCGCCGGTGTTGATCGTCTCAACGCGCATGCGGGAGGCGTCGCCGAGGCGCATGATCGAACCCTTGCCGAAGTTGCGCTCGATCTGGGTGAGCACCCTGCCGAGGGCCTTGTACCGCTCCGCCGCCGAGCGGGGATCGTACGGCGCGAGGGAACAAGGAGCGGAGGAGGAAGCAGCCGTTGCGGACGTGGTGGTGGCGGAAGCGGCGGCCTTGGGATCAGAGGGCATGGCGATGGTGAGC
>JBKDOZ010000257.1:0-4290 GCA_046342735.1 Synechococcaceae cyanobacterium
GACCAGGAGGCGCGCCGCCGCCTGGGGCCGCGGCGCAGCAGCGTCTTCCCCGCCCCTCCCCGGGCGGTGCTCGACGCCCATGATCACGGCGACGCCTGCCGCCGGGCCCGCGCCCTCGATGGCCGAGGCGTGTCGGTGCAGACCTGGAACATCGTGCCCAAGGTGCGTCAGGTGGATGCCCTGCTGCGGGAGCACCCCGCCCTGGTGCCCCGCATCCGCGAAGTGCACCCCGAGCTGGCCTTCCTCGCCTGGAATGGCGGCATTCCCCTGGCGCACGGCAAACGCAGCCGGGAGGGGCGCCAGGAGCGACTCTCTCTGTGCGAAGAGGGTTTCCCCGGGGCGTGGGCATCGATCCGGGGGCAATTCCCGCGGGCAGCGGTGGCCGATGACGACATCCTCGACGCCCTGGCTCTGCTGCGGAGCGCCGGGCGACTGCGGCGGGGCGAGGCCACGGTTCTGCCCGAATGCGAACCGGAGGTGGACGCCTGGGGCCTGCCGATGGCGATCGCCTACTGAGGGGGAGGGCACCAGGCGGCAATCAGGCGGAGGCGAAAACGGTGGCGAAGCAGGTGGCCAAGCAGGTGGCGAAGACGGTGGGGGCCCTTGTGGGAAAGAGGGAACGGGGGTTTGATCGGTGCCCCGACGTCGGCCGATGCCCCCCCGCTGCCTGCCCTACGTCTTCGCCCTGTCGCTGCTGCCGGGATCCCTGCTGGGATCGCTGCCACCGGCCGTGGCATCCACGCAGCCCCCGGACGGGGCTGGGCAGATGGTCTTGGTGCGTACCCCCCGCACCCTGGCGCGCACGGGCGATCCGGTGTGGGAGCTGCAGCTGGCCCTGCCGGGACAGCCCCTGCGCAGCTACGAAGCGGTGGTGGGACGGGCCGACCGTCAGAACGGGGATCGGCAGCGATTGGGCAGCAGGGCTCCCCTTCCCCAGGGCCGCTACCGGGTCACCGAGATCGAGGCGACGGGGGAGGGGGATGATCCGGAGCTGGGCCGCTTTGTGTGGATCGGTCTGGAGCCTGAGTTCACCAGCGCCCGCAAGGGCCTGGGGATTCATTACGACCCGAGCGCCGGGCGGGGCCGGGGCAGTGGCACCGACGGCTGCATCGGGCTGCTCCACGGGAACGACCTGCTGGTCCTGGGGGACCTGCTGCGTCGCAGCGGCACCCGCGAACTGGTTGTGAAGGACTGATAAGGCTGGATTCCACAAATTCTCAGCCTTCCCAAAGACAGGTGCGGGCGTCGTGGTTCATTCTTCTGGGGGATGGCGCAAGGTTCTGCCCCATCCGCTGGAAGAGCTGACGCCCCCCCGACGGCTCTTCCAACCCATTCCCAGGGCTCCGCGGCTTACTCGGGCACGATCTGATCGACAGCACGCCGCGCATCACCGAGCACCTGCAGCAGCAGCTGGGGTGATTCCTGCAGCATCGCCACCCAATGGCTGAGGTAGGCCGCGTGGTGGCCCACTTCGCTGCCGATCTCCAGGCGATCGCCGAGCAGCACCGCCCCCAGTTCAGCCACCAGCTCCTCGCGGGCATAGGCCCGCCGCTCCGCCTCCCCCCCATCGAGGGAGCCGCTGAGGTTGCGGGCCAGACGGCTCGGATGGCCCGTGGAATGGATCGCTTCATGGGCCCAGGTGGCATACAGGGCTGCGCTGGAGTGGAAGGCAGCGCGCTCCGGCAGATGGATGCGATCGCTGCCCGGCTGGTAGTACGCCCGCTCGCCGCCATGGCACACCGGCACCGGCCAGGCCCGCAGGGCCTCCTCGGCCGCCGCCAACCGCTCGGGTTCGCTGCGGCTGCCCCGGCCGGCCGCCGCCCGGCGGATGGCGATGAGCTCCGGCAGGGCAGGCCCCTCCAGATCCGCGGCATTGAACACCGCCACGGGACGAAAGCGCACGGGCCTCGCAGGATTCGGCGTGTTCGGAGCGTCGGGGTCGGCGGGAGGGAGCGGATCTTGGGGCCGGGGGAGCGGCACCGGCTGAAGCACATGCACCGCCTTGCTGCCGCGCCGCGGATGGAGGCCGCGGGAACGGGCCTCAGCAAAGCCGCACCACCAGGGGAGGCTGGAGCCCCGCAGGTGCATGCCCAGGGTGAGCAGCACAGGGTTGGAGCCCCGGTAGGCACGCCCGGAGAGCAGATGAACGTGATGCCCCCCGGCGCTGGCGTCCCAGGGGCGGCGCCAGGGGGTGGTGCCGGCCTCAAGAAGCGTGATCAGGGAGGCGACCAGGCGCTCCTCAGGGGGGAGGCGGCCGGAGCTGGGGGCCGGAGCCGAAGAGGTCGCTGGGGCGGTTGGGATCGATGGGGCGGTTGGGAGAGACGGGGCCATCGGCAGGGCTGGGCAGGAGCAGGGGGACCACCTCTGCAGTGCCACCGGCCGAAACGCTCCCCAGCGCAGAGCCCTCAGGCCGCCTCCGGCGCCCAGCCCCGCTGACGGTGGTGATCCGGCGTCCAGCCCGGGCAGCGATGGGTGATGTGTTCCCCATGGGCAATCAGGCCCTGGTGGAGTTGGCAGGTGAGCAGGGGGATGCAGTCAGGAGCGGGGTGATGGCGGAAGAAGTGGCAGGTGAGGCACACCTGCCGGCTGCGACTGGGCACCAGAACGCCCAGATCCAGCCACGGCCATTGCTCGATGGGCTCCGGCCGGGAGGGCTGGAGACGGGAGAGGGGAACCGGCACCACGGACCACCAAGCGAAGTACACCTGTACTAGCAGCGCGCGGGTGGTTCGGCAAGGGCCTGGGGCGGGCGGAGGAAGGATGGATTCCCGGGCCCGAGGGCAAGGCGCAAAAGATCGTTACATTGCAGGGCCCGCTCACTCCCGGCCCGATGCCCTGGTCCGTCGCCGACATCCCAATCCAATCGGGGCGCCTGGCCCTGATCACCGGGGCCAACAGCGGCCTGGGGCTGGAAACGGCTCGGGCCCTCGTGGCCCGTGGCGCCACTGTGCTGCTCGGCTGCCGCTCCAGCAGCCGCGCCGAGCAGGCGCGCCAGCAGCTCCTGCCTGCCGCCCGCGAGGGGGGCGCCATCGACATCCTCGATCTGGACCTGGCCGATCTGGGCTCGGTACGGCGCGCCGCCGATGGGCTGGCGGAACGCTATGGACGCCTCGACCTGCTGATCAACAACGCCGGTGTGATGGGCCTGCCGCGCAGCCTCACCCACGACGGCTTCGAACGGCAGTTCGGCACCAACCACCTGGGCCACTTCGCCCTCACCGCCGCCCTGCTCCCCCTGCTCCGCCCCCAACCCGATGCGCGGGTGGTGACGGTGACCTCCGGTGCCCAGTACTTCGGCCGCCTCGACTTCGATGATCTGCAGGGCGAGCGTCGCTACGACCGCTGGCGGGCCTACGGGCAGAGCAAGTTGGCCAACGTGATGTTTGCCCTCGAGCTGCAGCAGCGCCTGGAGGCGGAGGGCAGTGGCGTGCGTTCCCTGGCGGCCCACCCCGGGGTGGCCCACACCAACCTGCAGCCGGCCTCGGTGGCGGCCAGTGGCTCCTGGCTGGAACCGCTGGCCTATCGCCTGATGGCCCCCCTGTTCCAGAGCGCGGCCATGGGGGCCTTGCCCCAGCTGTACGCCGCCACCGCAGCGGAGGCCCAGCCTGGCGGTCACTACGCCCCGGATCAATGGGGAGGCATGCGGGGCTGGCCCACCGAGGCGCGTCCAGCAGCGGCCGCCCTCGACCCCCAGCAACGGCAACGGCTGTGGCAGGTGAGCGAGGAGCTGTGCGCCGCCGCAGTCGCCCCCACAGCCTCAGTTCCGGCCTAGCCCCCGGCCGTCCCACGCCATGCCCCACCACCTCAACCGGCCCACCAAGCTCTGCGCCTGTTGCGGCCGCCCGTTCCAGTGGCGGCGGAAGTGGAAGCAGGTCTGGGAAGAGGTGCGTTACTGCTCGGAACGCTGCCGCAACCAGGCCCGGCGGCCCGGCAGCCGAAGCCAGCGAGGAAGCCAGCGAGAGGGGCTGGAGAGCGGCCACTAGGGGCAGCGCTCCTGCCTGCCATCGAGGGGCGCTCTCGCCATGCTGGGAACCACAGATCCCTGCCCGCCATGCCCTCTCCCCTTTGGCCCAGCCGCCGCCCTTCCCTGGCACCGCTGCTGCTTGTCCTGCTCGCCCCCATGCCCCTGCTGAGCCCGCCGTTGCTCGCCAGCACCGTCAACGGCCCGGCCAGCAGCGGCGGGCTCTACTGGCAGAAGGTGGAGAACGCCGGCAAGGTGCAGTACCTGTGCCGCTCCACCAAGGAGGCCGGCATCCAGAAGAGCGCCCGCTGCCAGGGAGCCAAGGCGAA
>JBKDOZ010000258.1:0-7802 GCA_046342735.1 Synechococcaceae cyanobacterium
CACAGCGGCTGGCTCCCCCCCCGCCGACCCCGGCTCCGCCGCCAGCCGGGCCCCAAGCGCAAACGCCAGCGATTCCTCCCAGCGCCCCAGCCCCACCAGGCGGCAGCTGACGCTCTCCACCTCCAACCAGGGATCCCGCCAGCAGGCCTGCAGCTCGAGCGTGGGCACCAGGGCAAACCGCAGCAACGAAAAAGGCCGCGAGCGATAGACGAACCGCCCGCCCCCCAGCCTCTGCAACCGGTCGCGGGCCAGCAGGGCAACCACCGGCCGATCCACCAGCGCCAGGTAGGCGGCCAGCCTCTGCGGCTTGGCCGCGGCCTCCGGCAAGGTCAGCACGCACCGCCGCCTGCGGATCAGGGGCTCCCCCCTCCAGGAGGACGGCGTCGAAGCGGGACTGGCGGCCATGGGCATCGCCGGGGAGACTGATCGGATCGGAGCACGGGACGGGGCGGCAGGCGATGCAGGGTGGCCAGCGCGCGAGCCTTCCCCTCGGGCAGGGGGCCCCGAGGTTGGGGGTACCCACCGCCGGGGTGGCCCGCATCGCCACCCTCGGGCCGCTGCTCCAGCCCGCACAGCTGCGGCTGGGCGCCCGGGCCTGCCGACGGGGGCCGCTCGATGCGGTGCTGGGGTGGGGCAACAAGCCCTCCGCCGAGCGGGCCGAGCGGCTGGCCCGCCGCCTCGGCCTGCCGCTCTGGCGCTGCGAGGATGGCTTTGTGCGCTCCCTGGGGCTCGGCGTCGACGGTCCGCCGCTCTCCCTGGTGCTCGATGACCTCGGCATCTACTACGACGCCAGCCGGCCGAGCCGCCTGGAAACGCTGATCGCCACGCCCCTGGAGCCCGGGCAGCGGCAACGGGCCGAGGGGCTGCAACGCCTCTGGTGCCAGGAGCGGCTGAGCAAGTACAACGGCGGCCCCGAATCGCCGCCGCCCCCGGAGCCCTTCGTGCTCGTGGTCGACCAGACGGCGGGCGACCTCTCGATCCGCGGGGGCCTGGCGACGGCCGCCCACTTCCAGGCCATGCTCCAGAGCGCCCTGGCGGAGCATCCGCAGCGCACGGTGCTGGTGAAGATGCATCCGGAGGTGGCGCGGGGCCGGCGACGCGGCCACTTCCAGGCCGCCGATCTCGACCACCCACGGCTGCAAATCTGCGCCGATGGCGGCCACCCCGCCGCCCTGCTGGAGCGGGCCGAGGCGGTGTATGTGGTCACCTCCCAGCTGGGCTTCGAAGCGCTCCTCTGGGGCCGGCCGGTGCACTGCTTCGGCATGCCCTTCTATGCGGGCTGGGGCCTCAGCCAGGACCGGCTGGCAGCGCCCCAGCGCCGGCGGGACGGCGGCGAGCTGGCCCAGCTGATCCACGGCGCCCTGGTGGCCTATCCCACCTACCTCGATCCGCATCGGGGCGAGCCCTGTCCTCCCGAGCGGCTGATGGCGGTGCTGGGCCTGCAGCAACGCCGCCGCCGGGAGCTGCCGTCGCGGATCGAGGCCTTCGGCTTCAAGCCATGGAAGCAACCGATCCTGCGGCGCTTCCTGGCCGGCAGCCAGGTGCGCTTCCGCCGCCGCCGCGCCGCCCCGGGCGCCTGGGGCCAGGCCTGCGCCATCTGGGGCCGCGATCCGGGAGCGGGGCTGGCGCAGCGCCAACGCCAACCCGATCCACCACCGCTGCTGCGTCTGGAGGATGGCTTCCTGCGCTCCGTGGGCCTGGGGGCGAACCTGATCGCACCCGTCTCCTGGGTGGTCGACCGCAGCGGTATCTACTACGACGCCGGTGCCCCCTCCGATCTCGAAACCCTGCTGGCGGAACACCCCTTCAGCGAAGCGGAACGGCGCCGGGGGGCCGCGCTGCGCCAGCGGCTCCTGGAGGCCGCCGTCACCAAGTACAACCTGCCCGCCCGGCCCTGGCACCGCCCCCCCCAGGCTCGGCGGGTGGTGCTGGTGCCGGGCCAGGTGGAGAGCGACGCCTCGATCCGCTACGGCGCCGGCTCCGTGCGCACCAATCGGGCCCTGCTGGAGGCGGTGCGAGCGGCTGAACCGGAGGCGTGGATTGTCTATAAGCCCCACCCCGATGTGGTGGCCGGCCTGCGGCCGGAGCAGGGCAACGGCTTCGACCCGCGCGCCCTGTGCGACGAGGTGGTGGCGGATGCCGCCATCGACCGCCTCTACGACGCCGTGGATGCGGTGCACGCACTCACCTCGCTGGCGGGGTTCGAAGCCCTGCTGCGGGGGCGGGAGGTGCACACCTGGGGGCTGCCCTTCTATGCCGGCTGGGGCCTCAGCCACGACCGGCTGCCCTGCGAGCGGCGGCAGCGCCGGCTGCACCTGGACGAACTGGTGTGGGGGGCCCTGATCGCCTATCCGCGCTATGTCAGCCGGCGCAGCGGACTGTTCGTGGAAGCGGAGGAGGCGGTGGAAGAGCTAGCGCGCTGGCGCGGGGAGCCCAGCGGCTCCCTGCGGCTGTGGCAGCGCCTGTTCCGCCGCTGGGGACAGCTGGGGGAAAGGTTCCGGACAAACGGAAAGGCAGGCGATCGGGGCTAATGTTTTGTTCCAATTCCGAGTCCCGCTTGTCGCCTGCGGTCACCATCGACGGCCCCGTGCTGCTGCTGATGGGCCCGCTCGGCAGCTTTTTTGCCAGGGTCGCTGCCCACCTGGAGAAGCGTGGCGTGCCGGTGTGGAAGGTTTCGTTTCCGCTGCACGAATACGGATTTCCGCCCCACATGCGGCTTCCCTACAACGGGACGATGGCGGAATTTCGCTCTTTTCTGCGCAAAGAGATGGAAACAAGAGATATACGTCATTTATTCATGTATGGCGATTTCATCGACCCCCACCGCATCGCCATCGAGCTGGTGCGTGAGCTCAACAGCCAGCGACCCGCCGCCGCCAAGATCGACGCCTGGGTGTTCGAGCTTGGCTACGTACGGCCCAATTATGTGAGCCTGGAGCGCGAACGCGTCAACGCCCGCTCCGGCCTCAACCGCCCGGTGGAGATGTATCGCGCCCTGCCGGCCGTAGACACCATCCCCCAGGCCCAGCGCGAGACCGGCATCCGCTGGCGTAAGTGGTGGAAAACCCCCACCTTCATCCAGCACGCCTTCACGCCTTACCCGATCATCGAGGGCCCCCACAAACTGCAGCCCCAACCCTCCTATCTCCTGGCCCAGGTGCGCGGCCTGGCGAGAAAACACCTGTACCGAATCAGCGAGCGGGCCATCCTGCGGCGGCTGCGCGGCCACGAGCCCTACATCCTGGTGCCCCTGCAGGTCTCCAGCGATTCCCAGATCAGCCTCGGATCCCACTACCAGGGCATGGAGCCGTTCATCGAGGAGCTCATCACCTCCTTCGCCGCCCACGGTCGCCCCCAAGATCTGCTCGCCTTCAAGCACCATCCCCGCGACCGCGGCTACAACCACTACGGCCGCCTGATCCGGGAGTTGGCCCAGGCCCACGGCGTCGCCGCCCGGGTGCTCTACTTCCACGACGGCCCGCTCGGCCCGATCCTCAAACGCGCCCGGGCCGTGGTCACGATCAACAGCACGGTGGGGTTGCAGGCCCTGTACCACGGCCGCCCCACCAAGGTGCTGGGGCGCACCTTCTACAACCTCCCCGATCTCTGCGACCAGCAGCCCCTGGCCGCCTTCTGGCGCACTCCCCAACCCTCCGATCGTGCCCTCTTCCGCCGCTTCTACACCCACCTGATCGAGACCACCCAGATCAACGGCAACTTCGACGGCCACTTCCCCTTCTCCGACACCTTCCGCATCTCCCCGGCCCTGGCGATCCATGCCGCCGGCCCTTCCCCCGACGCGCTGCAGGTGCTGCAACGCCTGCTCACCCTGCTCCGCGGCCTGGCCCTGTACCAAGTGCAGCTGCTGGCGATCGCCGTTGGCGCACGCGCCACCGCCCGCCGCCTGCTGGAGCAGGGCGCCCGGCTGGTGCTCGAGGGGCTGGGGGTGCAGGTGCTGATGGAGCGCCGCCATCACCCCATCGCCCGCCCCCAGATCCACATCGCCAACCACGGCAATTCGCTCGATGTGCTGCTGGTGCAGGGCTACTTCCGCGAATGCAGCATGACCACCGCAGCCCGGCACCTGCGCTTCCTGCTGCCCCTGTTTCTGGTGAGCGCCCGCAACTACGGCCACATTCACCTCGACCACCTCTGCCCCAGCTCCCGGCTTGAGGGCCTGCGCCAGTTGCGGCGTCTGATGCAGGAGCGGGGGCGCCTGTTTCTGTTCCCCAGCGGCTCCCTGGTGACCCCGATCACCGAGCGCGTATCCGGCAGCCTGCACCTGCTGGCCAAAGCCAGCGATGCGGTGATCGTGCCCTGGACCAGCTCCTACCGGGGCTTCCGCCCCGCCGAGGGCCGGCTGCGCTATCGCCCCTTCGCCCTGATCTGGGCCCGGCTCACCGGCCCCCAGGCCACGATCCTCTGCCGGGAGGGGGAGCCGATCGATCCGCGCCGCTTCCCCAACCGCGACGCCCTCAACCGCCACATCCGCCGCTACTACGGCGGCGAGGCTGGCCAACGCCGCCCAACCGCTGACCCCAGCGCCGAGCCCGCCTGACCCTCAGCCGGACACCCCAGGCGCCTCCTGCGAGAGGCCCTGCCACACCGGCACCAGATCCTCCACCACCAGGCGGCGACGCTGCCGGGGTGTGAGCTGGTCCAGCTCGCAGTGCATCAGGATCTCGGTGATCTGGTTGAAGTCGCGGGCCAACGACAAGCCCACCACCCGGGCATTGCCCAGCTGGGCGTAGCGGCGCATCAGCACCGGCACCCGGAAGGGCTCCTGGTAGCGCTCCTCCAGCCAACGCTCCAGCTCCGCGTAGCCGGCGCTGCTGGCGCTGGGGGCCAGGGGGCAGGACAAGGGGGCCAGGGGGTGGCGAGGGGCCGGCACCCTCAGGGAATCGCAGTAAGGGGGGGCCAGCAAGGCCGCGAGAAAACTGTGGTTGAGCGCTTCGCTGTGGGCGAAATGGTTGTAAGAAACCATCCCCAAAAGGTGGTGATGGCCAGTGGCCAGGGGGATGCTCACCATGGCCTGCAGCAACACCATCAGCACCAGGCTGGTGCGTTGGTACGGGGCGGCCACGAAGGTGCGGCCGATTTCGGCGTAGGCCAGGCCGCGCTCCCGCAAACTGGCATCAAGGCCGGGGTAGCAGTGCTCCAGGTAGGAGCAGCGGCCGTCCCCATGGGGCGCATGCCAGGCGGAGAGGGCCATGCGCAGGGAACCGGCCAGGGTGCCGCGCTCGCGATCCCACACCAGCAGGTGCCAGTAGTGGGCGTCCCGGCCGTCGAGATCGACGCGGCTGGGGCCATGGGGGGAGATGCGGCGGTAGGTGAGGGCCCGCACGCTGCCCACCCAGTCGGCAACGCCCTGAAACTGCTGGGGCGACAGGAAATAGGCGCAAAAACGATCCGTGCCAAAGCAGCGCTGCGCCTCGAGATCGCGGGTCAGCTGATGGGAGGGGGGAGGCAGCACCCAGCGGTTCGGCGGATGGGCCGGACTCCTTAATCATCCCCTCCTAGGGTCCCGAAGTGTTGTCATCACGGACTCTGGCAAAACTGCCCGAACTCCTGATCCGCGCCTCACGCGCGCGGGTAGCCCTGCTGCATCAGGGGGCCGGCTCCACCATCGACCACTTCCTGCGGGGTCCGCTCGAGGCGCTGGAGGCCCGGATCGTGGAGATCGATTCGACCGCCCCACCCACCATCGCCCAGGGCGCGGAGCTGGCCACTTGCGCCCTGGTGGTGGTGGTGCGCTACCTGGGTCGGCCCTGGTTGGGCGCGCTGGCGGCCCTGCGGCGCAGCGGCACGCCGGTGGCCTTCCTGATGGATGACGACCTGCTCGATCCCGCCGCCCAGGCGGAGCTGCCGCGTGCCTACCGGCGCAGCCTCTGGCAGCGCATCACCCACCAGCGGCGGCGGCTGCCGGAGCTGGTGGATGCGATCTGGGTCACCAGTGAGGCCCTCGCCGGCAAATACGAAAGCCTGGGGGTGGAGCAGCTGGCCCTTTACCCCCATCCCAGCCTGCTGACGCCGCGGCCGCGCCTGCAGCTGGCCTATCTCGGCACCAGCGTGCACGAGGCGGAGATGCGGTGGCTGCACCCCCTGCTGGAAACCCTGCAAAACCGGCACGCGCACACCCATGTGGAGCTGTTCGGCGACCACGCCGTGAACCGCCGCTTCCGCGCCCTGCCGCGGGTGCGCATCCTGCATCCGATGCGCTGGCCCAACTACTTGGCCGAAACGGGCCACGGGCGGATCGACATCCTGCTGACGCCCCTTCTGGCCAGCCCCTTCAACGCGGCGCGGGCTCCGGTGAAGCTGATCGATGCGGCCCGCTGCGGCGCCGCCGGCCTCTATTCCAACCGCCCCCCTTATCAAGGGTTCGTGCGCCACGGCCAGGACGGGCTGCTGCTGGACGATGACCCGGCCAGCTGGCTGGCGGCGATGGAGCGCCTGATCGCCGACCCCGACGAGCGGGGGCGTTTGGCGGCCGGGGCCCGGCGGCGGGCCCTTTCCCTGGCGGCGGGTGAGCCGGGCTGAGGCCCGGGCGGCGGGTGAGCCGGGCTGAGGCCCGGGCGGGCAGCTGGCCCGAACCGCCCCCCGGCCTGCGAAGGAATCCCATAGCCTCAAGAGACTTTCTTTTGGACCGCCCCGATGCCGACCCTTCGGCCCCGCCTGGCCCTGCCGCTGGCCGGTCTGCTGATCGCCGCGGCGGCCCTCCCCTCCTCCAGCCAGAGCCTGAGCCAGCGCAGCGCGGCCGCCGCCCCTGCCGCGCCGGCAACCGCCGCCCCATCCGAAGCCGACGCCCCGGTGCGCTACCGCCTCGGCCCGGGCGACCGCCTCAAGATGAGCGTGTTCAAGATGGAGGGCTACGAAACCACCGCCGAGGTGATGAGCGATGGCACCCTCAACCTGCCGCGGCTCGGATCGGTGCCGGTGTGGGGGCTGACGATGGATGGGGCCCGCGCCCGCATCACCAGCGGCTATGCGGCCATCCTGCGCCGACCGATCGTCTACCTCGACCTGCTGCAGGCCCGCCCGGTGCGGGTATCGATCAGCGGTGAAGTGCAGCGGCCCGGCCTCTACAGCATCGGCCAGGGGGGAAGCAACCAGCTGGCCAGCACCGGGAGCGGCACCGGCGGCGCGGTGATCCAGAGCGCCGGCTGGCCCACCTTGGTGGACGCTGTGCAGAAGGCGGGCGGCATCACCGCCCACGGCGACCTGCGGCGGGTGACCATCCAGCGACCCACCGCCGGTCCGGGCTCGCCGGTGCGCACGGTTCAGTACAACTTCCTGCAGGTGCTCGAGGCGGGCGGCCCCACCGTCAACCCCCTCCTCTATGACGGCGACAGCGTGCTCATTCCCCGCGCCGAGCAGCTCAGCGAGACCGAACTGCTGCGGGTGGCCTCCTCCACCTTCGCCCCGGACACCATCAGCGTGAATGTGGTGGGCGAGGTGGAGCGCCCCGGCGCCCAGGCGGTGAAGGCCAACAGCCCCCTCTCCCAGGCGCTCCTCTCGGCCGGCGGCCTCACCCGCCGGGCCAACGCCGGCCAGGTGCGGCTGCTGCGGCTGGAGCCGAATGGCACCATCCGGCAGAGCGCCGTGGCGTACAACCCCGCCGCGCCCATGGGCTCCCAGGCCAACCCGCCCCTGCAGCAGGGCGATGTGGTGGTGGTGGAGCGCCACGGTTGGGCGAAGGCCAACGACACGTTGCGCTCGGCGGTCGAACCGATCGCACCCCTGGTCAACGCGGGGTCGTTGTTCCGCCTTCTGGGCTTCCCCTTCTGAGCCGGGCCCTACCC
>JBKDOZ010000259.1:0-7130 GCA_046342735.1 Synechococcaceae cyanobacterium
CTTCAGTCAGCTTCCCTCGATTTCTTTTCTTTCGCAAGCTTTGAGGCCATGATCCTTCATTTGGGTCATCGTAATCATCCCC
This sequence comes from Synechococcaceae cyanobacterium, assembly GCA_046342735.1. Taxonomy (GTDB): domain Bacteria; phylum Cyanobacteriota; class Cyanobacteriia; order PCC-6307; family Cyanobiaceae; genus Cyanobium. The sequence goes on from JBKDOZ010000259.1 coordinate 83, forward strand.
TTAGGGTATCGCCAAAGACGTTGAATCCTGTTTGGTGACCAGCAGGGCTTATGGACTGCGCTTCTTTTGATGCATGACAATAGCAACGGATGGAGATAAACAAGTCAAGAGTGTCCCGGGCTCGCCGCGACTAGCGTCGCCATCAGGGGCTTAACCTGTAAACACTTTTACGCTCTGAGGGGTTCTTCTTGAGCGTAAACTTCGGCGTCAATCCTGCCAAGAACTCCCCACGTATTTGCTGGCAGCGTGACCTCGTGATCATTTCCCGTGTATGTTCGCCTCGTTCTGTTGGCTTTTGGCTTCATATATGTTTTTGCGTTGTCTTTACGGTTTTGGATCCTCTTTGCATGCCAACGGCAACGCTGTCGCAGCATCTCCATGTTCTCCTGGCTCTTTTGTTTGAGTCGATGGATTGTGTGTCCCTTGCTTTGACTCCAGGACTTCTGCCGCCGCCCGGAACACCATGGCATGGCGCTCTACTAGAGATTCCAAGGCGTCGTAGCCGCCCCCTAAAACGGTGGCCACCGGAATTGCCAGGCTTCTGCAGGCATTGAGAACCAGCCGATCACGGGCTAGCAAACCGTCGCTGCTGAGGCAAAGTTTACCCAGCCGATCCTCTCGATGGGGATCAACACCGGCATTGTATAGCACCAAATCGGGCTTCACCTGCTCCAGAAGTCTTGGCAAAACGGTCCCAATCACCGCCAGATACTCGCCATCCTCAACGCCATCCTTCAGCGCCAGATCCAGGTCGCTCTCCTGCTTGTGGGCCGGGAAATTGCTCTGGCAATGGGCGGAGAAGGTGAAGACACGCGGTTCGTCGCGGAAGAGCCAGGCCGTTCCGTCCCCCTGATGGACATCGAGGTCGACCACAAGGATCTGCCGCACCTGCCGTTCATCCAGCAGCACCCGTGCGGCCACCGCCACGTCGTTGACGATGCAGAATCCACTGCCATGGTCCTGGAAGGCGTGGTGAGTTCCCCCAGCCAGGTGGCAGGCCACTCCCCGCTCCAGTGCCAGGCGTGCCGTCAGGACAGTTCCCCCGACCGCCAGCCAGGTCCGTCGCACCAATGGGGTTGTCGCTGGTAATCCAATGCGACGCAAGGCCTTGGCTTCCAGCCGCCCCTGGGCGAAGGCCTCCAGGTACGAACGGCCATGAACCCGCTCCATCCATCGGCGCGGCGCTGGCAACGGCTCATGCCAGTGCTCTGCAGCTCCGAAGCCTCCCTCCCTCAATCGGTCATGCAGCATCCGAAACTTCGCCATCGGGAAGCGATGGCTGCTCGGCAGCGGCGCGGAGTAGGCGGGATGGTAGACGAGCGGGAGGAATGGACCTTGGGGCTCCAATGCCGCGACCTGGGATCAGAGGTTGGGGGGTACCCGCCGGGTGAGGTTGCGCAGTTTGCGTAGTGCCTTCAGCTCCACCTGGCGAACCCTCTCCCGGGAGACATCCAGCAGCCGCCCGATCTCGGCCAGGGTATGTCGCTCTTTGCCGTCGAGGCCGAAACGGAGGGCCAGCACTTCGCGTTCCTGCTCGGTGAGGTGTCCGAGCCAGCGCACCAGTTGTTCCTGGTGCATGCCCCGCTCCACCTGCTCCAGCGGCTCCTCGGCCGAGGCATCAGCAATCAGGTCGCCCAGGAAGCTGCGGCCCTCATCGGCATGGATCGGGGCATCCAGGCTGGAGGTGGTCAGGGATTGGCGCAGCAGGGAGTCGAGCTCCTCTAAGGGCATGTTCAGCTCTTCGGCGATCTCCTGGCGACTGGGCATGGCGCCCAACTTGTGGGCCAGATCGAGGCTCACCTTGCGAATCGTGCTGAGACGCTCGCTCAGGTGGACGGGCAGCCGGATCGTGCGGCTCTGGCAGGCGATCGCCCGGGTCATGCTCTGGCGAATCCACCAGAAGGCGTAGGTGGAGAACTTGTAGCCACGGGTGGGATCAAACTTTTCCACAGCCCGCTCCAACCCGAGGGAGCCTTCCTGGATCAGATCCAGAAGCTCCATGCCTTTGCCCTGGTACTTCTTGGCGACACTGACGACGAGCCGCAGGTTCGCCTTCATCATGCGCTCCTTGGAGCGCCGGCCCACTTTGATGATTTTGCGTTCTTGAGGGCTGTAGTCCTCGCGCTTTTCCTCTACCAGCCCCATCATCGCTTGCACCTGGTTACCAAGTTCGATCTCTTCTGCCGGAGTCAGCAGCGGCTCGCGGCCGATCGAGGCCAGGTACCAGGTCATGGAATCACTGCCCCTGCGGCTGAGGCCGTCACTCGTGCGGACCTGGGAGGCAGTCATGGAATCTGGCGGGTTTGGGTACTATCCCTTCCTCGCCAAGCTTGCGACCTACTTTTTAGCAACCTTTTAGCTTTGTATGTCGAAGTTTGGTCTCACCCCGGCGGATAAAGGCCCGCTATCCCTGCTGTCACAAGGCTTTTCGGGAATTCATCGGTCTCTGACGGGGATTGTGTTGGACCCGTCATCGATATTTCCCGGCTCCCCTGGGCTCAACAGGCCCAGCGATTGGGCCACGCCTTGGGGGGTGGTATTCGCTTCCCGGTTTTCCCAGGGATGTTTCGACACGTTATTCATCAGTCCGGCACTGGCGTGGTCCAGAGCCGCCGCCGCTAGAAGGCTGGCGTCGAGTCCGTTGGTTCCTCGCCGCGCCGCCCACGCTCGCGCCCCCATCCCGGCGCTGTAGCCCGCCAGCACATCGCCCAGGCCCGCTCGAGCTACGGCAGGTGCTGCGGTCCGCAACTGCCAGCGCCGCCCATCCGGCGCCGCTACGACGCTGCGGGCCCCCTTGAGCAAAACGGCGGCGGCGCAGCTCTCGGCCGCCTGCGCCGCCGCCTCCAGTGGGGGGAGATCCGCCAAGGCCGGGAAGAGACGGGCGAATTCTCCGGCGTGGGGGGTGATCCAGGTGGGGCCGGCCCGCCCCGCCAGCCACACGGCGGGCTCCCTCTCCGTCGCCGATCGGAGGGCGAGGCGGTTCAGGCCATCGGCATCGAGCACCAGCAGGCCCGGGAAGGACTGCAGCTCGCCCCATCGCTCCGCTTCCTCCCTCCCGTCCTGCTCGTCGCGGGGCGTGCCGATCCCAGGCCCCAGCAGCACAGCATCCAGCCGGTCCAGCCAGCTTTCCGGTAGGGACGCCAACGCCAGGGAGCCGCAGGGGGTGGCCAGCGTCGATCCCTCGAGCACCACGTGGGGATGAACGCTCCAGAGCCCTTCGGCGATCGGCGCTGGCACGGCCGCCCGCAGACTGCCGCATCCTGATGCGCTGGCGCCGCTGAGGGCGAGTTGGGCGGCACCGCGGGTGTGAAGGCTGCCGGCCACCACCAGCAGACGCCCCCGCTGGTATTTGGAGGCCGCTGGATCCTCCGGGGGCCACGGGGCCAGGGGCCGGTCCCCGGGCCCCAGGCTCCGTGGGGTGTTGATCGACAGGGGGGCCAACAGCGAGCTGGGTAGTCCCAGATCGAGGCGGATCAGTTCGCCCACCCAACGCAGGGCGCTGTCCTGCAGAAGGCCGCGCTTGATCAACCCCAGGCAGTAGGTGCGGTTGGCGTGGGCGGCCGAGCGGCCCAGAAGCCTGCCGGAGTCGGCGCAGAGCCCGGTCGGCACGTCGATCGCCACCAAACGGCCCGGCCGGGTTTCTTGCCGCCTCTCCAGCAGGCTCTCGATCGCCTCTCCCGCCGGGCGCCTCTGGCCAATGCCGAAGAGGGCATCGACCCACAGGGCCCCCTCCTCCGGCTCTGGGGGAGCCTCCAACCGGGGAATGCCCAGCCAGAGGGCGTGGCGCAGGTGGGCGTCGGTGAGCGGTTTGGGGTGCGGGAACGGAGCCCAGATCCGCACCGGGATGCCCGCAAGGTGCAGTTCCCGGGCCACCACCAGGCCATCGCCGCCGTTGTGGCCGGGACCCACCAGCACCACGGCTTCGTCGGGAGGTTCCAGCAGCAACCGCTGGCTCACCGCCAGGGCTGCTTTTTCCATCAGGGAGGCCACCGGCAGGCCGCTGGCGAACAGGCGCTCCTCCAGTTCGGCCATCGTGGCGGAGTCCACCAGGAGGTGGTCCGCATCGCGGGCGGGCCAGCTGGGGGTGTGGGCCATCGGGTTCGGCTGCCTGTCTCCCCATGGTTCACCCCGAAGGGCGCTTTGGGTGCTTGGCTCCCCTGCGGATGTGCGGGGCGATGGCCTTGCCCCTTGCCTCGCAGAGTGGGTTTTTGCTGAAGAAAGCCGTCGAGGTCTTCCGGCATGGGCCGCACAACCATGGCGTCGATGGATGGCAAGTCCGGGGAGGTGGACGTGCCGCAATCTCTTTCTTCTTGTAAGGTGCGTTATGAGTCTGAATTGCCAGGAGGCAATGCTTTGATTCCTTCCCAGCCTTCCACGTCCACTGGGGCGGTTGGCCACATCGAGGAGTTGAGCCTCGATCGGCTCGAACATGTGCGAGGCGGTTTCCTCGTTCTTCTGGCTTTGTACTACGCACAGCTTACGTATATGCGGTCAAGGAAAAAAGCCCAAGAGGAAGAGGAAGAGCGCTGGCGCAAGGGTTATTACGATTAACTGCTTATGGCTCTCTGCTGCCTGGGCTGGCCCCTTGCTGCTGCCATGCCCTCTGAGCCCGCCTCAAAGCCGTAGCTCTTCTCGATGGCCGCGATAGGGAGTTGCGTTGAGCCGTGTCGTTGAGCCGTGTCGTTGGGCTCTGTCGTTGGGCCGCAACCCAAGAGTGTGTGTCGCCCTGAGGCAACATCTATAGTTTGAGAATGGTGCGCAGGTCAGTGCGATCCACTCCAGCTCGATCCACTCCAGCTCGATCCACTCGCCAGCTCCAATCCGTCTGCATGCAGCCCTCTCCCTCCGTGGCTAACGCCCCCGTTGCTAACGCCCCCGTTGCCTGGGCCACCGTCGCCGGCATGGCGGCCCTGGAGCGGCTTCGCGGCTGGCCGGGTGAACATCGTGTGGTGGCCGGTCTCTCCGGTGGGGTCGATAGCTCCCTCACAGCGGCCTTGCTGCAGGCCGCGGGATGGGAGGTGGAGGGGCTCACCCTCTGGCTGATGAGCGGCAAGGGCGCCTGCTGCGCGGAAGGGCTGGTGGATGCCGCCGGGTTATGTGAGGAGCTCGGGATCCCCCACCATGTCGTGGATTCACGGGAACGCTTCCGCGAACAGATCGTCGACTTCCTGGTGGACGGCTACGAGCAGGGCATCACGCCCCTCCCCTGTTCCCGTTGCAACCGCGCCGTGAAGTTCGGCCCCATGCTGACGTGGGCCCGCCAGGAGCGAGGCATTGCCCGGGTTGCCACCGGTCACTACGCCCGGGTGCGCCATGCCGAAGCCCTCGACCCGGAACCCGTGCCAGGCGATGCCGCGGGGCGCCACCAGCTGTTGCGAGGGCTCGATCCCCACAAGGACCAGAGCTACTTCCTTTACGACCTTCCCCAGGAGGTGCTGGCCTCTTTGGTATTCCCCCTCGGTGAACTCACGAAGTCCGATACCCGCGCCGAAGCCGCCCGCCTGGGCCTTCGCACCGCCGAGAAGCCCGAAAGCCAAGACCTCTGCCTGGCCGACCACCACGGCTCCATGCGCGCCTTCCTCGACGCGTATCTGCCCCCCCGCGCGGGTGAGATCGTTCTGGCCGACGGCACGGTGGTGGGCCAGCACGATGGCATCGAGCATTTCACCATTGGCCAACGCAAGGGTCTCGGGGTGGCGTGGAGCGAGCCGCTGCATGTGGTGCGCCTCGATGGGGCGATGAACCGAGTGGTGGTGGCCCCGCGCGCGGAGGCTGCCCGCGAGGGCTGTGTCGTCGGCGCGGTGAACTGGGTGTCGATGGCCCCCCCCGAGGCTCCCTTGGAGCTGAGCGTGCAGGTGCGCTACCGCAGCGCACCGGTCCGCGCGGTTCTTGTTCCCCTCGAGCCCACGGAGGCCGATCGGCGTGCCGCCAGGCCCCACCGTTGCCAGCTGGCCTTCCGCGAACCCCAGTTCTCGATCACCCCGGGCCAGGCCGCCGTGTTCTATGCCGGGCCGGTGTTGTTGGGGGGCGGCCTGATCCAGAGCGACGGCTGAGGGGCCACCACGGGCGTCGCCTCACCAGAAGGGATCCTCGGCCAGGCCCACCGTCAGCGAACCCTGCTGGATGGCCGGCACCCGGGCCACGCAGGCGCGCACGATCCGCCCGTTCACCTCGATCTCACAGGCCCCGCAGCTCCCCCCCAGGCAGCCCGTGGGAATGAGCACCCCCGCCTCCCGGGCCGCCACCAGCCAGTCGCGCCCCGCCGGCTCCTCGGTGAGGCGCCCATTGGGCCAGTGCACAGGGATGGCGCTCCTTGGGCGGGATGTGTCCTTCACCGCAGCAGGGGCTCCAGATCCACGTGGCGCTCGAAGGCCTCGGCCAGGCGATCGAGCAGTTCCTGCCGCTGGCGGTGATGGTGGGGCTGCCCCTCGCTCAGGGCCGGCAGGCCGCGCCTAAGCCGCAGGCCATTCAGCCAACGGCGCCGCCAGGCCCCGTTCTCAAACACCCCGTGCAGATAGGTGCCGGCCACCAGTCCGCCCCGCTCGCCCACGGACTGCCACCAGCCCAATCCCGCCTCCTGGCACAGGGGGGCGGCCCCGCATTCGCTGCGGCCATGGTGCAGCTCAAAGCCCTCCAGCTCCAGCGCCTCCCCGGCCGGCCAGAGGGCGCGGCTGCGGCGCCGCCGCAGGGTCTTGGTGGCGGCAAACACGGTGTGGAGCGGCAGCAGGCCCAGGCCCGCCGCCTCCCCCGCGATGCCCCCCTCCAGCCCCACGGGATCCCTCAGGCTCTGGCCAAGCATCTGCAGGCCGCCGCACAGACCGAACACCTGCCCTCCCGCCCCCACGTAACGCGCCAGATCCACCCCCCGCCCGCTGCCGTGCAGGGCCGCCAGATCGCCCAGGGTCTGCTTGCTGCCCGGCAGGATCACGGCGTCGGGTTGGCCGAGTTCCTCGCCCGGTCGGATCCAGCGCAGCTGCACGCTGGCCTCGGCCTCCAGCGGATCGAGGTCGGAGAAGTTGCTCAACGAGGGCAAGCGCACCACCACCAC
>JBKDOZ010000260.1:0-2728 GCA_046342735.1 Synechococcaceae cyanobacterium
CCCCCGGGGCCGCGCCGCGCGCCAGCCGCAGCGCGACCGCCGCCGCACCCCCCTCGCGCCGGCGCCGGAGGAGGCCCGCCAGGAGGAGAGCCGGCGCCAGGCACTGGAGGAGCAGCGGCGCCAGCAACGCCCCGAGGAACAGCGGCTGGGGTCCTGCCAGGTGGGCCCCCAGCGGGATGAGATCGACTTCCAGCTGGCCGAGCAGCCCGCCCGGCGCTACGGCTCGGCGGGGCAGCAACGGACGCTGGTGTTGGCCCTCAAGCTGGCGGAACTGCAGCTGGTGGAGCGGGTGGTGGGCCATCCGCCGCTGCTGCTGCTCGACGATGTGCTGGCGGAGCTGGATCCGGAGCGCCAGCAGCTGCTGCTCGAGGCCGTTGGGGAGGGGCACCAGTGCCTGGTGAGCGCCACCCACCTGGAGGCCTTCCGCGGCGGCTGGACCCGGGCCGCCCAGGTGGTGCGCATGCAGGCGGGCGTGCTCAGTGCGGCGTAGGCCAGACCGTGGCGGTTGTCCGCTCGCGCACCGTTGGCCCCTTTTCGCCCCCCATCCCGTATGGTGAGATCTCTTTGCCTGGATTCGATGAACCAGAGCCTGTCCTGCCTCCACCCCAACCCGGGATGGACCGGTGTCGGCGACATGCCCCAGTCACCCAGCCCCAGCTGTGAAGCGGTCGGCAAACACTGCATCCTCGAGCTCTACGACTGCGATTCGTCCAGGCTCGACGACGAAGCCTTTCTCAGGGACACCATCACAACGGCAGCGAAACGTGCCGGTGCCACCCTGCTCAATCTGATCACCCACCGCTTTCAGCCCCAGGGTGTGACGGGCCTGGCCCTGTTGGCCGAGTCCCACATCTCGATCCATACCTGGCCGGAATCGGGCTACGCCGCCGTTGATGTGTTCACCTGCGGCGACCACACCATGCCCGAGAAGGCCTGCCTCACCCTGGCCGAGGAACTGGGATCGCGGCACCACAAGCTCACGAGCTTCCGCCGCGAGACGCCCGCCAGCGTGGAGGGTTCGGAACGGGAGCCCGCCCTGCCGACTCCCTGAGGGCGCGGTTGAGCTTGCCGCTCACCAGACCCTCCAGATCGAGGCTCACCGCCTGGAATCCGAGGCAGAGAAACGCATCCACCAACTCCCCCCGCAACCCCTCGACCGCCAGACGCTGCAATGCCTCGGGCAGAGAGGAAGAGGGGAGTTCGATGCGGGCCGCCTCGCCCTGGCTGCGCACCCTCAGGTCGGTGAAGCCTCGCAGGCGCAACCAATCTTCCGCCGCGGCCACCCGCCGCAATCGCTCCGCGCTGATCGCTTCTCCGTAGGGGAAGCGGGAGGCCAGGCAGGGCTGGGCGGGTTTGTCCCACCAGGGCAGGCCCAGGGCACGGGAGAGGTGGCGCACGCCAGCCTTGTCGATGCCCGCCTCCGCCAGCGGCGAGAGCACCCCATGCTCCCGGGCGGCGCGCAGACCGGGTCGGTGATCGCCCAGGTCATCGAGGTTGACCCCATCCACCACCTGCGCCGCGCCCGCGGCGGCGGCAATCGGCGCCAGCAGGCTATGCAGCTCCCGCTTGCAGGCGTAGCAGCGGTCCTCGGGGTTGCTGGCGTAGGCGGGGTCGGCCAACTCCGCGGTGGGCACCTCCTGGTGCCGCAGCCCCAGCCAGGCGGCCTGCGCCCGCGCCTCCTCCCGCAGGTGGGGGGCCAGGGCCGGCGAAACCCCGGTGATCGCCAGGGCTCCCTCACCGAGACACTCCACCGCCAGGGCCGCCACCAGGGCGCTGTCGACGCCACCGGAGTAGGCCACCACCACCTGGCCGAGCCCCTCAATCCGCTGGCGCACAAGCGCCAGGGATGTCTCCAGGGGAGGAGGCAGGGCCTCCAGGAGCGTGAGGGGCGGGGCGGAAGTCAGGGGGGGCTGCACGATCGGGCTTCGATCCTGGCAAGGGCTCGGCAGCACTGGCGAACGGGAGGGCGACCGGAAAACCGGGCGGGGCTCGGTAGCATCCCCATCTGCCCGCCCGGCCGATGACCCCGTCCAGCAGCCCCACCCAGAGCCCCCAGCGGGGCACCGGCCGCGGCATCGGCATCCGCACGGCCGCCGGCAGCGATGAGCGAGCCCTCGGCCAGCTGCATGTTTACGACGGAGAGGGCAAGGGAAAAAGCCAGGCCGCCCTTGGGGTGGTGCTGCGCACCATCGGCCTGGGGATCTGTGAGCAGCGGCGCACCCGGGTGCTGCTGCTGCGGTTCCTCAAGGGGCCCGGACGCTCCTACGACGAAGATGCGGCGATCGAGGCCCTGCAGCAGGGCTTCCCCCACCTGATCGACCAGGTGCGCACCGGCCGCGGCGAGTTCTTCACGGCGCAGGAGGCGAGCCGCTTCGACCACCCGGAGGCTCGCCGCGGCTGGGACATCGCCCGCGGGGCCATCGCCAGCAACCTCTATTCGGTGCTGGTGCTCGACGAACTGAACCCGGTGCTCGACCTGGGCCTGCTCGACACGGCGGAGGTGGTGCGCACCCTGGCGGACCGGCCCGCGGGCATGGAGATCATCTGCACCGGCCGGGGGGCTCCGCCGGAGCTGGTCCAGCTCGCTGACCTGCACTCGGAGATGCGGGCCCACCGACGCCTGGCCTCCGGCGAGGCGGGAAGCGGCGGGGAGCGCGGCCTCGATGGCATCGAGATTTACACCGGCGACGGCAAGGGCAAGAGCACCAGTGCCCTGGGTAAGGCCCTG
>JBKDOZ010000261.1:0-5499 GCA_046342735.1 Synechococcaceae cyanobacterium
GGGTGTGCCTGGTGAGCGCGGTGGGCACGGCCTTCAGCCTCGCCTCCTGGAACCAGGCCCAACAAAACCTCCGCCAGGAGCGCAACCTGCTGCTGATGGAGCGGCTGCGCAGCCTCGGTCCCGCCGTGCCGGCACCCACCCCGGCTCCGCCCCAGCTGCTCGCTCCGGCCCCGGTGGCCCTGCAGAATCCCGCCCTGCCCGGCGCGGCCCAGCCGGGCGATGACCTGCCGCCGCCGCCAGACGAACCCTGGATCGAGCAGCTCTCCCAGCTGCCTGATCCCAACCGTGAGGCAGCCCCGATCCTGCGGGTGCCGGTGAGCCCGCGGCTGGCCGCAGCGGCGCCCCCGGCCCCGATCGCCGCCGGGCCGCGGCCGATTCCGGTGCGCCCCGCTCCGGCCCCCAGGGCCCTGGCGCCCGCGCCGGTGCTGGTGGGGGTGGTGGCGGCAGCCGGCAAGGCCGGCTCGGCCATCTTCCAGGTGGGCGAGATCACCACGAGCGTGGGCGTGGGCGAGGCGATCGGCACCAGCGGCTGGCGCCTGCGCATGGCCGGCGGCGACGTGGCTGAAATCGAGCGGGACGGCGAGGTGCGCCGGGTGTCGATCAGCAACGGCAGTTGATCCCCTTCCCCTCCCCCCGCTCGCTCTGGCAGGCCCCCCTGGCGGAGGTGCTGGATGCCCAGGCGGGACGCGAGCTCAGCGGCGCCTGGAAGCTGATGCTGCTCGGGGACGGCAGCCCCACCCGCCACCTGCAGCTGCTCACCGGCGATCCGGTGGAGGTGGAGCTGATCGCCATGGCGCCGGAGACCGCGCCCGATCCGGCGGCGCCCGAGCAGGTGGCGGAGCTGGAGGAGCCGCTGTTGCGGCGCCAGGTGTGGCTGAACTGTGGCGATCGCACCCTGGGCTGGGCCGAGAGCTGGTGGAACCAGGCCCAGGCCGAGGCCCATCTGCTGGATCGCAGCCTGCCGATCTGGCGCAGCCTGACGGCCGGACGGGCCGAACTGTTCCGGGAGGTGGACGGCCTGGGGCAGGTGCAGGCCGACTGGCTGGAGGAGCGGTTCGGCTGCGCCGGCCCCTTCTGGAGCCGCCACTACCGCTTCTTCCGCAGCGGCCGGGAGCTCACCGTGATCCGCGAGGTGTTTTCGCCAGCCCTGGAGGAATGGCTAGGCCCGGTGCCGGCCCGGGAGCGGCTGCGGGCCTTCCAAAAAGAACATGGAGTTTCTTGAAAAGAACATGGAGTTTCCTGTAGATGATGGCAACTCATCACAAGGAACCCTCGACGGATTGACGCTGCGGATGATGTGGCCAGCATTCGGGCACTCTCAGGACCCCCCATGGCCATGCCTTCCCGTGCCTCCCATCGCCGCCCCTCCCCAAGCCTGCGCAGCAGCGGCGATCCGCCCCCACGCCAAACAACAGTCCCCACGGGGGCCGACGCCAGCCAGCAGCAACGGCGCCTGATCGGGCTCTGGGCCGACCTGCTCAGTGCCCTCCAGCAGGGCTCCCCCGGCATCGCCACCTCGGCAGAAGAGATGGCCGGCGACCTGCCGCGGGAACTGGTGGCCCCGGTGAACCAGGAGCTGCGCCAGCGCGGCTGCAGCTTCCAGGTGGGCGCCGTCAGGAGAGACGCAACGCCTCCGCCTGCTTGCTCGCCTTCTCGAGAAGCTCTCGCAGCTGATCCTCGTCGGTGTGACTGAGGTTGGTGCGCAGCAGCTTGGCGTTCGGAGCGTGGGCGCGCAGGCGCTCCACCACCCGATCGGGCGTCGCCTCACGCAGCAGCAGGCAGAGGGCAGCACCCCCATTCGGCAGGGTGGTGCCCACCTCGCGCAGGAAATCATCCTGAATGCCCAGGTCGGTGAGCAGGCCGGAGACGGCGCCCAATCCAGCCCCCAGCGCCCCACCCAGCAAGGGATTGAGGAAGAGCATCCCCACCAGGGAGCCCCAGAAACCGCCGCTCACCGCCCCGGTGGCCGTGAGGTTGACGGCCTGGTGCAACTGAACGCCGCCGTCGCTGTGTCGCTCCACCACCACGGCGTCCTCGATGGCGATCAGCCGCTCGCGCTGGATCGTCACCAGCTCGCGGCGCACCTCTTCCGCCTCCGCCACCGTGGGGAAACCCACCACCACCAGGCTGCTCATCGGTTCAAGAACGCAGGGCGTCCGGACGCAACCCTTTCACCGTACCCACCGGATCGGCGGGGCTGCTGGGGGCCCAGGGCCAGCTCGGGGCTCAGGGGCGGCGACGGGTGGAGCGGGGCAGGGGACGGGCCGGGGGGGGTGGCGGCGGTGGCGGTGCGCTGAGATCGGGCCCAGGCGGGGGCGCCGACGCGGGGCGGCGCCAGCGGGGAACGGAGAAGCTGTCGTCGTCGGGCCACTCGCCGTCGTTGGGGGCAGCGGGGGCGGTGGGGGCAGCAGGGGCGGGAGTGGCCGCGGTGGCGGGAGTGGCGGCCGGAGCGGCACCACGGCGGGAGATCGCCTCCAGACTGCGCCGGCGACCGCTGGCCGCAGCAGGCGTCCGCGCGGACGGGGCCGGGGTCGGGTTCGGGTCGGGGCTCGGGGCCCGGATCGGGGCTGGGCTGGAGGGCCTCAGGCGCGACTCGCTGGGGAACCCCTGGGGCTCCTGCCGGGATTCCTGCCAGGGCTCGCGCCAGTCGTCGCTGTCATCGAGCAGCCAATCCATGCGCTCCTCCAGCCAACGGCCCAGGCCGCCAGGGCGCCCCGGGGGCCGCGAACCCGGCCGCGCGCCCGCCACCCCATCCACCAGCTGGCGCCCGGCGCTCACCCAGCGGTCCAATCGCTGGTCGAGGGAGCCGCTGGAGGAGGGGCCGGTGGAACCGCCTGGGTAGCCGCCCTGATAGCCGTCGCGGGATCGGACCATGCCGACAAAGGTACCGCTGCCCCAGCCGTCAGCGGCGAGGCAGGGGCTGGCGGGTGGCCAACCAGCGCTCGCGGCCGAGCCCCACCAGCGCGATCGTGACGCCCCCCCACTCCAGGCTCCAGAGAAAGGTGAGCAGCAAGGGGGAGCGGCCGCAACCGAACGGGCTGAACTTAGGCGGCGCTCGGCTCAAACACCAGCAGGCAGCTGGCGTGCCAACGGCCGTCGTGGTGGCGCTCGCAGCAGGGGCGGCAGGCGAGGTTGCTGCGCCGCCGCCGGTAGGGGGCGGTGAGGCCGCAGCGGGGGCAGCGGGCGATCCAGCGGGCCGTCTCCACCGGCACCGGATAGCGGTGGCGCAGCGTCACGGCAAAGGCGTGCTGGGCGGCGTTGATGGCCTCCATCCGCGCCCGGAACAGGGGGCCATGCACCTCGCGCGCCCCGAGCACCCGATCCACCCAGGCATGGATCATTTCGTGGCAAAGGGTGCTGAGGGTGGCCTCGTGCGGGAGGGGCTCCAGCAGCGGCCGCGACAAGACGATCTCGCACAGCTCCCGCCCCTGCCCATCCACCCCCCGGCGGTACAGGCCGGCGGTGCGGGTGAGGCGGCCATCGCTCCAACGCAGCGCCACCAGGGGGCGACCCTCCCGGGCCAGGGTCCCCTCGAAATGCTCCCGGTTCAGGCGGTGGAAGAGGGGCAGCAGAGGTTCGAGGGGCACGGGGGAGGGGATCGCTCCGCGGGCCGCATCATCGCCGCCCCGCCGGCGCGGTGGGGTCTTCGGGCAGACTCTGGCCAACGAAAACCCCGCTGACCCGCGATGGACTGGAGCCTGGCCCGCACCCTCGGCACCAAGGCCCTGTTGGCCGGCGCCTTCGCGCTTCTGGCGTACTGGACGATTTCGGCGGTGCGGCTGGTGCTGAGCGCCCGCGGCATCAACCCCCTGCTCAAGCAGTTCTTCAACCAGGTGGCGGCCGGCCAGATCGATGGCGCCTACCTGCTGACGACCAAGAACTACCGCTCGCACGTGAACCGGCAGCAGTTCATCCGTTTCCTGGCCGGCCTGCAGCTCAACAAGTACCGCAACCTCAAATCGGGCCGGCCGCGCCTGCAGGAAGACCAGATCATCCTCACCGTCAAGCTGAAGTCGGAGGGCAACGAGGAGCTGCCGCTCGACTTCACCTTCATCAAGGTGGATGACGCCTGGCGGGTGGACCGCATCCAGAAACCGGCTGCGGCATGAGCGGGGCGGCGGGGCCGACGCCGGAGCCTCCGGCCGACCAGGGCCTGGAATCCCAGGCGGCCGAGCTGCGCAGCCTGCTGCAGCGCGCCGCCCATGCCTACTACGTGCTCGACGCCCCCGTCCTGGAGGATCCGGTCTACGACAGGCTCTACCGCGAGCTCCTCGACCTCGAGGCCGCCCATCCCGAGCTGGTGCGCCCCGACAGCCCCACCCAGCGGGTGGGCGGTGCGCCGGCCGAGGGGTTCACGACGGTGTCCCATCGCATCCCCCTGCTCAGTCTCGACAACGCCTTCTCGATCGCCGAGCTGGAGGCCTGGTACGAGCGGCTGCTGCGGGCCCTCGACCGCCGGCCGGACACACCCCTGGCGATGGTGGGGGAGCTCAAGATCGACGGCAACGCCCTGGCCCTGAGCTACGAGAACGGGGTGCTGGTGCGGGCCGCCACCCGCGGCGACGGCGAGCGGGGCGAGGAGATCACCGCCAACGTGCGCACGATCCAGAGCGTGCCGCTGCGCCTGGCCCTGGAGCAGCCGCCCCCCTGGGCGGAGATCCGGGGCGAGGCCCTGATCCCCGATGCCACCTTCGCCGCGATCAACGCCGAGCGGGAACGGCGTGGTGAAGCCCCCTTCGCCAACCCCCGCAACGCCTGCGCCGGCACCCTGCGCCAGCTCGACCCGAAGGTGGTGGGCCAGCGGCGGCTCGATTTCTTCGCCTACACCCTGCATCTGCCGCCCCAGTGGAAGGCCGCCGGCCACGACCCGCCCCCCCCCACCGGCCAGTGGCAGGTCCTGCAGTGGTTGCGGCAGGCGGGGTTCCGCGTGAACCCCAACGCCGAACGCCTGCCCGATCTGGCGGCGGTGGAGGCCTTCTTCTCCTCCTGGGACGAGCGGCGCCGCGGCCTCCCCTACGCCACCGACGGCGTGGTGGTGAAGCTCGATGACCTGCGGCTGCAGGCCGATGCCGGCTTCACCCAGAAGGCCCCCCGCTGGGCCGTGGCCCTGAAATATGCCGCCGAGGAGGCCCCCAGCCGCCTGCGGCGCCTGGTGGTGCAGGTGGGCCGCACCGGCGCCATCACGCCCGTGGCGGAATTCGCCCCGGTGCCCCTGGCCGGCACCAGCGTCAGCCGGGCCACGCTCCACAACGCCGACCGGGTGGCCGAGCTCGACCTGCACGAGGGCGACACCGTGGTGGTGCGCAAGGCCGGCGAGATCATCCCCGAGGTGGTGCGGGTGCTGCCGGAGCTGCGCCCGCCCGGCGCCCCCCGCCTGAGCCTGCCCACCCTCTGCCCGGAATGCGGCTCCTCGCTGGTGCGCGAGAGCGGCGAGGCCGCCACGCGCTGCGTCAACAACGGCTGCCCGGCGATCCTGCGCGGGTCGCTGCGCCACTGGGT
>JBKDOZ010000262.1:0-9621 GCA_046342735.1 Synechococcaceae cyanobacterium
CCTGCAGCAGGGCCTCAATCGCCCGATCCTTGGCCACGGCCACGGTGAGGCCAGGCGGCTCGAAGCTGGCCTGGCTGACCCAGCTGGCCACCATCGCGCCACTGCGGGCGGCTTCACCATGACCCTGCCGGGCGGTGACCACGTAGAGACCCCCGGAGAGGCGGCCGAGGGCCTTGTCGAGGTCGGCGTCGAGGGCCTTCATCGCCGCGATCGTTTTGGCGCGGCTGAGCAGCTGGCCCAGGTCGGTGCCGGCCTCCTCACAGCGCTGGTAGTCGGCGGCGCCGGGCACCTGGCGGATGCGCAGCGGCGTGAAGGCCTCCTGGGGGTTGAGGCTGCGCAGCTGGCCGGCCACGGCGTCGATCGGCTCGTCGTTGCCGCCGAAGGCGTCGTAACAGGCCAGCCACTGCTTCGGATTCAGGGCGGCCAGCAGGGTGCCCACCGAGGCCTGCAGGTCGGCGTCCGCTTGGGCCGGCCAGGTGGGCACCACCACCGCGGCGGCTTCGCTGATCAGGGCGCTGAGCTCCTGGGGATCGGTGGCTCGCAGGTCGACAAGCTGCACCTGGGCTTCGGCTTTCGCCACGCCGCGGGCGATCGCCTGGCTGAGGCGGTCGCAGAAGCCGTATTGGCTTACATAACAGATGGCGGCGTAGGTGTGGCCGGCGCTGCGCTGGCCGCTCCACTCGCGGTAATCGCCGATCCAGAGGGGCAGGTGCTCCCGCAACAGCGGCCCATGGCCCACGGCGATCGTGCTGATCTCCGGCAGGGCATCCATGCGCTTGAGGGCCTGCAGCACGCTGCGGGCGTTGGGGCCCATCAGGCACTCGTAATAGAAGCGGAAATCGGGGGCGATGGCGCCGGGATCCACGTCGAAGAGATCGTCGCTGCAGTAGTGCAGACCAAAGGCATCGCAGGTGTAAAGAATCGCGGTGCCGTGATCGAAGGAGAAGATCGTGTCCGGCCAGTGCAGGTTGGGGGCGCTGAGGAACTCGAAGCGGTGCGCCACGCCGTCGGCGCCGCAACCGAGATCCAGCGTGTCGCCGCTCTTGACCGCCCGGCTGCGGAAGGGGCGGTGCACCTGGTTTTCCAGGAATTGGATCGCCACCTTGCTGGCGATGATCTCGATCTCGGGGTTGGCGTCGATCAGGTCACCGATCAGGCCGGAGTGGTCGGGCTCGGTGTGGGAGACGATCAGGACATCGATCGCCTTCGGATCGATCTGCTCGCGCAACAACGGCAGCCAGCTGTCGCGGAACTTGGCGTGGCTGGTGTCGATCAGCGCCGTGCGTTCGCCGCGCACCAGAAAGGCGTTGTAGGTGGTGCCGTTGCGCAGGCCGAATTCGATGTCGAAGCGGCTGCGGTCCCAGTCGAGGGAGCGGATCGCGGTGGTGCCGGCGGCGATCGGCTCGCACTGCAGGCTCAGGCGCGGCGAGGCGGGGGCTGGGGAGCTGGGGGGCGCGGAGGGGGTGGTGGTCATCGGAAACCCGTCGCGGCTGGCGGGATGGATCCTAGGAAGAGGCCCCCGGGAACGGGTCTTGCCATCCCCTGGGGCACTCCGTGGCGATCAGGCGAACACGGAATCCACCGCCTGGTTGCCCAGTCTGGGCAGGCGACCGTTGAAGCCACTGAGCTCCACCATCAGGTCTTGGTTGCTGTTCAGGCTCTGGTCGCCGTTATTGACCAGAAGGTAGGTACCGGAGATGCCAGCGGCGGTCGCCCGCACCAGCACAGCGGCGTTGGCACCCAGGCGTTGTTTGCCCGGCTCCTTGCCATTGGCATCCGCGAACACCGCCTTGGCGAGATCGCTGAGATTTTTCGCTTGGCTGTTATCGGCCGCACGGGTGAAACGCTTCGGCGCAGACATCTCCTGGCCATTGGAGCGGAAGAGATCAATTTTGTCCTCACCGAAACGGAAGTCTGTGATGTGATCCGGTTTGCGAATGTCGGAATCACGGAAGCGAAAGCCGAATGTATCCGCCCCAGCGCCGCCGGTGAGTTTGTCGCGTCCGCCCCGGCCATCGAAGAACTCCGGCAGGTCCGTGCCGATGAACCGGTTCCGGCCGCCGCCGCCGATCCGGTCATCGTTGCGGATGGTGCTGCTCGCCGATGCCACGCTGATCGTGGCACCGCGCGCCCCGCTGATCGCCACGGTGAAGCTTTCGTCGCTTTCCTGCAGGCGATCGCCGGCCACCATCACGCTCAGGGTCTGGGTGGTGACGCCCGGCAGGAAGCGCAGGTTGCCGGAGGGCAGACCACCGCTGAAGTCGTTGGCATCGGCAGGGTTGGGCCCGTCGCCTCGCACCTGCCAGTCCAGCTCGCTGATTCCTCCCACATCGCCGCTGCGGCTGATCGTGAAGGACAACAGCACGGAATTGCTGTTCCCCTCCACCACTTCTGTGGCGTTGGACACGATGGCCAGAGTGGGCGGTGTGCCAGGAAGCGGAGTCGGGGGCTGCGGTGTGGGGGCGGTGTCGTCGTTGCGAATCACACCGGAAGCGGAGGCCCCGCCCTCATGAAGAGTGGCATCCGTCGGGGCTTCCAGAGATACCGTGAAGCCTTCATCGGGTTCAGGGTTGCTGTCAGCGGTGATGTTGATCGTGATGGTTTGCGATGTCTGGCCGGCGCTGAAGAACACCTCGCCCGAGGGCGAGCGGCCACCGACAAAATCGCCCCCATCGGCAGGATGGCTGCCGCTGCCACGCAGCGACCAGCGGCTGCTGCTCTCGCCGCTGGTGTCCCCCTCTCGATTCACCTGGAAGAGATAGGGGGTCGAGCCGCTGTTTCCTTCTGCCTTCTCCTTGTCCAGGGCCTCGATCGAGAGCTGCGGCAGGGCTGGCGTTGGTGGTGCCAGGCTCAGGACCGGCACCACCTCGGTGACGGCTTGGCCATCACTGATCCCGAGCACCAGATCGAGCGAGGCGAGAGTCTCGGCGTTCAGATCCGCCGGTGGAGTCCAGCGCAGGGTCGTACCCTCGGCGTTGAACCAGCTGGGCCCCTTCCGCTTCAGCAGCTGGAGAGTGTCGCCATCGGCATCGTTGATGAAGGGGCTGAGGTCCTGCTCGCCCTCCTGCCCCAGGTGGATCGTGATACGGATGGGCCCCTTTTCCTGGGGGGCTGCATTGATGGTGACTCCCAGGGCTTGCAGCTGCTGGCGCACCGATGGCCATTCATCGAGGAGGGGCTGCCCGTCGAGGAGCAGCCCGTCGAGACCGGGCTCATAGTCAAGGATCTGTAGATCGTTGCCGATAGGTGTCCCGCTCCCCTCGATCGAGAAGATGTCCCGTTCGCCGTCTGTCAGGGCTGTGTGTGGGGAGAGACCGAAGGCAACAGCATCATCCAGCAGGGAGCCACCGATCACTTGATCGTTCACCCGCTGTAGGAAGAAGCGGTCGCTGCCGAGGCCACCGAGCAACAGGTTCTCGCCCTGGCTTTCGGTGTTGAAGACTTCATCGCTGCCACCTGCCCCATCCACGAAGGAGCCGGCACCCGCGAAGATGCGCTCACCCTGATCGGAGCCCTGGACGGATACATCCGGCAGCTGGATGCCATCCCTGGGCAGGGTGGCGTAGGTGGCAGGATCGAGCAGGATCGAGTTGCCGGAGTGATCCACCGCCAAACCGATCACAAGGTCGAGTTCCTGCCAATCGGCCTTGGTTGCCACTCTGCCAGTGTCGATAATCGAATTGGCAGCAGAGTCTGGCGTAGCAGCCATCTCCCAGCTGACAGCCACGGGGTCTGTGCCGTCATCCCCAGGCGAATTGCGCGTCCACAGGATCAATGAATCGCGGTGGGGATCCCCGCTAGACACGCCATGATCGAAGCGGACGGTGAGTGCGGCCATTGGCTGTACTTTTGGAAAGCTGGGTGGAGTGGTGTGGAGGGAGAGGGGAGCGGAGCGGATCAGATCAGGCCGAGGAAATGGCTCTGGTTGTTTAAAGTTGAGGCGCTGGTGTTGCTGAAGTGACCCACAGCCACACCGGCCACGCTCAAGAGGGTGTCAGCCCCCATCTGCTGGAAGCTGAGGCTGGTGAACGTCACACCACGCAGTCCCACCCTGTCTTCACCGGCCTTGAAATCCATGACCCATTGCTTGGCGGCGGGCGCATCGCCGGGCTCGCTTGTCAGCCAGAACTCATCGTCCCCTGCTCCACCGTTGAGGTAGTTACTACCAGCCGCATTGAGCACATACACCCTGTCATTTCCGTCTCCACCGAGGACACGGTTGTTGCTGCTGCCCACAACGAAGACATCATCTCCTGCGAGTCCGCTGAGGCGATTGCCGTCCCCATCGATCGCCCACAGCTCGTCACTGTCCTTGCCACCGGTGATCAGATCGCGCTGACCTGCGTAGACCACGTTCTCCCCGGAACCGGTAAAGATAAGGTTGTTATGTCCGGCAGCCAAGGCGGAGTCGATACTGTCATCTCCCGCACCGCTGAAGACCAGATCTGCCCGTCCATCAAAGTTTCCGGGGCTGTAGAGCGGTCCGGGAAGAATGTCATCATTGTCGCTGGTCCCTAGCACGGTGTTGGGTGCCATGCCTTGGGCGGCGACAACGCCGATTCGGGGGTCAACATTGAGTCGGCTTTCCAGTTTTAAAGTGATGACTTCGTTATTGTCGATCTCAGGCGGCCTGCCTTTCGAGAACGGGTAGTTGTTGTCGTTGGCCACCAGGAGGTGGTTTTCATCGAGGACGAGTACGTTCTCAATCGTGACGAATGGCATGGTATAGGTCGTCTTGCCATCTCCATTGAGGTCTGAGGGATCCTGAATTGCCATGAGGCTGGCGATTTCTTCTTTCGCCAGGAATCCCTGCGCATCTTTGCGGCTGATGTCGATCTTGAACAGCTTTTTGAAGCCATTGACATTGGCTTCCGTGCTGTCGCGTTCAATCACCACAAACTCATTCTCGTTAATCGTGGCGATATCACCGATCGCATGGTTGGCTTGATCCATGCGGTAGTAGCCAACCAGATCAGTGAACTTCTGGCTGGCGACATCAAACGCATAGAGGCGCAACGAGCCAGCAGGATCTCCGGCAACGGTTTTCTCCAGCAGTGGATAGAGGGTGCTGCCGTCGGGGCTGGCGGCCATGCCTTCGAATCCTCCGGAGCCACCAAGATTGGCGATGGCCTTGGGCGCGGTCTGGCTGGTGACCACCGCGCGGCCGGTACCGGGGAAATCGGTGAAGAAGCCGTCTACGCCAAGTTCAATGAAGGCCCGATATTCATCGGCTACCTTTCCCCCGTAGGAGGCGGGGAGGAAATAGGGATCGTCGCGAAGCGTATAGAGGTGGACAAACAACCCAGCTTTGTGAGCGTCCGTCACCAGGCTGGTTGGTTTGCCGATAGTGGTGTCGGCGTCACTGATCTGGCCATCCCCATTGCGATCATCCCGAAGACCGTCCCCGTTGGCATCTCCATAGCTCATCGGCAGGATGCGGGCCTTGTTGGGGCCGATGCCATCCGCATAGGTCTTGATCTCCGCCAGGCCTTCGGGGGTGGAGAGGCTGGTGTAGGTGCGGGGATCGTTGCTGAGCACAAAGTCGTAGGGCTTGCCGCCGCCGCCAAAGAGCTGAACCAGGGGAACATCAATGCCTGCCGCCGGCATGATGCTGTTCTGGAGCTGCTTAAGATTATCGACCTCAAAGGACTGAATGATGATCCTGCTTGGATCTGTGAAGCCTGCTTCCTTGAGGGTATCCACAAGAATTTGGCTTGTGTTTTTGTTGATGGCACTCACGCCGTCGGCATTCTTGCCATCGCTGAGGAAGTAGCTCGGATGTTTGGTTTCAGGATAGATGCCGATCTTTCTACCCGTTTCCACCTCCACCTGCTTGACGAGGGCAATAACCTCACTCAGGGTTGGTACCTTGAGCCCATCGTTATCGTATTCCGTGCCGCGTAAGGCGGGAATGCGCTCGATGGCGTTGAGCTGCTTTATCTCGGCCAGTGTGAAGTCTTCCGCAAACCAGCCACCGCGTAGCGCACCATCGAGATTCTTGACTGTGAGGCGAGAAGCAAACTCAGGCCTCTTGTAGACATCGGTGCTGGTGTCGGTGTTGTTCAAGATGGGATTGCCGCTGCTATCCCGCAGGATGCGACCGCTGCTATCCAGCTGCACCACCGCCAGCATGGGCTCATGGCGAGCGATCAGCACATTGTCCTTCGTAATGACAAGGTCGGGCTCAATGAAGTCTGCCCCTTTGGCGATCGCGGATTTGTAGGCCGCCAGCGTGTGCTCCGGCCGGGCTCCACTGTCGCCCCGATGGCCGATCACAAGCGGAGCTGTGCCTTTCAGCGTTTGGAATGTGGTCGGCGTTCTTACGGCAGGATTCTGGGGGGAGCGCACGTCCGTCTCGGCCAGCTGATCGCGAACCAGGTCGCCTGTACCTGGAAAATCCGTGAAGATGCCGTCAACGCCGAGGTTCAGGAATGCGGTGACTTCAGCTGCGGCATCACCATAGGTACTGGCAAGAAAGCGAGATTCATTGCGGAATGTATAGGCATGAACAAACAAGCCATTGTCGTGTGCGTTGCTCACCAGATCACTGGGCTCTGTCGCCACACGATCGCGACCATCAACGACGCCATCGCCCGTGAGATCATCGGCCTTGCCATCCCCGTTGGCATCCACGATCTTGGTGGATCGAACCATCGGCTTCCAAGGGCCGATGCCGTCTGCGTAGGAGGCAATCTCTTTCAGCCCATCGGCTGTTTGCAGATCTGCGTAGGTTCGTTGATCGCCACTTACGCTGAAGTCGTAGGGACGCTCATTGACATCGGCATAGATCAGCGAGCCATCGGCTGCGACATCGTAGGCATCCAGTAGTTGCACCAGTGGGATGGCAAGATCCGCCTCTGGTAGAATCTTATTGTTTAGTTCCTTTAGATTCGCCACCTCAAAAGACTGGATAAAGACCCGCTTGGGATCGGTAAACTCCTCCTCCTTTAGGGTGGCAACGAGTTTCTCTTCCAGGGAGAGGCCGAGGGCATCGTGATAGGTGGGATGCTTCGTTTCTGGATAGATGCCGACGGCTCTGCCGGTTATGGCCTCCATCTCTTTGACGAGGCCAATGATTTCTGAGAGAGTTGGGATCTCAAAGATGTTGTTAAAGCTCTGTGGTCTGTAAGCCTGAGGCATCACAGCACGCAGGGTCTTGATTTCTGCGAGTGTAAAGTCGGAGGCAAAGAATCCCACTTCGTCAACGCCATCCACCTTCCTTGTCGTGCGCCTGTCGGCGAATTCAGCCCGTGTGCCTACGTCTGTAGTGGCGATGAGGTTGGGCTCGTGCCGGGCGATCAGCACACCATCCTTTGTGCTCACCAGATCCGGCTCAATGAAATCGGCTCCGCGAAGGATGGCTAACCGGTAGGCTTCCAGGGTGTGCTCAGGGAGTTCGCCGCTGGCGCCCCGATGGCCAATGATCAGCGGAGCATCACCCGTAAGGGTTTGGAAGGAACGACCTACGCCGGCGTTGGGCGTTTTGATGGGGGCATCCAGTAGGCGGCCGTCGGCATTGAAATGCAGCACGTAGGGGCCGAATTCATCGCCAATCCATAGGTCGCCATGGACACCAACAACGATGGACTCCACATCAAAGTCAGCCCCGGTAAGCCAGCGCTCGGCAGTGTTTTGTCGAACAATGGGAAAGGGTACTTTGCCATCGGGATCCGCTAGCTGAATGTGACGGCCAATGCTGACGCTCTTGTCACCATTCTCGAGCCCCGCAAAAGAAGGATAGGCCTCGTACAGCCGCAGGAGGTAGTCGGCGCTGTTATTGAGTGCGCCGAAGCCATTGTCGGACAGGAAAAGGAAAGACTCCCCCGTTCCATCCCGGCCAAATTGCACGCCGCTGAACCCTTGAACTGGCTGCCCCTGGAAGGGAGTGGTTTTGCCGTTCGTGGGGTTCACGAGTGCAGCTCCGGAGTCGGGTCCGCTGGCAAAGGTGTCAGCGGCGAGTTTCGCGAATCCGGTAAGAATGGTGTTGGCCATGGCCGAAGCGTGCAGGGAGTGGGTTGTTGTTGTCGCTGAGACAAAACTTCTTTTTCTTCGACTGTCATGGGATTACCGGCCTTCCCCGTGGGTAAGGCCGGTTCCATTCCTGGCTCAGCTCAGCTCAGCTCAGTTCTGCTCTGATCAGCTCTGATCAGATCAGACCAGCGAAGTTGCTTTGGTTGTTGAGGGCGCTAGCGCTGAGGTTGCTGAACTGACCCACTGCCATCCCAGCCACGCTCAAGAGCGTATCCGCCCCCACTTGCTGGAAGCTGAGGCTGCTGAACGCCACACCACGCAGGCCCACCTTGTCTTCGCCGACCTTGAAGTCCATCACGAACTGCTTGGCTGCGGGCTTGTCGCCAGGCTCACTGACTATCCAGAACTGATCGGCTCCGCTACCACCATTGAGGTAGTTCGTCCCGGCTGTACCCAGTATGTAGAAGTCATCGTTTCCTTCTCCACCAAGCGCGCGGTTGTTGGCGCTGCCGAGGATGAACTCATCATCTCCAGCCATGCTGCTCAGACGGTTGCCATCACCATCAATCGCCCACAACTGATCCGCGTCGCCACCGCCCGTGATCACGTCACGATCACCTGCGTAGACGGTGTTCATGCCGGAGCCGGTGAAGATGTTGTTACGGAAGCCTCCATTGGTACCGCTATCCACTTCATCGGAACCACTCCCCATGAAGATCGTGTTTGCCTTGAACGTGAGTTGTTCTTGAGGCTTTGCGATCAGCCAAGAGTCATCCCCGGCAGTGGCGGTAACGGTGGGGCTAATTACAGAGCGTTGGGCTGTAGCAAGACGTTCCTCAGATGTGTCACCTCCGAGCAGTGCGGCCTCCATGACTTCGGCAACGTGCGCTTGATCGATCATCCCCGGGACACCTTTGATGACGGTGCCATAAGCCTCGATCCCTGTGCTGACAAACTCCTGCAGAAGTTCGCTGCCTTCCCCTTGTGCATAGATCGGCACAGGTCTCTGGGTGTGGGTCCACCAGCCATCGCCCATCCCTTTACTGCCATCTTTGAGAGTGGTGGTGGTCCCCCAGAAGTGACCCACCTTTTCGGCATCACCACTGCTCCACTGACTCGTTCCGCTCCGGCTAAGTGTTGGGGTGAGGGAGAGGTCATACCCTTTGTTCCCACCCTGAGTGGCTTCGTTGGTGGAGCCCGATTTGGTGGCGAGGATCGATTCGGCTATCTCCCGAGGATAGTTCGGAAGAAGCGACAGGTAGTGGTCATGGTCGGCAGTCACCATGACAAGATTCTCTTCCCAACCACCGTTCTTGCCCACCCATTCTGTCACCGTATTTGTGACATCGTTAATGTCCTGAAGCGTTCCAAGCATCAAATCCATGTTGTCGGCATGTGCAGCCCAGTCGATATCGCCAACCTCAACCATCAGCCAGAAACCATCGTCATCTTTGCCCAGTGCTTTTAGTGCCTGGTCGGTTAGCTGTGCAACCGTCGGATTTGCCTTCAGCTCAGTTGCAAGAGCCTCGCCGCTGAGAGCCGAATTGGATGCCGTTGTGTTGGAGTTATTAGCATAGCCTCCAGTACCTGTTGCCGAATAGTCACTGTCTGCTGTGCGCCAGGGCATGTTCCCCCCCTGACCCTTGGCCC
>JBKDOZ010000263.1:0-14902 GCA_046342735.1 Synechococcaceae cyanobacterium
ATTCTGACCGCTTCAAGCCCCTTTGGGGGCGCCCAGGCGAAGGATCGCAACCCGTGCGGAGATCCTGACAGCAACTCTCTGGTAGGTGTTGCTTGCGGGAGACATGGGCGAGTATTCCGGCCAACGGCGCTGAAGCGTCAACTGCGCCCACTCCTCATGCTTCCCCCTCGCTCCGGCCTCGCTGCCGCCATCAGCCTGCTGGCTCCAGCCGCCCTGGGCACCAATCTTGCCGCTGCCGCCGCTGATCTCAACGGCAGCCTCAACCTCGCCGGCGTCAGCCGCTACAGCAGCCAGGAGCAGGTAACCAGCATCAGCCAGTTCTCTGATGTCCAGCCGAGCGACTGGGCCTTTCAGGCGTTGAGCAACCTGATCGAGCGCTACGGCTGCGTGGCCGGCTACCCCGATGGCACCTACAGGGGTGGCAAGGCGATGAGCCGCTACGAAGCGGCAGCTTTACTCAATGCCTGCCTCGATCGCATTACGGAGGTAACCGATGAGCTCAAGCGACTCCTGAAGGAATTTGAGCAGGAGCTCGCCGTTCTCCGCGGCCGGGTTGATGGCCTGGAGGCCAAGGTGGGCGAGCTGGAAGCCAACCAATTCTCCACCACCACCAAGCTCTCCGGTCTGGCCACCTTCGTGGTGGGTGCCAACACCTTCAGCGGCTCAGCCATCAACACAGGCTCGAACACGGTGAATCGGGCTCCCAATGCATTCACGGGACTTCCTCGCGCCGCCGTGCGCCTCCCCAATGCCACCACCTTCAACTACGATGTACAACTGACATTCGACACCAGCTTCTCAGGGAAAGACCTGCTGCGCACCAATCTGCGGGCAGGCAATTTTGGCGACAGCGTGTTTGGTGGTGAACCCCATTCCCTGGCACTGGCACAGCTGGAAGTTGCCTTTGAAGAGGATTGCGGCCTTGCCGACTGCGGCGACGTCGTGGCGATCGACAAGTTGTTTTACCAATTCCCCATTGGCAGTCAGTTCACCGCCACGCTCGGCGCGCGAGTGGGACAGGAGGACATGCTGGCGCTGTGGCCCAGCGTTTACCCGGCTGACACGGTTCTCAACGTGTTCACCGTCAATGGTGCCCCAGGCGCCTACAGCAAAAACCTGGGCACGGGGGCGGGCCTGTGGTGGCAAGCCCATGGGCTGAGCCTGAGTGCCAACTATGTGGCAGCCAACGGTGATTCCGGTAATCCCAGTGTGGATGCCGGAGACGGTGGTGGTGGCATTGGCAACCGCTTCTCCGGCTCCACCGGCACGGTTCAACTGGCCTATCAACAGGAGCAGTGGGGTCTGGCCGCCATCTGGACGCTGGTGCAACCCGAAACCCAGTTTGTGCCAGGCACGACACCCTTCGTCCACAGCGCCATTGACCACACGCTCGATGCTCTGACCAACGCCTACGGTCTCAGCGGCTATTGGCAACCGCTCCAGAGCGGCTGGCTGCCTTCGATCAGCCTGGGCTGGGGCATCAACAGCACCTCCACCAGCAGCGCCCAACCTGCCGGCAGCCTGCGCACCAGCCAATCATGGATGGTGGGTCTTCAGTGGACCGACGCCGTGATCAAGGGCAATGACTTCGGCTTTGCCGTGGGACAACCGGTGTTTGCCACATCGCTCAGCGACGACATCACGCCAAACGACGGCAACTTTGTTTGGGAGTGGTGGTACAAGATTCAGGTGACCGACAACATCTCAGTCACCCCAGCGCTGGTCTATCTCAGTCGCCCCTTCGGTCAGGTGACACCTGAAGGCGAGAGCTTCAGCCAATTCGGAGGATTGGTGAAAACGAGCTTCCGATTCTAATCAGCAGCTCGTCCGTCCACATCCCCTGGCAAGCCCATGGGTTTTCCTATCGAAGGGACCCCTTAGGTACAGCAGTTTCTTTCTCGGAAGATGCGGCGGGAGAATTGGACTGATGCTGACCAGGTTTAGCGGGTTTGCGATAGCTGCTGGAACCACCACCACCGCAGGCCAGAGTGGGGGAGATGCCAACAAGGGCGGCAACGGCCAGCGCCAGGCTGAGGGTGCGCTTTGCATTCATGGCTTCAGGGCTTTTTTGGGGGAGAGGGGGGGGGGGGAGGGAGGTGTGCGGCTGGGGTGCAGCAGATCGTGGGACGGATGCCCCGGCTTCCGCCTTGGTGGCGGTTTCGGACAGGGGCGGCAGCCAGAGCCACAACGTAGCCCAAGGCTCCAGCAGGCCGGACCCGGTGGAGTGTTGGTGTTGTCAGATCGCCACCTGGCTTGGTTGCCTAAAGTTGGTTGACTTGCCCTAGGTCTGGAGGGTTATCGCTTGAAGGCTCCGGCTCTGCGGATCGGCCAAGTGGCTGAGGCCACGGGATTGCCGGTGAAAACAGTGCGCTTCTACTCCGACGAGGGCCTGATTACCACGGTGGGCCGCTCCCCTGGGGGCTACCGGCTCTTCGATCCTGCCGTGGTCGGGGAGCTGGACCTGATTCGCTCCCTGCGGGCCATGGATGTGCCCCTGCCGGAGCTCAAGCGGATCCTTGATGTGCGGCGGGCGGGCCACTGCAACTGCGAGTCCCTGAAATCCAGCATCCAGACACGCATCCGCTCCATCGACCACCGCCTGGCAGAACTGGTGGCCATGAAAGCGGAGTTGGTTCAGTTGTTGAGCTCCTGGCAGGAATGCGGAGGCCTGAAGTCGGCCTGAGTCGCGCAGGGTGTTCTTCGCCCACCGACAGGCGACACAGCGGCGTCCAACCGATCAGAACACCTCCAGCCCCTCCACCTCCGGCAACACCGCCTTGCGCTTCACCGAGTCCGCGCAGCTGGCGGGGGTGGGGAAGATCTTGGCCGGGTTCGCCAGGCCGGCGGGATCGAAGCCCTGGCGCACCCACTGCATGGTGGCCAGGTCATCGGGCGTGAACATCCACTCCATGTAGCAGCGTTTGTCGCTGCCCACCCCGTGCTCGCCGGTGATGCTGCCGCCGGCGTCCAGGCAGAGCCGCAGGATCGCGGCCCCGAGCTCCTGCACCCGCTCCGCCACGCCCTCATCGCTGGCGCGGTACAGGATCAACGGATGCAGGTTGCCATCGCCGGCATGGAACACATTGGCCACCGGCAGGCCGTGGCTCTCGCTCAGGGCCTGGATCTGACGCAGCACGGCGGGGAGAGCGCTACGGGGCACCACGCCATCCTGCAGGTAGTAGCTGGGGAAGCGGCGGCCCAGGGCCGAGATCGCCGATTTGCGCCCCTTCCACAGCAACGCCCGCTCCCCCTCCTCCCACGCCGTCCGCACGGAGCGGGCACCGGCCTGGCGGCAGAGGCGGCTGGCGATCTCGGCGGAGGCCTCCACCTCCCGCACACCGCCATCGAGTTCGATCAGCAACACCGCCGCCGCATCGCGCGGGTATTCCTCCTTCTCCAGGTAGTCGTTGACCGCCTCGATGCAGAGGGAATCCATCATCTCCATCCCCGCCGGCAGCACCCCGGCCGAGGTGACCAGCCGCACCGCTTCGCCCGCCGCCTCCATCGAAGCGAAATCCGCCAGCAACACCGCCACGCTCTTGGGGGTGCGCAGCAGCCGCAGGGTGATCGCCGTGGCGATGCCCAAGGTGCCCTCGCTGCCGATGAACACCCCGCGCAGATCCAGCTCGGGCGATTCCGCCAGCCCGCTGCCGAGGGTGGTCACCGTGCCGTCGGGCAGCACCACCTCCAGGGCCAGCACGTGGTTGCTGGTGACGCCGTACTTGAGGCAATGGACGCCGCCGGAGTTCTCAGCCACGTTGCCGCCGATGCTGCAGGCCACCTGGCTGGAGGGATCGGGGGCGTAATAGAAGCCGTCGCCGGCCACCGCACGGGTGACCCAGCTGGTGATCACCCCCGGCTCCACCGTGACGGTGCGGTTGGCGAGATCCACCGCCAGGATGCGGCGCATGCGGCTGGTGGCGATCACCAGCGCCTCCTGCTCCGCCAACGCCCCCCCGGAGAGGCCGGTGCCACTGCCGCGGGCGATGAACGGCACCCCTTCGCGGGCGCAGAGGGTCACCAGGGCGGCCACCTGGTCGCGGGTTTCCGGAAGCGCCACCAGGGGGGGGGCGTGGCGGTGCAGGGTCAGGCCGTCGCAGTCGTAGCTGAGCAGCTCCTGGGGGGCCGACACCACGGCGCGGGTGGGCAGGATCTGGCGACACAGGCGGGCGAAGCGCCCCCAGTCGACCTTGGCAGTGGCGAGGGTGGCGGTCGTCACGAGCGGGGGCTGGGGCCGGGGCCATGCTGACCCAACGCCGCGCGAGCCGAAAGCAGAGCGCTGCAAAAAATTGCCCAAACCCGCTCACGATTCGCGCGCCGCTGGCGCTTTCTGCGTAAGGATGGTCGATGCCCAGTCGCCTCCGTCCGCGGATCCGCCCTTGAGTTCGGCCCCTCTCTCCGCACCCCCCGCCGCCGCTGCTCTGACCACCACCCGCTCCGAGGAGATTTTCGCG
This sequence comes from Synechococcaceae cyanobacterium, assembly GCA_046342735.1. GTDB lineage: Bacteria > Cyanobacteriota > Cyanobacteriia > PCC-6307 > Cyanobiaceae > Cyanobium. The sequence continues at coordinate 4,455 of JBKDOZ010000263.1, forward strand.
GCAGCCCAGAAGCTGATGCCCGGCGGCGTCAGCTCCCCCGTGCGGGCCTTCCGCTCCGTCGGCGGCCAGCCCATTGTTTTTGATCGCGTCAAGGGCGCCTACGCCTGGGATGTGGATGGCAACCGCTACATCGACTACGTGGGCAGCTGGGGGCCTGCCATCTGCGGCCACGCGCACCCGGAGGTGATCTCCGCCCTGCATGAGGCCCTGGAGAAGGGCACCAGCTTCGGCGCCCCCTGTGTGCTGGAAAACCAGCTCGCGGAGCTGGTGATCGAGGCGGTGCCGTCGGTGGAGATGGTGCGCTTCGTGAATTCGGGCACCGAGGCCTGCATGGCGGTGCTGCGCCTGATGCGCGCCTTCACCGGCCGCGAGAAGGTGATCAAGTTCGAGGGCTGTTACCACGGCCACGCCGACATGTTTCTGGTGAAGGCCGGCTCCGGGGTGGCCACCCTGGGCCTGCCCGATTCCCCCGGCGTGCCCCGCGCCGTCACTGCCGGCACCCTCACCGCCCCGTACAACGACCTGGAGGCGGTGAAGGAACTCTTCGCCGCCAACGCCGGGGAGATTGCCGGCGTGATCCTTGAGCCGGTGGTGGGCAACGCCGGCTTCATCACCCCGGAGCCCGGTTTCCTCGAAGGCCTGCGCGAACTCACCCGCGAGCACGGCGCCCTGCTGGTGTTCGACGAAGTGATGACCGGCTTCCGCATCAGCTACGGCGGCGCCCAGGCCCGGTTTGGCATCACCCCCGATCTCACCACGATGGGCAAGGTGATCGGCGGCGGCCTGCCGGTGGGGGCCTACGGCGGCCGGGCCGACATCATGGCGATGGTGGCGCCGGCCGGCCCGATGTATCAGGCCGGCACCCTCAGCGGCAACCCCCTGGCGATGACCGCCGGCATCCGCACCCTCGAACTGCTCCGCAAACCCGGCACCTATGAGCGGCTGGAAACGATCACCCGCCGCCTGAGCGAGGGGATCGGCGAAGCGGCCCGCGCCGCCGGCCTTCCCTACTGCGGCGGCAACATCAGCGCCATGTTCGGCTTCTTCCTCTGCCCAGGGCCTGTGCGCAACTTCGAGGAGGCCAAGGCCACCGACACCGCCCGCTTCGGCCGTCTGCACCGGGCGATGCTGGAGCGCGGGGTGTACCTGGCCCCCAGCTCCTTCGAGGCCGGCTTCACCTCCCTGGCCCACTCCGACGCCGACATCGACGCCACCCTCGAGGCCTTCCGCGAGAGCTTCGCGGCAATCGCCTGAACCCGCCAGCCCCGCGGATGCGCGACCTGATCGCCATCCCGGTGCCGCCGGGCATCGAGATCCTGGCGGTGCTTGGCGCCCTGCTCGCCATCGCCCTGGGGCTGCGCCGGCTCGTGGGTCGCGAACGGCTGCACCGCACGATCTTCGAGGCCGACACCCCCGCCGGGCGGCGTTTCGACCTGGTGCTGCTCGGGGCGATCCTGCTCAGCGTGGTGGCGGTGGTGCTGGAGAGCGATCCGGAACTGGGCCAGCGCTGGTTGCTCGAATTTCGGGCGGCGGAGTGGACCTTCACCGTGCTGTTCACGTTGGAGTACCTGCTGCGCCTGCTTTGCGCCCCCGCACCCACCGCCTACGCCCGCAGCTTCTTCGGCATCGTCGACCTGCTGGCGATCGTGCCCAGCTTCCTGGGCCTGGTGCTCCCCGGGGCCTACACCTTCATCGTGGTGCGGGTGTTGCGGCTGCTGCGCGTCTTCCGGGTGCTGGCGCTGGGCAGCTACCTGCAGGCCTCCGACCTGCTGTGGACCGCCCTCTGGGCGGGCCGCCGCAAGATCGCCGTTTTTTTGCTGGCGATCGCCGCGCTGGTGGTGCTGATCGGTGCGCTGATGTTTGCGCTGGAGAGCAGCCTCAATCCTGCCTTCCGCAGCATCCCGGTGGGGATCTACTGGGCGATCGTGACGGTCACGACCGTGGGCTACGGCGACGTGGCACCGGTGACCCCCCTGGGGCGCCTGGTGGCCTCCACCACCATGCTGATCGGGTACAGCATCCTGGCGGTGCCCACCGGCATCCTCACCGTGGAGATCGGCCAGGCGGTCCAGCGCCGCAGCGCGGCGGGCGAACCCCCACCCCCAGGCCCGAAGGGGGACAGCGACAACCCAGCCGCCCGCTGCCCCCACTGCGGCACCCCCCTGTGATCCAGTCCTGTGGTGCCGCCCTGTGATCCCGCCCAGTGATCCCGTCCCGGGCTTCCGCCTCAGAAGCCGAGGTTGCGGCCCCCATCGACGGCGATCACCTGGCCGTTGACGTAGCGGCCCGTGGTGGCGAGGTACAGCACACAGGCGGCCACATCGGCGGGCTCCCCCTCCCGCCGCAGGGGAATGCGCTCCAGGATCGCCTGATCCCACATCACCCCATCCATGTCATCGGGGCGGAGCACCGGCCCGGGGGCCACCCCGTTGACCCGCACGTCGGGCCCCAGCTCGCGGGCCATGGCGTACGTGAGCATCTGCAGCCCCGCCTTGGCCACGCAGTAGAGCGGGAACCCCCCCAGGGGCCGGCGGGCGTGAATGTCGACGATGTTCACGATCAACCCCTGGCGGCGGCGCAACCAGGGCAGGGCCGCCTGGCTGAGGAACAGGGGCGCCTTGAGGTTGCTGTCCATCAGTTCATGCCAGTCGTCGTCTGCGATCGAGCCGAAGGCGGTGGGGCGGAAGATCGAGGCGTTGTTCACCAGCAAGTCGAGGCCATCGAAGGCCGCTGCCGCCGCAGGCACCAGGGCATCGCGCTCCTCAGCGCGCATCAGATCCGCCGCCAGCAGAGCGGTGCTGCCCGGGCGAAGGGCCTCAAGCCGCTCCGCCAGCTCGCCGGCCGCCGCCGCGGACTGCCCGTAGTGGATCACCACCGAGGCTCCGGCCCCGTGCAGCTGCTCGACGATGGCGGCCCCGACACGCCGGGCGGCGCCGGTGACCAGGGCGACGCGCCCAGCCAGGGGCAGGGTGGGGGTGGACATGGCCAGCCGGGCGGGGCCCCCACTGTCGCAAGCCATGGCGGCGGTGGCGCCGCAAAAATACCGGATGCCAGGTATCGCCAGAGTGGAGGGGGAGAGGAAACAATTAAAGGAAGTTTTGATGACGCTCTGGCATGACCAGTTACCAGTTCGGTCCCTACTGCCTCTCCGGCGACCTCACCCTCTGGTGCCACGGCCGATTGGTGCCCCTGGCCCCGATGCAACGTCGCCTCCTGGCCTGCCTCTGTCAACAGGGGGGCCGGGTGATCAGCAAAACCGACCTCATCCAGAAGGTATGGGGCCACTCCCAGGCCACAGACATCAGCCTGGCCCGCACCATCCATGGCCTACGCCGCAAACTGGCCAGCACCGACCGCGGCAGCGACCTGATCCAGACGGTCTACGGCCACGGCTACGTCTTCACCCAACCGGTGCAGACGCTGCCACCCACAGCCGACGCCATGCGCGCGAGCCTCGAACCCTGCCTCGCCTGAGCACACGCCCCCCGACCCGGAGCCCACGCCGGCACCTGCACGTCTAGCTGCCTGAATCCCCCCGCTCAATCTGGGAGGTGAAGCGGCTGATCAACACTCCCATCACCACCGCGATGTAGAGCGGGCCCACGATGCTCAGCATCAGGCTCACCATCTGGGCCAGGGGCTTGACGGGAATGATGTCGCCATAGCCCACGGTGGTGAGGCTGACAAACGCAAAGTAATTGAACCTCAGGAAGTCGCGTTCCCAGATCAGGGTGAGCGGCGAAAGCACCTGGAGCCCGCCGCCGCGCATCAGCGGATCGCTGCCACCGAGGGCACTGCGGAAACTGCCGGGCTGCAGCGATTCGATCACGCACAGCAGCAGGCCGCCACAGATCCCCAGGAGCAGGTAGCCCGCCAAGGCGCCTCCCACCACCCGACGGCTGATGTGCTGCTCGAGGGCCAGCACCCCCACCAGCCGATGGAGGGTCCAAAGGAAGAACAGCGCAAACACGATGGCCAACACCACCCCCGTGAAGCGCACATGGTGCGGCACCAGCAACCAGTACAGCTGGGAGAGGATCGCCGCCAGCCCCAGAACGGGATAGAAACGGTCGGCCCACCGCGGCTCGCCGCCATCGAGGGCGCCCCCCAGCTCGAGGCATAGCATCGCCATCAGCAGCAGGTAGCCCGGAAAGATCAGCAGGGAACTACGGCCGGGCAACACGAACGTGCCCAGCAGCAGCAGGCAAACCAGCAGAAGCCGCCGGTAAAAGCGATGGCGGCGCCGCTCCAGCGCGGGCGACAAAGGGCTCGACATGGAGGCCGGCAGCTGCCCCAGGCTAGGGACGGTTTCCCGACTCCACCCAGACCCGTGCAGCCTCGGGCAGGGGGGCGATACTGCCAGCCTGCAGAGGACGGAACGGGGAATGGCCACCAGAAGTGAGCGCAAGATCAGCTTCCTGGGGAATTTCCCTCCTCGCCAGTGCGGCATTGCCACCTTCACCCGTGACATCCGCACTGCGGTAGCGGAGCGGCGCCCGGAATGGCACACCCCCGTGCTCAGCGTGACCGACCCGGGCTTCCGCTACGACTACCCGGATGTGGTGCGCTTTGAGCTGCCGGAACGCAATCTTTCCAGCTACCAGCGGGCGGCCGATTTCATCAATCTCTCCCACACCGATCTGCTTTGCATCCAGCATGAATTCGGCATCTACGGCGGGCCGGCCGGGAGCCACCTGCTCACCTTGATGCGGCGCCTGCGCCTGCCGGTGGTCACCACCCTGCACACGGTTCTGCAGGAGCCCACCGGCGAGCAACGGCGGGTGATGGACGAGCTCATCCACCAGACGGATGCCCTGGTGGTGATGACGGAGCGGGGCGAGCGGATCCTGCGGGAGGTCTACGACGCTCCCGCCCACAAGGTGCATGTGATCCCCCACGGCATCCCCGATGTGCCCTTCGTGGATCCCAATTTCTACAAGGATCAATTCGGGGTGGCGGGACGGCCCCTGATGCTCACCTTCGGCCTGCTCTCCCCCGGCAAGGGGATCGAGCACGGCATCGAAGCGCTGCCGGAGATTCTCGCGCAGCACCCCGATCTGGTGTACATGATTCTGGGGGCCACCCACCCCAATCTGCTGCGGGCGGAAGGGGAAACCTACCGCCTCTCGCTGGAGCGGCTGGCGCAAAGCCTGGGGGTGGAGAACAGCGTGATCTTCGTCAATCGCTACGTCGACGACCAGCAGCTCACCGAATACATCGGTGCCGCCGACATCTACCTCACCCCCTATCTCAACCACGCCCAGATCACCTCCGGCACCCTGGCCTACTGCTACGGCGCCGGCAAGGCGGTGGTGAGCACCCCGTACTGGCATGCCGAAGAGCTGCTGCGCGACGACCACGGCGTACTGGTGCCCTTCCGCGACGGACAGGCCATCGCCGCGGCGGTGACCCACCTGCTGTGCGAACCAACCCGGCTGCATGCCATGCGCAAGCAGGCCTATCTCGGCGGTCGCGAGATGGTGTGGAGCGCGGTGGGTGAGCGCTATGCCGCCCTTTTCGAGCAGCTGCTGGAGGCCGGTGTGGGTCGCCCGCGCAGCCGGCGCCCCGCCGCCACGCTGGCGGTGGAGGGTGCCGAGCTGCCGATCTGGCGGTTCCAGCACCTGGAGCTGATGGCCGATTCCACCGGCGTGTTCCAGCACGCGGTGCACAACGTGCCCGATTTCCACCACGGCTACTGCAGCGACGACAACGCCCGCGCCCTGCTGTTCACCGCCCAGCTGGAGCACCTGGGCGAACCGCTCAATGGCCTGACGCGGGTGCAGTCGGCCGCCGCCGCCTTCCTGCACTACGCCTTCGCCCCTGAAACGGGCCGCTTCCGCAACTTCATGAGCTTCGATCGCCGCTGGCTGGAGGCCCAGGGCTCGGAGGACAGCCACGGCCGGACCCTCTGGGGACTCGGGGCGATCGTGGGCCGCACGCGCCAGACCAACCTGCGCACCTGGGCGGCACGGCTGTTCGAGCAGGCGCTGCCGGCCCTGGAGGGCTTCACCTCCCCCCGCGCCTGGGCCTTCGCGGTGCTGGGCTTGCACGAATATCTGCGGGTGCTCGATGGCGACCTGCTGGCGGACCGCTGGCGGCTGGAGCTCTCCGAACGCCTGCTGGAGGCCTTCCAGCGCCACGCCACCCCCGAGTGGCCCTGGCTGGAGCCGATCGTGACCTACGACAACGCCCGCTTGCCCCAGGCCCTCATCCTCAGCGGGCGCTGGCTCCAGCGACAGGACATGATGGAGACGGGCCTGCGGGCCCTCTCCTGGCTCCAGGATGCCCAGCGGGCACCCCAGGGCCACTTCCGGCCAATCGGTTCGGAAGGTTTCTGGCCCCAGGGCGGCGTCGCTGCCACCCACGACCAGCAACCCCTGGAGGCCACCGCCAGCGTGGCCGCCTGCCTGGAAGCCCTGCACGCCACCGGGGATACCCGCTGGCGCCAGGAGGCGATCCGCAGCTTCGACTGGTTCCTCGGCCGCAACGACCTGCAACGCCCTCTCTATGACGCCAGCAACGGCGGCTGCTTCGACGGCCTCCAACCGAGCGGCGTCAACCGCAACCAGGGGGCCGAATCCACCCTGGCCTTCCTGATGGCCCTGGCCGACATGAAACTCCTCCACAGCGAAGCCGTCACCACCCAGCCATGAGCCATCCGCGCGAAGCCCCCCAGGGATCGCTGCCCGTGGAGCGTCTCGGCCTCCACCTCGAACCAAACCAGCGGCGGGTGCTGCTGCGGCCCTTCATGCCCTCGCTGGTGGTCAAGCCCACCAGCGGCCCGGACAATCTGCAGCGCCTCGAAACCCTCCTCGACCGGCTCGCCGCCCTGACCGACGAGGAGAGCGAGCGGGAGCTGGAGCGGCTGCGCCATCGTTTCGGCGTGCGCCACCGCACCCTGGAGAAGCTGGCCCGCCAGCGCTGGGAAGACGTGCTGGCCCCCCTGCAGCGGCAACACCGCCTCCGGCCGGAGCAGCAGCTGCTGCTGGGCTACTACCTCACCAACGAATACGCGCTGGAGTCGGCGGCGCTCTTCAACCCCTCCCTGGTGCCCCATCCCGATCAGGGCGGCCTGGAAGCGGGCTACCTGCGGGTGGTGCTGAGCCTGCGGGCCACCGGCGAGGGGCACATCTCCTCCATCGAGTTCCGCAGCGGCGTGCTGCGCCCCGATGGCACCCTGCACCTCGATCGGATCTCGCCTTTTGTGTACCAAGGGCAGATCACGCGCCTGGAGGGCGACGCCGAGGGGTCGTATCTGGTGAGTTACGAGGAGGACAGCCAGCTGAGCGAGCGGGTGCTGTTCCCGGTGGCGGCGCGGGAGAGCAACGGCCTGGAGGATGCCCGCTTTGTGCGGCTGGAGGGGGAGGGCAGCCCGCGCTACCTGGCCACCGCCACCGCCTACGACGGCCAGGGCATCCACACCCAGCTGATCGAAACCGACGACTTCCGCCAGTTCCGGCTGCGACCGCTGCAGGGCTCGGCGATCCGCAACAAGGGCCTGGCCTTCTTCCCCCGCCGCATCGATGGCCAGTGGTGGATGCTCGGCCGCCAGGACAGCGAGAACATCCATCTGATGACCAGCGACCGGCCCGATTGCTGGCATCACTCCCAGGTGCTGCTCTGCCCGCAGGAACCGTGGGAGTTCATCCAGCTGGGCAACTGCGGCTCGCCGTTGGAAACGGAGGCCGGCTGGCTGGTGCTCACCCACGGCGTCGGCCCGATGCGGGAGTACTGCATCGGCGCGGCCCTGCTCGATCGCGACGATCCCACCCGGGTGATCGGCCGCCTGCGCCAGCCCCTGCTGCGCGCCACCGACGACGAGCGCGACGGCTACGTGCCGAATGTGGTGTACAGCTGCGGCGGCCTGATCCATGGCGAGCAGCTCTGGCTCCCCTACGCGGTCTCCGATCGGGCCACGCGAATGGCGCGGGTGCCGCTGCCGGCCTTGCTGGCGCTCCTGTTGCAATCGCCCCCCCGACCGCAACCGCCGCCGCCAGTGACCTGAAGCGAAGATCTGCCGGGGGGTGGAGCGTTCGTTTTGTGAGCGTTCCCCAGCAATGGGCTGGCAATAATGGCGGCACTCCCCTAGCCCGATCGTGATGGGCGCGTCCCTGCCCTCCCCCCAGCTGCTTGAGGCCTACAGCCAGTTCTTCCGCCTCCTCAGCGAGCCCGCCCGCCTGCAGCTGCTCTGCCTCCTGCGCCAGGGGCCCCTCGACGTGGGCTCCCTGATCGAAACCACGGGCTTCTCCCAATCGCACATCAGCCGCCAGCTGGGCCAGCTCCAGCGCGCCGGCCTTGTGCGCTGCTCCCGCGAGGGCAACCGCACCCTCTGGTGGGCCGATAGCGATCTGGTGGACCAGCTCTGCACCCTCGTGCAGGGACGCCTGCGCGAACGGCTGGAGGAGCAGATGCGCGAGTTGCGGGCGGCTTGAGGCCGTCGGGGGTCAAGGATTATGGGCTGGAGGCGAAAGGCGACGGGCTCAGGTAGGGAGAAGAAAATCTGCTTAGGTTGGGCATCCCCCAAGGCTGCCCAATGCCTCCCGAGCGCTTCTTCCTCGAGCTCGATCCCCCCAGCTCCCTGCCGCAGAACAGCGAGCATGTGGTGATCGTGGGCGGGGGGTTTGCCGGCCTCAAGGCGGCCCATGCCCTCGCCGGCAGCGACGTGCGGGTGACGCTGATCGACCGGCGCAACTTCCATCTCTTCCAGCCGCTGCTTTATCAGGTGGCCACGGGGTTGGTGTCGGAGAGCGATGTGGCGTCGCCGCTGCGGCAGCTGGTGGGCCAGGCGCCCAACGTGCAGGTGCTGCTGGGCGAGGTGGTGGACATCGACCCGGTGGCCAAGGAGGTGGTCTTCAACGACCGCCACTACCGCTACGACCATCTGATCGTGGCCAGTGGCGCCACCAGCAGCTTCTTCGGCCACGACGAATGGGGCCAGCAGGCGGTGCCGATGAAGAGCCTGCACGACGCCGAGACGATCCAGCACCAGGTGCTCTCGGCCCTGGAGGAGGCGGAGCAGACCCCCGATCCGGCACGGCGCGAGCTGCTGCAATCGGTGGTGGTGATCGGCGGTGGCCCCACGGGCTGCGAGCTGGCCGCCTCCCTGATCGATCTGCTGCGCCACACCCTCGCCCGCGATTTCAAGCAGCTCGATCCCCAGAAGTGCCGCGTCACCTTGGTGGATCCGGGCGATCGGGTGCTGCGGGCCATGGATGCCGGCCTGTCCGAGGCGGCGGGGAACCACCTGCTCCACAGCGGTGTGGAGCTGCTGCTGGGGGGTCGGGTGAAAGCGATCGAACCGCAGAAGGTGGTGCTCACGGTGGGGGAGGAGGAGCGCTGCCTGGAGGCCGGCACCATCTGCTGGACCGCCGGTGTGGCGCCATCGCCCCTGGGCCGGCTGCTGGCGAAGCGCACCGGCTGCCCGATCGACAAGGCCGGCCACGTGCTGGTGGAGTCCGATTTCTCGCTGCCGGGCCATCCCGAGATCCGCGTGGTGGGCGATCTGTGCAGCTACAGCCACACCGCCGACGGCAAACCGCTGCCCGGCATGGCGGGGCCCGCGGTGCAGATGGGCACCTGGGTGGCGCGCGACATCCTGGCCCGGCGTCGCGGCCGACAACACGCCCCCTTCCGCTTCCTTGATTACGGCACCATGGCGGTGATCGGCCCGCTGTTTGCCGTGGCCGATCTGCGCGGTTTGAAGGTGAGCGGTGCCATCGGCTGGCTGCTGTGGGGCCTGGCCCACCTCGCCTTCATGCCCGCCCGCGAAAACCGCCTGATCCTGCTCACCAAATGGCTGTGGGCGATCGTGGTGCGGCAGCGCTCCTCGCTGGTGATCAACGAATCGATGGGATCGTGATCTGCCGCAGGGCGTGATACAGGGGCTGGGGCAGCAGCAGGCGGCTCACGTAGGCCGCCAGCACCGCTGCCACCAGCAGTCCGGGCAGCAGCTGTTGATCCGCCGCCAGGCGCAGGGCAAAGAGCACCGTGGCCACCGGAAGCTGGGTGGCGCCGGCCAATCCGGCGGCCATGCCCAGGGCCGTGCCCAATCCCCCCATCCCCGCCAGCCCGCCGCACAGCCGGCCCAACATGGCTCCGAAGGCAAAGGCGGGATCGATCAGGCCGCCGGGGATGCCCACCCCCAGCGCCAAAACGGGCCCAAGCAGGCGCATCCCCAGCAGGGCCAGCTCCGGGGCGACCGCCTGGGGGCCGCCGTTGGGGGCGGCGTAGGGGGCGGATTGCAGAAATGTCTGCATCAGCCTTTCGCCATCGCCGCCGCTGGCGCCACCGCTGAGCAGCAGCAGCAGGCTGAGCAGGCCCCCCACCGCCAGCCCCAGGGCCAGCGGCCGGGAGCGCAGCAGCGGCGCGCAACGGCGGCTGAAGCCCAGCAGCAGCGCCCCGAACAGGGCCCCGGCCAGACCGCCCAGCACCCCGATCGGCACGGCCCA
>JBKDOZ010000264.1:0-10514 GCA_046342735.1 Synechococcaceae cyanobacterium
GGCCTGGGCGAAACGGTGGTGCAGGGGTCGGTGAACCCCGATGAGTGGCTGGTGTTCAAGCCCACCCTGGAGGAAGGGTTCCGGCCGATCCTCAGCCGCCGCCTCGGCAGCAAGGCCATCCGCCTGGTGCGGGCCACGGCAGACACCGGGCCAGGAGACGCGGGCGGGACGCGGCCGGTGCGGATCGAGGAGGTGCCGGAGGCCGAGCGCAGCCGCTTCTGCCTTAGCGACGACCAGGTGCTGACCCTGGCCCGCTGGGCCTGCCGCATCGAGGCCCATTACTCGACCCGCCGCGGCTCGCCGACACCGATGGACATCGAGTGGGCGCAGGACGGTCCGGGGGGGGAGCTCTACATCCTGCAGGCCCGGCCCGAAACGGTGGAATCGCGCCGCAGCTCCGCCGTGCTGCGCACCTGGCGCCTGGATCCCCAGGGTGCCCAACCGATCGTGAGCGGCCAGGCGATCGGTGCCTCCGCCAGCAGCGGCGTGGTGCGGGTGATCCGCGATCCCTCCGAAATCGGCCGCTTCCGACAGGGGGACCTGCTGGTCACCGAGCGTACCGATCCGGACTGGGAACCGATCCTGCGGCGCGCCAGCGGGGTGGTGACCGACCAGGGCGGCCGCACCTGCCACGCGGCGATCATCGCCCGGGAGATGGGGATCACCGCGATCGTGGGCACCGGCGACGGCAGCCGCCGCATCGCCGATGGCCAGACCGTCACGGTCAGCTGCTGCGAGGGCGATGTGGGCCATGTGTACGCCGGCGCCCTGCCCATCGAGCTGGAGGAGCAGGACCTGGGCGAACTCCCCCCCACCCGCACCCGCATCCTGATGAATGTGGGCAACCCGCAGGAGGCCTTCCAGCAGGCTGCGATTCCCTGCGATGGCGTCGGCCTGGCCCGGCTGGAGTTCATCATCGCCAACCACATCCGCGTCCACCCCCTGGCCCTGCTGCTGCCCGAGCGGGTGGCGGACCCGGCCGAGCGGGAGGCGATCGCCGCCTTGACCCGCGGTTACCCGGAACCGGCCGATTACTACGTGGATCTGCTGGCCCAGGGCATGGCGCGCATCGCCGCCGCCTTCCATCCCCGGCCGGTGACCCTGCGCTTCTCCGACTTCAAGAGCAACGAGTATGCGCGTCTGCTGGGGGGCGCCGCCTTCGAGCCGAAGGAGGAAAACCCAATGCTGGGCTGGCGGGGCGCCTCCCGCTACAGCTCCCCCGCCTTCCGCGACGCCTTCGCGCTGGAGTGCCGGGCGCTGCGGCGGGTGCGGGAGGAGATGGGCCTCACCAACGTGATCCCGATGGTGCCCTTCTGCCGCACGCCGGAGGAGGGCGGGCGGGTGCTGGCGGAGATGGAGCGCCACGGCCTGCGGCGGGGGGCGAACGGCCTGAAGGTGTACGTGATGTGCGAGCTGCCCAGCAACGTGATTGGGCTAGCCGCTTTCGCCGAACGGTTCGATGGCTTCTCGATCGGCTCCAACGACCTCACCCAGCTCACCCTCGGCCTCGATCGCGATTCCGCCCTGGTGGCCGAGCTGTTCGACGAACGGCACGAGATCGTGCGGGCCATGATCCGGCTGGCGATCCGCACGGCCCAGGCCTGCGGTCGCCCCATCGGCATCTGCGGACAGGCCCCGAGCGACTATCCCGAGTTTGCCCGCTTCCTGGTGGAGGAGGGGATCGACTCGATCAGCCTCAATCCCGACGCGGTGGTAGCCACCCGCATCGCCATCGCGGCCCTGGAGGCGGCGACGGAAGCGGCAGCAGCGGCGGCGGGCGATGCCCCCACGAGCGCTGCCACGATGGCGGGGTGATGGCCCCGGGTCCGTGCTGCGTCTGAGCGAACTGAAACTGCCGCTCGACCACAGCGAGGCGGATCTGGAGCAGGCAATCCTGCGGCGCCTGCGGCTACCGGCAGAGGCGCTGCGGGGCCATCGGCTGGTGAAGCGCAGCGTCGATGCGCGTCGATCGGGGGGAATCCGGCTGGTCTACAGCCTCGATCTCGACCTGGATCTCGATGCCGCCGGCCGCCGCCGGCTGTTGCGACGCTTCGCCGGTGACCCCCACCTGCGGCCCACCCCCGATGAGCGATACCAAGCGGTGGCCCAGCTGGCGTCCCCAGCCCCAGCCCCGCCGCGTCCGGTGGTGGTGGGGGCCGGTCCCTGCGGCTCCTTCGCGGCCCTGGTGCTCGCCGAGATGGGCCTCCGCCCGCTGCTGCTGGAGCGGGGCCATCCGGTGCGGGAACGCACAGCCGCCACCTTCGGCTTCTGGCGAGGCGCCCGCGGCCTCGATCCGGAAGCCAACGCCCAGTTCGGGGAAGGGGGTGCCGGCACCTTCTCCGATGGCAAGCTCTACAGCCAGGTGAGTGAGCCGGCCCCCTATGGGCGCAAGGTGCTCGAGGAGCTGGTGCGCTGTGGGGCCCATCCCGAAATCCTCACCCGCCACCATCCCCACATCGGCACCTTCAAGCTGGCAACGGTGGTGCGTGGCCTGCGAGCCCGCATCGAGGCCCTCGGAGGCGAGATCCGCTTCCGCAGCCGCGTCGACAACCTCGAGCTCACCCCCGGGGATCGACGCCTGCGCGCCCTGCTGCTGGCCGATGGGGAGCGGATCGAAACCGAGCGGGTGGTGCTGGCGATCGGCCACAGCGCCCGCGACAGCTTCGCCATGCTGCACCGCCTCGGGGTGGCGATGGTGGCCAAGCCCTTTGCGGTGGGGGTGCGGATTGAACACCCACAGGCCCTGATCGATCGCGCTCGTTGGGGGGCGGCGGCTGGCCACCCACGGTTGGGGGCCGCCGAGTACAAGCTGGTGCACCACTGCCGGGGGCCGGGGCTGGCGGGAAGGACCGTGTACAGCTTCTGCATGTGTCCGGGGGGGCTGGTGGTGGGGGCCACCTCGGAGCCTGGTTGCGTGGTGACGAACGGCATGAGCCAACACACCCGCAACGAGCGCAACGCCAACAGCGGCCTGGTGGTGAATGTGGAACTGGCGGATCTGGAGCCCTGGGGAGAGGGGCCGGGGGATCCGCTGGCGGGCGTTGCCTTCCAGCGGCATTGGGAAGGGAGGGCCTTCGCGGCCGGTGGGGGGAATTACCGGGCGCCGGCGCAGTGGCTGGGCGACTTTCTCGCGGCCCGGCCCAGCCAAGCCGCGGGGCCACAGGAGGGGGAGGAAAAGGTGGCAGGGGTGGATGGCTCCTATCTGCCGGGCATACGGCTGGGGAGCCTGGAGGGCTGCCTTCCGGATTTTGTGCTCGCGGCGATCCGTGAGGCCCTGCCTGCGTTTGAGGGGCGTTTGAACGGATTTCTGCAGGCAGGGGCGCTGATCACAGGCGTGGAGACACGCACCTCTTCGCCGGTGCGCCTGCCACGGCATGAAAAAACCCTGGAGAGAGTGAACACTCCAGGGCTGTTTCCGGGCGGGGAGGGCGCCGGCTATGCCGGCGGCATCCTTTCAGCAGCGATTGACGGAATCAAACTCGCGGAGGCCGTGGGCCTCAGCCTTCTTCGTCCTCCGCACCGAGGGGAACCAGGCGGATCTGCTTGCGACCCAACTTGATTTCGAACTCATCGCCGGGCTTGAGGTCAAGCATGGCGGTGTATGCCTTGCCAACCATTAGGTTGCCGTTGAACTGGACCTTGGTGGCGAAGCTGAGCTTGCGGCCAGCTTTACCCGCCTTGGGAGCGGCGCCGAAGTCAACGCCCTTGGCGTTGAGGAGGGCTTCGTAGAACGCTGTGAAGTTGAGCCGCTCTGTCCCATCCTTTTTGGTGGAGACATAACCGCAAGCCCGAACGAGGTCAGATTTGCTGACATCGCCCAGCTCCTTGACTTTGGCGAGGAGGTCGGCACCGGTGAGCATGATGGAAAAAGTTTGCAGCCAGAGCATATTCTCTCACTTCATGGCCCCTTGCAAGCGGATCGGCATGGCGAAGTTTTCGATCTTGGTTGTGGGCAGCCATCGCCCAGGCGACCATCCACTGCCAAGACCCCTAGCTCATTGCTGAGAATCCGCCATGGGTCTGACGATTCTCTGGTTCCGCCGCGATCTACGGCTCGATGATCACCCGGCTCTACAGCATGCCTGTCGTCTCGGGCCAGTCCTGCCGGTTTTCGTGCTGGATCCCGCCCTGCTCCACCATCCCGAAACCGCCGTGGTAAGGGTCGCCTTTCTGCTGGAGAGTCTGCGCGCCCTCGACCGCGACCTCAAGCGACGCGGTAACCGGCTGCTGGTGGAGCTTGGAGATCCGGCCCAGGTACTGCCGTCACTGGTGCGGCGCTGGGACGCTGCCCGCGTGCTCGCCCATACGGACAGTGAGCGGCTGGTGGGTCGGGTGCGGGATGGCCGCGTGGCGGCGGCCCTGCAGCGGGCGGCGATTCCCTTGGGCGGGATAGAGCCACCTGGCGCCACCGCGGAGCTCCTGCCGGTGGGCCAATGGCGAAGATTCTGGCTGGCGTCGATGGCGGAACCTGCCCTGGAGGCCCCGCAGCGGGTGCAGGGACCCGCCGGCCTGGATCCACCGCCCCCGCCCGATCTGGAGCGACTGGGTCTGCGCTCCGATGGCAAACCCCTCCCGCCCGCCGGCACGGACGCCGCCCTGGCGCTGTTGCGCCGGTTCCGGGATGGCCCCGCCGCCCGCAGCTACTTCTGGCAGTTGAGCTACCCCGCCGCCCGGGTCACCACCGGGCTAAGCCCCTACCTGAAGTTCGGCGTGATCAGCCCGCGCCGCTGCATCCAGGAATTGCGGCCGCTGCTGTTCGATCCCGATCCGGGCCGCCGCCGCAGCCTGCGCCAGCTGCTGAGCCGGCTGCGCTGGGGGGCGGGCATGGCCCAACGCTTCCGCTATCTGCCGCAGCTGGAAATACGTCCGCTGTGGCGCAGCCACGACAACCCGGAGGCGGCCCAACTGGATCACGAACAGGAGCAGCTCTATGCCGCCTGGCGCGAAGGGCGCACCGGCTTCCCGATCGTGGACGCCGCGGCCCGCTGCCTGCTGGCGGAGGGGGGCTGGCGGGAGCTGAACTTCCGCAGTCGTGCCATGGCCGCGAGCTTCCTGACCAACCTTTGCGGCATCGACTGGCGCTGGGGGGCGCTGCATTACATGCGGCACCTCGTCGACGGCGATTGCCCGATCGATCACTGGCAATGGGCCATGCAGGCGGGCGCCACCCAGCAGGGCAGCGGCGCCTGGACGCGGATTTACCACCCGGGACAGGTGGCGGTGGATCGCTGCGATCCCCAGGGGCTGTTCATACGCCGCTGGCTGCCGGAGTTGGCCGATCTCACCAACGACCAACTGGGCTCACCGCCCCCTCGCGCCGACTATCCCGCCCCGGTGCTCGACTATGAGCAAGCCCGGCGCCGACGACTGGAGCAGCTCGAGCAGCAGCGCCGGCAGCCAGCACCGGGCGATCCCCTGGCCGACCTCTCCCCTCTTCCGGAGGACCTGCGGCCCTTCGCGGCGGAGCGCTTCCCGGAGGCGGTCCTGGACTGGGCCGCCGCAGCGCCCCACCTGCTGTTTCCGGCGCCGGTGGATCCCGCAGCGCTCGATGCGGCAGGCCGACGCGCCCTGGCCAGCTGGTTTCTCGCGGGCCGAGCACCAGCGGCGACAACCTCCCCAGCTCGCTCGACCGCGCCGCCCCCCCGACGCCGCAGGGGCCGCCAACCGGATCCCAACGCCGTGCAGCTCAGCCTCTGGGAGGGGCCTCAGGACTGATCGACAATGCCGCTCCAGTTCACAGCCTTGACCTGGTCCCGGCGCCAGGAATGGAACAGCAACGGTTCCGCCACCGTGCACAGCGGACAGAGCGCCACCCGAGACCTGTCGATTCCTTCGTGGTCCAGTTGCCTGAGGGTGGCCAGGCGAATGTCGAGGCGATCGCGCTGGGGATCGGGATCGGGGTGCAGGGCACCGCAGTCGATCAGCTCCGCCAGGGCCCCGTCGTCCTCCCGCCCGCCGGGCCGGAGGGCGGCCGCCACCTGGAGGCTCACAGCTCTCTCCACCTGGTAATTGGGGCCGCTGACGGCCGGCCCCAGGGCCACCCGCAGGTGCTCGCGCCGGGAGCCGGCGGCCGCCATCGCGGCGATCGCCACGGGCAGGATGCGACCCGCCACCCCCCGCCAGCCGGCATGGCAGGCGGCCACCCGGCCGGAGCCCGGATCGGCGATCAGCACAGGGGTGCAATCGGCGCCGCACACCCAGAGGCTCTGGCCGCCGCCATCGCTGACCAAGCCGTCAGCCTCGGGCCAGGGTTCGGCGCTGGCGTCGCTGGCGGCCAGCACCCGGGCGCTGTGGATCTGTTGGGGGCGGTGCACCGAAACGCCAGCGCTCAGGAAGCCCGCCAAAATCTCTGGGCCCCGGCCTTGCCAGCGGCGGGTGAAAAAACCGTGGGCGAAGTCCGCGAGCAGGTCGGCCTGCAGATAGTGGCCGCCGTAGGTGCCGATCCAAGTCCAGCCCGGCAGGTCGTTGAACCCGGCATCGGGCCGATCGAATGGTGGCTCCAGCCCCTCAGCCATCGGGGAGATCACGCAACATCCAAAAACCCTGCAGGCGCGCGGCGCCCTCGTCGCTGTGCACCGCCAGGAACTGCAGCCCCCCCGCCTGGCGCCGGGCCGTGGCCAGGGCCTCGGGCGCCGGCGCCGCCTCCTCCTGCGGCAGGTCGCTGAGCAGCCAGCGATCCTCCAACCCGGCCTCCAGCACAAGTTGCCGGCCGCTCACCTCCAGGCGCACCGGCTCCAGCCCGGCCAGCCATCCCGCGATGGCCAGGGCGCGGCCGCGGCTGACCAGGCGAATGCCCGGCACGGCAACGGCCGGATCGGCCTGGGGCGGCAGGGGGAGCAGGGCGGCGAAATCGATGGGCCAGCTTGGTGCCTCACCCAAGGCGCCCGCGGGGAGGGTGGCCCAGCTCCAGCGGTCGCCCCGGGCCGCCTCCGGCAGCGGCAGGGGCTGGGCACGCACGGGCTCAGGTGGGGGTGCCAGCGGACCAGCCAGGTAGCCCGGATCGGCGGCATAGACCTGGGACTCCCGCTCCATCAGCCAGTCGCGGAGGGCGTAGCAGCGGCGGCTGGGCACCAGCTCCAGGCCCAGCCCCTCGGCCGCCCGCTGCACCATCGTGCGCATGGCCGCGCGCCAGGTGCGCAGGCGGCGCGGCCGCCCCAGGCCCCTGTGCTCCGCCTCCGCCAGGGCCCCCTCAAGCGCCTCGCGCAGCCAGACAGAATTGACGGAACTGGCGGGGCACGGACGCACCCACCGGAAGGGCTCGCTGGCGGCAGCGGCCTCGGGGCTGTCGCAGATCAGCAGCTCCCACCGCTTCTTGCCATCGGGCTCGAGGATGGGGCGGGAATAGAAATCGAGTTCCCAGTCGGGCGATCCGCCGCTGGTGGCGGTGGGGATGGCGGCGGCAAGGCCACGCGACGATCCGGAAGCCGGGGACGAGCTCATCCGGCGCTCTGCTCCTGGGTGCGGAGCACCGAACGGGCACGCTGGGCCCGCTCCGCCGCCTCGGTCATCACGGTGTCCCGGGCGATCAACAACTCCCCAGGCTGGTTTTCCAGCAGGGCGGTGTTCAGGGCAATACGGCCCCGACCCGGGTCGAGCTCGGTGATCAGGGCCTTGAGCCGGTCGCCGGGCTGGAAGGCCTCCCGCAGCTCGCGCAGGGCACCGCCGGTGACGCTGGATTGATGGAGCAGGCCGCTGACACCGCCGAGGTCGACGAAGAAGCCATAGGGCTTCACCGCCACCACCTGCCCTTCCACCAACTGCCCCACCTCCAGCTCCGCAAACTTGGCGGCGCTGGCGGCGCGCTTCTCGGAGAGCACCAGCTTGCGGGTTTCGGCGTTCACTTCAAGGAAAGCCACGCCCATCGTGCGGCCCACCAGGGCTTCGTGGTTTTCGCCTTCGTTGAGCTGGGAGCGGGGGATGAAGCCCCGCAGGCCCTCCAGATCGCAGGTCACGCCGCCGCGGTTGAAGCCATTCACCCGCACCTGCACCACCTTGCCGTCCTTCTCCAGCTGGCGCACCTTGTCCCAGCTCTGGCGCAGGGCCAGGGCCCGGGCGCTGATGGTGACCATGCCGTCGGCATTTTGCTCGCGGGTCACCAGCACTTACACCGGGGTGCCTTTGGGGAAACGCTCCTTGAGGTTGGTGATCACCCCCAGGCCCGCCTCCTTCTTCGGCATGAAGCCCGGGGCCTTGCCACCGATATCGACGTACACCCCATCGCTCTCGACGCCGATCACCACGCCGCTCACCACCTCGCCGGTGGCCCCCACCGGCTCGTTCTCATCGAGAGCGGCCAGGAAGGCCTCCTCATCGAAGTCGAAGTCGTCGACGCTGCGGGCGGGGGACGCGCCACCCGCCTTGGGCGCACTCCCACCGGGCTCGTTACGGCGACGGCGCGGTTCTTCGGGGCCGAGCAGATCGGCCATCGTCATTCCCTCCAGTGCGCCGAGGTCGTCGTCGGCGTCGGGGAACTGGGGCGACGGCGGGCGCATCGGCGCCGCAGGGGCGGCGGCGGTAGCCGCGGCGAAGGGGGCCGTGCCGGTGGGAGGCGTGGCGAGCGGAGCGACCGCAGGACCTTCCGCCTCCGGGTTGACGGCGGTGGCCGGCTCCTCCTTGCGGATCATCACGACCTGGGGAGGCCGGCGGGGCGACTCGGCACCCGCAGGACCCGGGCCGGAGCCGCGGGGGACGGGACGCTGGGCTGAGGCTTGCGCGGATGGCTGCGCGGGCTTGCCGCTTCCGGCCATGGCCTGGGGGAGCACGGGGTCTTTCACTGTACGAACTGCAACGCGACGACCCAGCGATTCGGCCATGGACTCCCCCCCCCCGATCCGGCGCCTTGATCGCTTGCCCTGGCCCCAGATCCGCGAACAGGCGGCCCGGCCTGGCAGCACGGTGCTCTGGCCCTTCGGGGCCATCGAGCAGCACGGCCCCCATCTGCCGCTGGGCACCGATGCCCTGTTCGCCGAGCGGGTCTGCGAGGCGGTTCTGGCACGCCTTGATCCGGCTCTGCCGATCTGGTGCCTGCCGTTGCAGAGCTTTGGTTTCTCGCCGGAGCACCGCGGCTTTCCTGGCACCCTCAGCCTTCGCGCCGAGCTGGTGCAGGCCCTGGTGCGCGATGTGGGGCGGGATTTGGCCGCGGCCGGCTTCCAGCGGCTGGTGCTGCTCAATGCCCATGGCGGGCAGATCGGCCTTCTGGAGGTGGCGGCCCGGGAGCTGCGCGACCACCATCCCGAGCTGGCGGTGTTGCCCTGTTTCCTGTGGCGGGGTGCGGACGATCTCGGCGCCCTGATCCCCGAACCGGAGCGAAGCCAGGGTCTGCATGCCGGCCTGGCCGAAACCTCCCTGATGCTCCACCTGGCACCGGAACTGACCGGCCCGCTGCCCCCAGCCGATGGGCCCGATACCGCGAAGATCCCGGCCGGCTGGAGCCTGGAGGGTCGGGCCCCCAGCGCCTGGCTCACCCGGGAGGTGAGCGCCAGTGGGGTGATCGGTGATCCGGCGGGCGCCAGCGCGACGCTGGGGGAAGCGCTTTTCGAGCGGCTGGTCGAGGGTTGGCACGGGCGACTCGATGCCCTGCTGCGCAGCGACTGGCCAGCCACGGACCGCAAGGGGTGACTACAGTCCGACGAAAGTTTCCTGCCCGGCCCCATGCCGACCGTCGAATCCACTCCGTCCAGCAACGACCTGGCTACGGCCAGCACCGTCGCGGCGGTCGAGGGCCTGCCCGATTTCGGCAGCGACGCTTACAAAGATGCCTACAGCCGCATCAACGCGATCGTGATCGAGGGTGAGCAGGAGGCCCACGACAACTACATCTCGATCGGCACGCTCCTGCCGGACCAGGCCGAGGAGCTCGCCCGCCTGGCCCGCATGGAGCTCAAGCACATGAAGGGCTTCACCGCCTGCGGCGCCAATCTGGGCGTCAGCGCCGACATGGCGTTCGCCCGCGAGTTCTTTTCACCGCTGCGCGACAACTTCCAGGTGGCCCTCGCCGAGGGCAAGGTGGTGACCTGCCTGCTGATCCAGGCCCTGCTGATCGAGGCCTTTGCGATCGCGGCTTACCACATCTATATCCCTGTGGCCGATCCCTTCGCCCGCAAGATCACTGAGGGGGTGGTCAAGGATGAATACACCCACCTCAACTACGGCCAAGAGTGGCTGAAGGCCAACCTTGAGGCCAGCCGCGCTGAGCTGGAGCAGGCCAACCGCGACAACCTCCCCCACGTGCGCCGCATGCTGGAGCGGGTTGCCGACGACGCGGCCGTGCTTCACATGGAAAAGGAAGACTTGATCGAAGACTTCCTGATCGCTTACCAGGAGGCGCTCACCGAAATCGGCTTCCAACCCCGCGAAATTGCACGGATGGCAGCCGCCGCCCTCGTGGGCTGAGCCCCAGAGAGGGGCTGGCCCAGGCGTGGCAGGATGTGTCGCCGGCCACAGCCGGCTGCTTTGTCCCCGGCTCCGTTTGCGCGCATGTTCGGCCTGATCGGTCACTCCACGAGCTTTGAGGC
>JBKDOZ010000265.1:0-5379 GCA_046342735.1 Synechococcaceae cyanobacterium
CAGCCACACGGAATGCTCAGGGCAGGCGTGGATTCCGGGTCACCCCACGAGACACGGCCGTAGGCCCCGCGCCACGGCCGTAGGCCCCGCGCCATGGCCGTAGGCCCCGCGCACACCCTCAGTCGATGCGGGTCTGACGGTTGAGGAGGAAGGGTGGAATCTTCGCGCCACGCTCCACTTCGGTGGTGGTGAGCGAATCGGCGAAGCTGGGGGCTGCGCGCTCGGGCCGGTAGGTGCCGCCGCTCTGGAAGCCTGTGGCGATCACGGTGACGTGAATCTCACCCTCCAGCGCCTCATCCACCACCGCGCCGATGATGATGTTGGCGTCAGGGTCGACCGCGTCGTAGATGACCTCCGAGGCCGTGGTCATGTCCTCCAGGGTCATGTCCTTGCCGCCGCTGATGTTGATCACGCAGCCGCGGGCCCCATCGATGCGGGCCGACTCCCGCAGAGGGCTGGTCATCGCCGCCTGGGCCGCCTCACTGGCCCGGGAACGGCCCGACCCCACGCCGATGCCGAGCAGGGCCGTGCCGGCGTCGGCCATCACGGAGCGCACGTCGGCGAAATCGACGTTCACCAGGCCCGGCTTGGTGATGATGTCGCTGATGCCCTTCACCCCCATCCGCAGCACGTCATCGGCGGCGCGGAAGGCTTCCTGCAGCGGGGCGCCCGCGATCGCATCACGCAAACGGTCGTTGGGGATCACGATCAGGGTGTCCACATGCTCGGCGAGCCGGGCGATGCCCTCCTCCGCCTGGCGCAGGCGCTTGCGGCCCTCGAAGCCGAATGGCTTGGTGACGATGCCCACGGTGAGGGCACCGCATTCCTTGGCCACCTCCGCCAGGATCGGCGCTGCCCCTGTGCCGGTGCCTCCCCCCATGCCGGCGGCGATAAACACCAGATCCGCCCCCTGGAGGGATTCGTGAAGCTCGGAACGCGACTCCTCGGCCGCCTTCTGGCCGATTGTGGGGCTGCCGCCGGCTCCGAGGCCGCGGGTGAGCTTCTGGCCCAGCTGGATCCGCTGGCCGGCCGCCGACTGGAGCAGGGCCTGGGCATCGGTGTTGAGCACCCGATAGCCCACGCCCTTCAGATCCGAGGCGATCATCCGGTTCACGGCGTTGCTGCCACCCCCACCGACCCCGATGACCTCGATCCGGGCGGTCTGGCTCGGCACGATGCCATGGCTGCTGGAGTGGGTCTGGCTCATCTCAAGGGGGTCCATCAGGGGCGCCGGAGGGATCGGGGGGGCGTCGCGGGCAGGGACGTCCTGGTCTGACGACGTCAGGCCCTCGGACGGGCCGGGGGGACGGAGACCGTTGAACTGCTGCTGGTTGAACTGCGGCTGCATTATGTCGGTCAACGGTTCCGGCGGATCCACGGAAGGCAACAGGATCGCCTGGACTGCGCTGGCTGGCAATGGCCTGTGGGGAATGCCTGGCCGGAGAGGAGGGCTCTACTGGCCGCCGCGGGGGGGCGGGGCGTTGCGGCCATCGCCAACCCCGCCGGCCACAGGCCCGGAAAGGCTGAGCTCAGGCTGCTCCGGATCGCTGAGATCGATCATCTGGGGGCGCCGGGCGCGGATCTGGCTCGGCAGGGTGCGGGTGAGGTGCTCCGCCACCTCCAGGCGACGGCGGAGCCGTCCGTCGCTCGGGCCGAGCCGCAGGCGGCCGAGCTCCTGGGTGGTCAGCCACAGGCTGCCATCGGGCTCGAAGCGAATCTCCCGCAATCCCGGTCCGAAGCGCGGGGCGGCCTCCAGCACCGGGGCGAGGTCGCTGCGATGGCGGCTGTTCCAGCCCACCACCTCCAGCTGGGCCGGACCGCGCAGGCGCACGCCCACCCCGGGATGGATGGGGATCCAGTTGCCGAGGCGATCCACATAGCCGCGCTCGCTGCCAGCAGCGCTGCGCCGGGAAGCCCGGGCCACCGCCTCACGATCCACCAGCTCGATGCGCAGGCGGGGGGGAAGCATCAGGCGCGTCACCTTCACCTGCTCCACCGGCAAGGCCTCCACCAGGCTGCGGCTCAGCTCCCGCGGCCGCAGGCCCAACAACGGCAGGGGAAAGCGCATGCCGGCGGCCTGAATCACCTGGTCGCGGTTCACCAAGGCGCTGCCGCTGACCTCCAGCTGGGCCGGGTCGCGCAGGATCCAGCCCTGGCGCAACAGGACCGTGCCCAGACCGGCAGCCAAGGCGCTGAACACCAGGAAGCGCCAGAGGTTGCGCAGCCTCTCAGCGCGGCGCTGCTGGCGCAGCTCGCGGCGGCGGGCGGCGCCGGGAGGCAGGGGCACGCTCACAGTTCGCATCGGGAGCGCGCCATCAACTCATCGATCCAACGGCGGGCTCGCTGGGCATCGGCGAAGGGCAGATCCTTCTGCACCCCTCCGCCCACGAGCCTCAGCCGGCAGGCCCCCTGGCTCTCTTCGGTGAGCGGCGCCTCGCCGGAGCCGAGGGAGAGCAGCTCCACTAACTCCAGCTCCTTGATCACGAAGGAATCCACGGGCTTGAAGGTGCCGGCCTCGAAGCTGGTCCAGCTCAGGACCCCATCCCGCAGGCGGGCGCCGCCGCAGCCATCGAGCTTGGCGAGTTCGGAGTCGGCGGCCCATTCGCGGAACAGGCGCTGGCGACGCCGCTCCAACCAGCCCAGGCCGGTGAGCAGCACAAAGACCAGGAGCAGGGGCAGCCAGAGGAGTCCGTGACTCATCGGGTCTCTCCGCCAGGATCGCGTCGGGCAAATGATTCTCTCGCGCCCTCGACGAGAGTGTGGAGCAGCTCCTCGAGGGGCAGGCCGCTGGCGGCCCAGAGCATCGGATACATGCTCTGGCTGGTGAAGCCCGGCAGGGTGTTGATCTCGTTCAGCCAGAGGTCGGCGCCCTCGGCCTGGGCGGCTTCGTCATAGAAAAAATCAACCCTGGAGAGGCCCGAAGCCCCCACCGCCCGGCAGGCCTCCACCGCCAGCCTGGCCGCGCGCTCGGAAATCCCGGCCGGCACCTCCGCGGGGATGACCGTGTGGCTGAGGCCTTCGCTGTATTTGGTTTCGTAGTCGTACCAATCGGCCTCGAAGCGGATTTCGCCGAGCACCGAGGCCCGCAGCCGCTCGACCCCGAGCACACCACACTCCAGCTCCCGGGCCCGCACCCCCTTCTCCACCACCAAACGCGGATCGAGGGCGGCGGCCTGGCGCAGGCCCTCCTCCAACCCGGCCCGGTCGGTGGCTTTGCTGATGCCCACCGAGGAGCCCATGTTGGCGGGTTTGACGAAGCAGGGATAGCCCAGCTCCCGCTCCAGCCGATCCAGCAGGGGCCCGGGATTCTCCAGCTCACCGGCCTCCACACTGGCGTAGGGCACCTGGGGCAGACCCGCGGCGGCGAAGGCGGCCTTCATCGCCAGCTTGTCCATCCCCACCGCGGAACCCAGCACGCCGGAGCCCACGAACGGCACCCGCATCAGGGTGAACAGGCCCTGGATGGTGCCGTCCTCCCCGTTGGGGCCGTGCAGCACCGGGAACCAGACCTCCACCGCCAGGGCGCCCTCGGGCAGGCCACGGAAGCCGGGCGGGCCGGCGTCCGATCCCCCCTGCGGCGCCGCGGGCTGCCCGGTTTCGAGCACCTGCTCCGCCACCGAAGACGGCCACCAACGCCCGTCACGGTCGATATAGAACGGCTCCACCTGGTAGCGCTCCCGGTTGGCGCCACGGCGCAGGCCCGCCACCACGGTGGCGGCGGAGCGGATCGAGACCGCATGCTCCCCGGACGCCCCCCCGAACACCAGGCCGAGGCGGAGTGGGGAGGAGGTCATCGGCAGGCTGGAGCGGTGCCAACCGTATCAGCGATCCGCCGGCCGGCCAGGGGGGGACGGGGGCTTCAGGGCAACAGGCTGCCGCTGAGCGAGAAGGCCCGCACCGTGTCGATCTGCACCGACACCAGATCCCCGGGGCGCAGCCAGGAGCCATCGGCCCGCTGGGCCGGGAAGAAGGTGAGGCGGTTGGTGCGGGTGCGGCCCATCGCCTGCTGCGGATCCCGCGGATTGGCCCCCTCCACCAGGATCTGCTCGCAGCGGCCGGCGTAGCGGGCACTGCGCTCGCGGGCCTTGCGCTCCACCAAGGCGTTGAGCTCCTGCAGCCGCTCCACCTTGACCGCCTCGGGCAGCTGGTCGGGCCAATCGGCGGCGGGGGTGCCGGGCCGGGGCGAGTAGGCGGCGGTGTTCACCTGGTCAAAGCCGATCTCCTCCACCAACGCCAGCGTGCGGCGGAACTGGGCATCGCTCTCGCCCGGAAAAGCCACGATCACATCGGCGCTGATCGCCGCGTCGGGCATGCGGCTGCGGATCCGCTCCAGGATGCGTCGGTAGCGCTCCACGGTGTAGCCGCGCGCCATCGCCCGCAGCACGTCGTCATCGCCGCTCTGGAAGGGGATGTGGAAGTGCTCGCACACTTTCTCCAGATCGGCGCAGGCATCGATCAGCCGCTCGGTGAAGTAGCGCGGATGGCTGGTGGCGAAGCGGATGCGCTCGATGCCGCGCACATCGTGCACGTGGTGCAGCAGGTCGGTGAGGGTGTGGGCCCGGCGGCCCTCCGGCGTGATGCCGGGCAGGTCGCGGCCGTAGGCGTCGATGTTCTGCCCCAGCAGCGTGACCTCGCGGTATCCGCGCGCCGCCAACCCCTCCATCTCCAGGCGAATGGCACCCGGCAGCCGCGATTGCTCCCGCCCCCGCACCCCAGGCACCACGCAGTAGGTGCAGCGCTCATTGCAGCCATAGATCACGTTCACCCAGGCGCACACCTCGCTATCGCGCCGGGCGGTGGTGATGTCTTCGAGGATGAGGTGGGCTTCGGTGGCCACCACCTGGGCGCCGCTGGCCACCTGGCCCAGCAGGGTTTCGAGCCGGTTGGCGTGCTGGGGGCCCATCACCAGATCGAGCTCGGGCACGCGGCGCAGCAGCGCTTCCCCCTCCTGCTGGGCAACGCAGCCGGCCACCACCAGCGTGAGGTGGGGATTGGTGCGTTTGCGCTGGGCCTGCCGGCCCAGATAGCTGTAGACCTTCTGCTCAGCGTTGTCGCGGATGGTGCAGGTGTTGTAGAGCACCAGATCGGCCTCCAGCTCCGCCGCGGCCGGCACATAGCCCATGGCCTCGAGGATGCCGGCCATCCGCTCGGAATCCGCCTTGTTCATCTGGCAGCCGAAGGTGGTGATCCAGTAGCTGCCGCGGCCAGGGGATCCGCTCAGCGGAGCGCTGGGGGCCGAAGGAAGGGGGGAGGCGGAGGTCGTCATGGTCTCCAGTTTCGGCCATCGCGTTGCCGCAACGGCGGCCGCACCCATGCCAGCGTGGAGGGAGATCGGGGCCAAGGAGCCTGCCGCCCCATGCGCTGCCGCCTTCTCCGCTT
>JBKDOZ010000266.1:0-11658 GCA_046342735.1 Synechococcaceae cyanobacterium
CGCACCGCCGCTCGCGGTCAGACACGTCTGCCAGCGGGTGATGCTGCCCGCCGCATCCGCTGGCCCCCGTCCCAATGCCAGCTCACGGCCAGGCTGCTCGCTCGCCTTGGCACCCTGTCCCGCAACCGCAGCTGAGGCAAGGCGCATCAGACGACGCTGCTCCAGCGGCTCCCTGAGATCCGCGGTGGCATCAGCGCTTGCATCGGCGGTGGCATCGAAGCGGCCAATCACCAACTCCAGCAAATCCGCCGCTTTGCGGCCACGCACGGCCACGAGGGTTAGCACAAACGATGGCCCTTCGCCCTTCGCGCGCAGCACAAAGCGACGCACCAGGCCATGGCTGAAGCTCCGCGTTTGCACTGCCGCTTGATCCACAGGCGCCGACACCTCATAGCCCGGCACCACCAGCTGGTTCGGCACCATCCAGCGGGGCCATGGCGTCGCAGCCGGGGCCCACACCATCCGCACGGTGGTAACCGCGGTGCCAACGGACAGACCCACCAGCAACCGGGGTAAACCGAGCCGCTGCCGACAGAAACGCCGCCACTGAGCATAAGCCGCAGTCATCCCCCCATCAGCCGCACCACCTGACGGCTCTGCCAATGCACATACACAACGACAAAGACAACCATGGCCGTGCCCGAAAAGAGCTGGGAGCCCCACTCGTGATGAAAAAAGTCAAACCACCAGGTTTTGCCGGGGTATGAACTCGCCGTGATCAGCGCCAACAGGGCAATGCGGATGCCATTGATAAGCAAGGCAAGCAGTGGTGCCATTACAATCATCGCCAGATTCTGTCGTCGATATCGCATGGGGAATACCACCATAAAGATGATTGAAACTGTGAACAGCTGCACCATGATTTCGCTGCCGCTGCAGGCGCCAGCAACAGCCACACCGCCACCGGGGATATAGATGCTCTGCCCCAAGCGTTGCACCGGAAATCCACAGAGCATCAGCAGCATGCCGCTCAGCCAGGCTGTGATCTGGGAGAGCTCCGCCACCGGCAGCTTCGGAGTGAGCAGCCGCAGGAGAGGCAGCAAGGAGAAAATGATGAACACCGGCCCAAACTGACGCAGCTGCCGCCAGGGCCTGGCGAGCAAGGCCAAGCCAAGGCCAGTCATCAAGGGCAGGAGATAGCGGATTTTGTCGCCGCTCACCAGCGTGGGGCTGCGCCACAGCACAGCCACAATGAGCACCGTGCCCAGCACACACCCCAGCGGGGTTGGCTGCAGCCGCCGAGGCAGGGGGTCGCCATCAAGCACCAGCAGGGCACACCCCCAAACGATGCAGGCATTGAGGAAATTCTCGGTGGTTTGCGTCGTAAAGCTCAACACCAAAGACTGCACAGCCAGCAGCAGCGCCAACATGCGCCACAGCTGGCGGCTCATGGCGTGGCTCACCGGGCGGCTCATGGGGTGAGGATGCGGCGGCAGCCCAGAAAGGTGATCGCCAAAATGCCCGCGGCCAGCACCCCTTTGATCGTGCGCAGCAATAAACCAAACATCTTCTGCTGGCGCTCCCGCTCGAAGTTCTGGTCGAGTTGCTTCTGCTGTTGATCGATCGACTCGATCAAGCGGCGCTGCTGCTCGGCCAGCGGCAGGCCCTGCAAGGCCGCCGGTGGGGTGGCGTTCATCGCCTGCATTGCGGCATTCAAGACCGGCACGCTGCTGGCCGAGCGGATCTGCTGGCGAAGCTTGGCCAGGTTGGTGTTGAGCGCAGCGATACCTGATCGGCTTTGATCTTTGCCTTCAATCCACACCTGCCCGTAGCTGAAGATCTGCAGCGGGATTAAAACCGCAAAAAAGACAGCCGCGATAGTGGCGCCGTTCAGCAATCGCATTCGCCGCAGGATAGCCCGATCAACATCCGGCTCAAAGAATTCCACCAATATCGCCAAGCTGAAGGCAAATAGGATGGTAATTCCATACTCAAAACCTGTTTGCCCGAACCTCAAATACCACATCGCCTGCCAGGGCTGGAAGGGAAGCATGGCCGAGACAAAGCCGGCGAGGATGAAAAGCAACGCCCCGCGCAATAGCAGTCGCAGGCAAGCAACCAGCTGCTGCAGCACGGGCTCATTGAGTTTGAAGGCGAAATCAGGAACTGGTGGGAAGCCGTTTTCGGGTTGATTCAAAATTCGCTAGTCAACGGTTGCTGTAGTCACTCGGCAGTATTTTTATCTATGCCTTATTTGTGGCGTTATTCGGGGCGCTATTCGGGCTGATTCTTGGCATCAGCGATGGCAGCTCTCACCTGCCGATCATCTCGCCACAGCACCAAGTTCCGCAGGATCTCACCCAGGCCTCTTGCCGCCAAGGGCTGCACCTGACTCGGTGCTCACTGATACTAAAAATGGGTAGTCCCCGATTCTCCGGGCCAATGAAACTCCACCTTACCGACAAATCGGCCGAGCTTGCCTTTTGCGCCCGCCTGGCCCAGCCTCGGCCGGCTTGGCTTCTGTCGCCCCTCAGAGAATCTGATCGAGGAAGCGCCGCGTGCGCTCGTGGCTGGGGTTGTGGAAAAAGCGCTGCGGGGGGGCCTCCTCCACCACCTGGCCGTCGGCCATCAGCACCACCGTATCGGCCACCTGCTCGGCGAACTTCACCTCGTGCGTCACCACCACCATGGTGATGTCCTCGTGCGCCAGGCCCTGCATCACCTCCAGCACTTCGCGCACCATCTCCGGATCGAGGGCGCTGGTGGGTTCATCAAACAGCAGGATGCGCGGCTCCATGCACAGGGCCCGGGCGATCGCCACCCGCTGCTGCTGGCCCCCCGAGAGCTGGCCGGGAAACTTGCCCGCCTGCTCGCCGATGCCCCCCCGCTCCAGCAGCGCCCGCGCCTGCTGCTCCACCTGCGCCCGCGGCCGCCCTCTCACCACCACCGGCGCCAGGCAGAGGTTGTCGAGCACCGTCAGGTGCGGGAAAAGGTTGAACTGCTGGAACACCATGCCCACCTCGCGGCGGATGGCATCGATGTTGCGCAGGTCGTTGGAGAGGGCGATGCCATCCACCGTGATCGATCCCTTCTGGAAATCCTCCAGGGCGTTGAAGGTGCGCAGGAAGGTGCTCTTGCCCGATCCCGATGGGCCCATGATCACCACCACCTCACCGCGGCGCACGGTGAGCTCGGCACCGCGCAGGGCCTGGAAGCCATTGGGATACCACTTCTCCACCTGCCGCGCCTCGATCATCACGGGGGCGTCAGAGAGGGCGCCGTTGGCGGCAGAAGAGGCGCTGGCGCCGGCGGGAACCTGGCTCATCGGGAGGCTTGCGAAAGGGAGCGGGGATCGAGACGGTGCTCAAGGGCGCGGCTGCCGAGGCCCAGGGCCGCGCAGCAGCACCAGAACAGCACGGCCAGGGTGAGATACACCTCGCCGTTGCGGCCCAGGAAGGCGGGATTGGCCATCACGGTGCGGGCGGTGCCCAGCAGCTCCATCAGGCCGATCAGCGACAGCAGGGTGGTGTCCTGCAACAGGGAAATGAACTGGCCCACCATCGCCGGCAGGGCGATGCGCAGCGCCTGGGGCAACACCACGTGCTGCAGGGCCCGGGGCCAGCTCAGCCCAAGGGATCGGGCCGCCTCCAGCTGGCCGGGCGGCACCGCCGCCAGACCCGCACGCACCGCCTCCGCCAGATAGGCGGCGGCGAAGAAGGTGAGCACCCAGGAGGCCCGCCACACCCGCTCGGGCGCCAACCCCCCAGGCAGAAGGAAACCCAGGATGTTCTGCCCCAGAAACAGCAGCGTGATCAGCGGCGCGCCGCGGATGAACTCGATGTAGAGCACCGAGCCCCAGCGCAGCAGCGGCAGATCGCTGCGGCGGCCCAGGGCCAGCAGCACACCGATCGGGAAGCACAGCAGGATCGCGAAGCTGGCGGTGAGCAGGGTGAGCAGCAGACCGCCCCACTCCGAAGGCGCCACCGGCAGCAGCCCCAGACCGCCGTTGATCAGCACCATCCCCAGCAGGTAGAGCAGGGGCCAGATCAGCGGCACCAGGCGCAACAGCGCCGGCCGCAGGCCGCCCCCAAAGCGGCCCGCCAGCCAGCGCACCAGCAGCAGCAGGGCCGTGATCAGCCACCAGCGCAGCTGCAGGGGCAGGGCCAGCCGCAGACCCCAGGGCAGCAGCAACGTCGCCGCCGCCAGCACCGCCACCGCCAGCCGGTCGTTGCGGGGCCAGAGGATGCCCGTGCGGTCGGGGCGGGGGTGGGCCCGCAGCAGCCCCCAGCTCAGGCCCGTAGCGGCCGCCAGCAGGGCGGTGAGCAGCCAGAGGCGCCATTGCTGCTCCAGCGGGTAGCGACCCACCGCAAACAGGGTGGCGTTGGCCTGCACCACGGCCCACTGGGCCGATCCAAAGGCCCAACGCAGCAGCCCCACCGCCGCCAGCGCCAGCAGGCTCAGCAGGCCGAGGCTGAGGGCGCCGTCGGCGGCGGTGGGGAACAGCTCCTGGCGGAGGCGGCGCAGCACGGGGGTCATCGTTCAGCGCTCCCGGATCTGCACGAGTTGGTTGAGGCCATTCATCAGCAGGGAGATCAGCAGATCGATCGCCAGGTAGGCCCCCAGCAGCAGCAACACCACCTCCACGGCCCGGCCGGTTTGGTTGAGGGTGGTTTCCGCCACCGAATAGAGATCCGTGTAGCCCACCGCCACCGCCAGCGAAGAGTTCTTCGCAAGGGAGATGTACTGGGTGTTCAGGCCCGGCACGATCACCCGCAGCGCCTGGGGCAGCACCACATGCCGCAGGGTGCCGAACCAGTGCAGACCGAGCGACGAGGCCGCCTCCCACTGGCCTTTGGGCACCGCCGCCACACCGCCGCGCACCACCTCGGCGATGAAGGCACCGGAATAGATCACCAGCGCCGTGAGCAGGGCCGCGAACTCCACCGTGATCCGCAGCGGCGCCTGCCACACCCCATTCACCAGCTGGGGGCCCGCCCAGCGCAGGCCCTCCCCCAGGCTCCCGGCCAGCCCCGCCAGATACAGGCCCGACTTCGCCAGCACCAGCCCCGGCAGCTGCAGCGCCGCCGTGCCGTTCGGCAGGGCCAGGAACACCACGAAATACCAGAACACCAGCTGCAGCAGCAGCGGGATGTTGCGCACCACCTCCACGTAGAGCCGCGCCAGGCCCCGCAGCAGGCCGTTGCGGCTGAAGGAGGCCACCCCCATAACGGTGCCGAGCACCGTGGCGCCCACCAGGCCCGTGAGCACCGCCCGCACCGTGTTCACCAGGCCCGCCAGCAGGGCGCGCCAATAGGGCATCGCCGCGTCGAAGGGGAGCAGGGTTTCGGCGATGTCGAAGCCGGCGGGCTGCTGCAGCCAGCGGAAGCTGAGCAGCAGGCCCGCGGCGGTGAGGTTGCGGATCAGGTTGCCCAGCAGGAAGGCGATCAGCACCAGGATCACCAGGCCCACCACGCCCTGCACCAGCCAGGGCAGGACCCGCCGGTCCCGCCACCAGGGGGGAGCCGGCTGCATCAGCGGAACGGCGGCGCGTAGATCAGGCCACCCTCCTTCCACTGGCGATTGAGGCCCCGGTCGAGCTGGAGGCTGGTCTTCGGACCGACGTTGCGCTCGAAGATCTCGCCGTAGTTGCCCACCGCTTTGACGGCCTTGACCATGAAGTCGGCCGGCAGGCCCAGCTGTTTGCCGAATTCACCCTCCACGCCGAGGAAGCGGCGCAGGTCGGCCAGGTTGGTTTTGCCCTTGGCCTCCGCCAGCTTGGCGTCGATGTTGGCCTGGGTGATGCCGCTCTCCTCCGCCTGCATCAGGCCGAAGACGATCCAGCGCACGGCATCGGCCCAGGCGGGATCGGCGTTCACGGTGGCCGGAGCCAGGGGCTCCTTGCTCAGCACATCCGGCAGCAGGGTGTGGCCGGTGGGCTGGGGGAAGCTGCTGCGCTTGCCGGCCAGCTGGGAGCGGTCGCTGGTGACGGCCACGCAACGGCCGCCGAGGTAGGCGGCGTAGGTTTGATCGCTGGTCTGGAACTTCAGCGGCGTGTAGGGCACGTTGAGCTCACGCATGCGATCCGCCAGGTTGAGCTCGGTGGTGGTGCCGCTCTCCACGCAGATCGGCTTGCCCGCCAGATCCTTCAGGGAGGTGATGCCGCTGCCGTTGGGCACCATCACCCCCTGGCCGTCATAAAAGGTGGGCGGGGCGAAGCTCAGGCCGTTGCCGCCGGCGGCATCACGGCTGAGGGTCATGGTGGTGTTGCGCGAGAGCAGATCCACCTCGCCGCTGGCCAGAGCGGCGAAGCGCTCGCTGGAGTTGAGATCGCGGTATTCCACCTTGGCGGGATCGCCGAAGATCGCCGCGGCCACCGCCTTGCACACGTCCACATCCAGGCCGCTGTATTGGCCGTTGGGGGCCACGAAGCTGAAGCCCGGCAGCTTGCCCTCCACCCCGCAGATCAACTTGCCGCGGCTCTGGATCAGGCCCAGCTTCTGGCTCTGCACGCTGCCGCCGTCGGGAGCGCAGCCGGCAAGCAGCACGGGCGCCAGCAGAGCGAGCGGCCAGGCGCGGGTCCAGGGGCGGCGGCTGCGGGAACGGCTCATCCGAGGGTGGGGGAAGGTGGGCGCATTGTGCCAGGCGTGGGATCAACCGGGCAGGATCACCCGATCAATCACGTGCACGATGCCGTTGTCGCAGACGATGTCGGCCTGCACCACGGTGGCGTTCTTCACCTCGAAGGGTTCGCTGCGGCGAATGGCCACCGGCGCCCCCTCCAGGCTGTCCCAGCTGGGCTGATCCACCAGCAACGCACGCGGATAGGCACCGGCCAACACGTGATATTTGAGGATGCGGGCCAGCTGGGGCGGGTTGTCCACCAGGGTCTGCACCGTGCCCGGGGGCAGGGCGGCAAAGGCGTCGTCCACCGGCGCAAACACGGTGAAGGGGCCAGGGCCCTCCAGGGCGCCCGTCAGACCTGCCACCTCCACGGCGGTGAGCAGGGTGGCGAAGCAGCCCGCTCCCTTGGCGGTTTCGAGGATCGTGGCCATGGCGAACGGTGGGGCAGGGGGCGCGGTGGGTTGGGTCAGCGGTAGTCCTGGGTCTGCACGTCGCCGAGGCGGGCCTCGGGGCGCAGGAAGCGGTCCATCTGCGCTTCGAAGAAGCGGCGGTTGGCCAGCAGGTGCTCGGGGTCGCTGTCATCGAGCGGGTAGAGCAGGGCGCAGCGCAGGGCCTGGATCACCGCCGAGGTGACGTTGTACATCGAGCGCTGGAAGGTAATGCCCAGCTGGATCAACTGATCCTCCTCACCGCGCTTGTGCTGACGGTAGAGATCCTGCAGGTAGGGCGGTAGGAAGTGGAGCATGTCCTGCATCAGCAGGGTGGGGGGAATGCCGGCCGATCCGACGGGGAAAACATCGGCGTAGAGAATGCCGTAGTGGAAATCCGCTTGATCGGCAGGCACTTGGCCGGCCTGGGCGTTGTAGCTCTTGGTGCCGCGGAAGGGGGACGTGCGGTAGAAAACAGCTTCCACATAGGGCAGAGCCGCTTCATACAGCCAGGTGAATCCTTCGGACTTGGGAATCACCTCGATGCACTCATCACCCACGTAAACGTGATGATAAATCGGCCGGCCCGCCACCGCGAAGATTCCATTCACCAGGAAGTTCATGGCGTCGGGAACGCCCTTGAATCCACCCTCGTCGTAGATGTCACTCATCTCGAAGAACACCGGCGCCATCACCTCCCAGAACAGGCCGAGATTGGCGTAGTAGCTCATCTGCTTCACCTGCTCCATGAACATCTCAGGGAACAGTTTGTACAGGCCCAGCATCAGCGGGTTGCCGCGGAAGTAGGCCTTGATCGCCCGGTCGGCATTGGCGCGGTAAGCGTCGCTGGCCAGATAGTCGTTGAAGCGGCCACCCATGCCCTGGTGCCAGAGCATCGCCTGCATGCAGGCCTCGGCGAACTCCATGTTGATCCGGTCGTGCCAGAGGTGATGGAGCAGCTTCGGCATCGCCGTTGTTTCGCCGCGCTCCATGAAGGCCAGCAGCTCGGGATGGGCCTTCTCACCGCCGCGCCAGATGCGCAGCTGCGACTGATCGCCGGCGTAGGCATTCGGTCGATCGAGATACTCCTGGCTGAGGAAGTATTTGAAGGCGGGCAGGGGGTTGAGGAACACCCGCTCGGCGATGTAGAGCAGATCGCGCCAGTAGAAATCCATCGGCACGGCATAGGCCTTGTAGATGCCGATGATCTGCATCAGGTTCTCCGGCGTATCCGGCAGCATCGAGCCGCCGGCCTCGAGCCGGTGGATCACCTCGGCCCAGCGGTGCTGGGAGGGGGGAATCAGGGAAGGAGGGGCGGCCTCGGCCGCGGGGGCGCTGGTGGGGGGCGTCATGAGGGCAGCAACTCCGGAGCGGCGGCGAGGGTGGTGGCAGGGCTGGCGGTGGCCAGGGGGGAGAGGGTGGGGCCCTGGGCCAGCAGGAAGGGCTGGGAGCGCAGGGCGATGGCGGCGGTGGCGGGCTCACTCCAGCCGGTGAGGGCGGTGGGCCACAGGCCCGTGCCGATCACCAGCAGGGTGAGGGTCAAGGCCGGGATCCGCTCCCCCCAGGTGGTGGCGATCCAGTCGGCGCGGGCGTTGTCGAGCCGGCCGAAGCCCACCCGGTTGAACAGGCGCACCGCATACACGGCGGTGAAGCCCGAGGCGATCAGGCTCACCAAGGTGGCGCGGGGGAAGGCGCTCCAGCTGCCCTCAAACACCAGCAGCTCCGCCGGGAAGCCCGACAGCCCGGGGATGCCGGCGGCCGCCATCAAGGCCAGCAGCAGCATGCCCAGGGTGAAGGGCAGACCGCGCAGCGGGTTGAGCAATCCGGAGAGCTCCGGAATCATGGTGGTGCCGGTGCGGCGCTCGATCAAACCCACGCAGGCGAACAGCAGGGCCACGATCATTCCGTGGGCCAGGCACTGGGCGATCGCCCCCTGCAGGCTGAGGGGAGTGGCGGCGGCGAGGGCCAGCACGAGCAGGCCCATGTGGCCCAGGGAGCTGTAGGCCATCAGGCGGCGGATGTCCTTCTGGGCGATGGCGTTGAGGGCGCCGTAGACGGCGCTGATGGCCCCGGCGGCGGCGATCCAGGGCGACCAGGCCATCCAGACATCGGGCAGGAAACCGACGCCGAAGCGCAGCAGCCCGTAGGCCCCCATCTTGGACACCGCCCCGCCCAACAACATCACCACCGGGGTGGGCGCCTCGCCGTAGGTGAACGGCTGCCAGCCGTGGAGCGGCACCACCGGCAGCTTGAGGCCAAAGGCCAGCAGCAGCAGCGCCAGGATCGCGGCCTGGCCCTTGGGATCCACCGCGGCGGCGGCCAGTTCGTCGTAGCCGAAGCCCAGGCCCTTGGTGTTGAACCAGCCGAAGGCCAGCACCGCCGCCAGCAGGCTCAAGCCCGACACCGCCCCATAGAGAAGGAAGCGCACGGCGGCCCCCGCCCGGCGCGGGCCGCCCCAGATCGCCACCAGCAGGGTGGTGGGAATCAGCACCAGCTCGAAGGCCAGCACGAACAGCAGGGCGTTGCGGGCCAGCAGGGCGCCCACCACCCCGAGGTTGGTGGCCAGCATCAGCGGATAAAACAGCCGCGGCCGCGACTGATCCGCCGGGGCGGAGAGGATCGCCAGGGAGGTGAGCAGCGCCGTGAGCAGCACCAGCGGCAGCGACAGGCCATCGAGGCCCAGATCCAGCTCCAGGGAGAGCTTGGGCAGCCAGGCCAGGTGCAGGTCTGGTGGAGACTGGCGCCAGGCCACCAGGCCCACGAGCAACTGCAGGCCCGCCGCCAGGGCGGCCAGGTGGCGGACCCGGGCGGAGGGGGCTTCGGGCAGCAGGGGCAGCAGCAGGGCGGCCAGCAGGGGCAGGCCGAGCAGCAGCGGCAGCAGGAGGGAGGCCATCAGCGAAGGGGGCGGAGCAGGTCGGCGGGCACGGGGGGGGCGCTGGCGAGCAGCCAGGCGGCCATGAGCAGGACGCCCAGCAGCAGGGTGAGGGCATAGGCCTGGGAGCGGCCGCTGGTGGTGAAGCTCAGGCGACGGGCGCCCTCCAGGGCGGCACCGCCGGTGGCGCCACTGAAGCCATCCACCAGCCGCTCATCCGACCAAGCGCTGAAGCGGGCCAGCGCCACCACCAGGCCCACCACGGTGCGGTGGTAGAAGCGCTCGGTCTGCATGTCGTGGGCCAGCCAATCCTGCAGGCCGCCGAGGGCGGAGGGGAGCTGGGCCAGGGGATGGGGCCGCAGGTAGAACAGCGCCGAGAGACCGCCGCCCACCAGGGTGGAGAGCAGCAGGGGCACCGCCAGCGGCCCCCAGCCCGGCAGGGGCGTGAGGGCGAAGACGCCAGTGCGCACCAGCAACTGGGGCAGGTGCAGCACCAGACCCATCAGCGCCACGGTGGGCAGAACCATCAGCCACAGCACCTCGGGCGAGCGGGCCGTGAACGGGGTGGCGGGGCCGCACCAGATCTGGCCGAAGACGCGGATCAGGCCGGCGCAGAGCAGGGCATTGGTGATCAGCACCAGCGATCCGAGCAGCAGCGGGTGGCCGCTGGCGGCGGTGAGCTCCATCAGTTCCCTCAGGGCGGCGAAGCCGCCGAAGGGGGGCAACGCCATCAGCCCCGCGGCACCGCTGAGGAAGGCCAGGCCCATCAGTGGCCGCTTGGACCAGAGGCCGCCGAGCTGGGTGAGGTCCTGGGTGACGTTGGTGATGACAATCGCCCCCACCGCCAGCAGCATCAGCGCCATCGGCAGGGGATACACAAGCATCAGGTGGTCGGCCACATCGATGCCGCCCAGGCCCACCGCCACGAACAGCAGGCCCAGCCAGCTGCTCACCAGGAAGGAGAGGGCCCGTTTGACATCGATCTGGGCCAGGGCAATCAGCGAAGCCACCACGGCGGTGGTGCCGCCCACCACCACCAGCACGCTTTGCACCAGGGGGCTGAGCTCGATCAGGGGCTCCAGCCGCAGCAGCACCCAGGCGCCGCCCACCACCACCACCGAATTGCGCAGCACGGTGGAGGGCAGGGGGCTCTCCATCGCCTCATCGAGCCAGAGGTGCAGGGGGATCTGGGCGCACTTGCCCATCGGCCCGGCGATCAGGGCCAGCAGGATCAGGGTGAAGGCGGGGGGCAGGGGCAGCTGGTTGTTGAGCTG
Organism: Synechococcaceae cyanobacterium; assembly: GCA_046342735.1. Lineage (GTDB taxonomy): Bacteria > Cyanobacteriota > Cyanobacteriia > PCC-6307 > Cyanobiaceae > Cyanobium. The sequence goes on from JBKDOZ010000266.1 coordinate 11,136, forward strand.
ATCGGCGGCCCAGGCCTGCAGGCCGTGGAAGTTCCAGGTGCCGGTGATCGGCAGCAGGGCGATCAGACCGGCCAGCAGGATCAGGTCGCCGATGCGCTTGGTGAGGAAGGCGTCGCGGGCGCCCTTGACCACCAGCGGCTGGTTGTACCAGGTGCCCACGATCAGGTAGGTGCCGAGGGTGAGCAGCTCAAGGATCACGTAGCTGAAGAACAGCGAATCGGTGAGCACCAGAGCGCAGAGGCCCGACTCGAAGAAGCTGAGCGAACCGAAGAAGCGCGGCCAGCCCCAGTCCATCTCCAGGTAGCCGATCGAATAGATCTGCACCAGCACGTGCAGGCCGGTGATCACCGTCATCGCGATCAGGGCTGGTTCGGTGATCAGCCCGTCGAAGCCGATCCGCAGGCCGGCGGTGTGCAGCCAGGTCCAGCCGAAGGTGAGGGGTCGGTAGATGGCCGCCGAGCCGGCGGTGGAGTTGGAGTGCAGGGCCACCAGGGCCAGGGCGCTGTGCAGGAAGGCCACGCTC
>JBKDOZ010000267.1:0-5338 GCA_046342735.1 Synechococcaceae cyanobacterium
CGCCCACCGGCGCCCACCGGCCCCGGCGGCCGGAGCCTCCCTGCGGGAGAATCGAGCCATGGCCTCCTCCGCTCCTGCCGGCACCCCGACCTCCAGCGCGCCCACGGAACGCTTCGATCTGATCGTGGTCGGCGGGGGCCATGCCGGCTGCGAAGCGGCGCTCACGGCGGCCCGCCTGGGGCTGAGCACCGCCCTGTTCGCCCTCAACCTCGATCGGATCGCCTGGCAGCCCTGCAACCCGGCGGTGGGAGGGCCGGCCAAGAGCCAGCTGGTGCATGAGGTGGATGCGCTCGGCGGCGTGATCGGCCGCCTGGCCGATGCCACCACCCTGCAGAAGCGCGTGCTCAATGCCAGCCGCGGCCCGGCCGTTTGGGCGCTGCGGGCCCAAACCGATAAACGCCACTACGCGCGCCAGATGCTGCAGCTGCTGCAGCACACCCCCAACCTGTCGCTGCGCGAGGCGATGGTGACCGGCCTCGAGGTAGAGCCCGGCCCCGCCGGCCTGCCTCGCATCCCCGGCGTGCGCACCTACTTCGGCAGCGTCTACGCCGCCGGCGCGGTGGTGCTCACCACCGGCACCTTCCTGGGGGGGCGCATCTGGGTGGGCGACCGCTCCATGCCGGCGGGGCGGGCGGGGGAACCCGCCGCCGAAGGGCTCACCGAGGCGCTGCGGGCCCTGGGCCTGCGCACCGGCCGCCTCAAAACCGGCACCCCCGCCCGGGTCGACCGCCGCAGCGTCGCCCTCGACCGGCTGGAGGAGCAACCCAGCGACGCCGAGGGGCGCTTCTTCTCCTTCGATCCGGCCGCCTGGGTGGAGAGCGAGCCGATGGCCTGCCACCTCACCCGCACCACCGAAGCCACCCACCGCCTGATCCGCGACAACCTCCACCTCACGCCCATCTACGGCGGCCACCTCGAGAGCACCGGCCCCCGCTACTGCCCCTCGATCGAAGACAAGATCGTGCGCTTCGCCGAAAAGGAGAGCCACCAGATCTTCCTGGAGCCCGAAGGGCGCGACACCCCGGAGCTGTACGTGCAGGGCTTCTCCACCGGCCTGCCGGAGCGGCTGCAGCTGGAGCTGCTGCGCACCCTCCCCGGCCTGGAGCAGTGCGTGATGCTGCGGCCCGCCTACGCCGTCGACTACGACTATCTGCCCGCCACCCAGCTCAACGCCTCCCTGGCGGTGAAGGGGGTGGCGGGCCTGTACTGCGCCGGCCAGCTCAACGGCACCACCGGCTATGAGGAGGCCGCCGCCCAGGGGCTGGTGGCGGGCCTGAACGCCGCCCGCTGGCTCGGCGGCCAGGAGCCGGCGCTCTTCCCCCGCGAAGGCAGCTACATCGGCACCCTGATCGACGACCTGGTCACCAAAGATCTGCGCGAGCCCTACCGCGTGCTCACCAGCCGCAGCGAATACCGGTTGGTGCTGCGGGGCGACAACGCCGACCGGCGGCTGACGCCGCTGGGGCGCGAGCTGGGCCTGATCGACGGGCGCCGCTGGGACCTCTTCACCGCCAAACAGGCGGGCATCGAGGCGGAGATCCAGCGGCTGGAGGGGGAGCGGCTCAAGGCCAGCGACCCGGCCGCCCCAGCGGTGGAGGCGCAGACCGGCGCGCCGATTCGGGGCTCGATCACCCTGGCCGACCTGCTGCGACGCCCCGGCTTTCACACCGCCGACCTGGTGGCCCACGGTCTGGCCGATGCCACCCTGCCGCGACCGGTGCTGGAGGGGGCGGAAATCGACATCAAATACAGCGGCTATCTGGCGCGCCAACACCAGCAGATCGAGCAGGTGCGCCGGGCCGAGCATCGGCCGATCCCGCCCGATGTGCCCTGGGCCACCATCGGCACCCTCTCCGCCGAGGCACGCGAAAAGCTGGCGGCGGTGCAGCCGGCCAGCCTCGGCCAGGCATCCCGCGTGCCGGGCGTCAGCCCCGCCGACGTGACGGCCCTGCTGCTGTGGCTGGAGCTGGAGCAACGTCGGCAGGGGGCAACGATGTGTAAACCAAACCCCTGACAGATCGCCTTGGCGTAACCACCATGAAGAGGTCTCTAAGTACGGGGCTTTCTAGGTAAATGATCGCAAAACATCTCGAAGGTTTGTTTAATTTTCTCCTTGATCTTGCCGGAGTACCCACCCAGGTTTCCGCCCAGGTTTCCGCCGCCCAGCCCGGGGCCCCCGAGGGGCGCCCATCCAGTAGCCACGACGAGGCCACCAGCCTGCAGCCGGTGCCGGTGAAGAGCTTCCTCCACTACCTCTGATTCCCTGGCCGGCTCTATCCCCTGGCTGGCTCTGATCCCCGGGCTGGCTCTGATCCCTTCCTGGGCGTCCAGCCGCCCTCAGCGGTGGATCACCCCCAGGCCGCCGAGTACGCCCGCCACCCCGAGAAACAGCAGCGGCGACCAACGGGTGCGCACCATCAGCACGCACACCAGCAAAGACACCGCCACCGCCAGGGGCGTGCGGGCGGCGGTCTGCACGATCTTCACCCCCACCGCAAACAGCAGCCCCAGCGTCACCGGGCCCAGGCCCCGCTCGAAGGCGATCCGCCAGGGGGAATGCTCCAGTCGCTTCCAGCTGAGGCAGGCGGCCACCATCAGCAGGGTGGAAGGCAGCAGGATCGCCACCTCCGCCGTGCAGGCGGTGAGCAGCGCCCACCCGAGCCCATGGGGCCAGCCGGCGCCCAGCCCCAGCAGGCCCACGATCATCGAGCTGGGTCCGGGGGCCGCCTCCGCCAGGGCATAGAGATCGGCGAACTGGGCGTCGCTCAGCCAGCAATAGGTGCTCACCGCCAGATGGTGGTATTCCGCCAGCAGGGTGTTGCCGCCGCCCAGGGAGAACAGCGACAGCGACAGAAACTGGTGCAGCACCTCCCCCAACGTGCCCAGGGGGCTGAGGGGGGCGGCCGGGCAGGAGGCCGCCGCGGCCGCCAGAGCCGCCGCCGCGAACAGGGGCGTCATGGCCGCTCCGCCGGGCGGGGCCAATACCAGGCCATCGCCAGCGGACCGGCCACCAGGATCACCGGGATCAGCCGCGCATGGCCCCAGGTGAGCGCCGCGAACACCGCCGCGGCCAGCAGCAGGGCGAAGGGATCGCGGCGGTAGGTGCCCAGCACGCGGAACCCCATCGACAGGGCCATTCCGGCCGCCGCGGCCACCACCCCCGCCAGCACCCGGTCCACCGCCGGCAGCTCGTGGAAGGCGAAGTAGGCCACCCCCAGCGCCAGCAAGAGGCTGAAGGGCAGCAGCAACATGCCCGCCAGCGCCACCAGGGCCCCGGCCACGCCGTGGAAGCCGGTGCCCACATACACGGCCAGGTTGATCTGGTTCGGGCCGGGCAGCAGGCGCGCCACCGTGAGGCCGGTGAGGAACTGGGCCTCGCTCAGCCAGCGGCGGCGCTCCACCACGATCCGCTGGCTCCAGGCCGAGAGGCCACCGCCGAAGGAGGAGAGCGCCACCTGGAGCATCCCCTGGAACAGCTCGCGCAGGCCGGGTGACGGGGATTCAGTCATGCACGAAATGGGGGTCTGGCGGCAGCTCGCCAGCGTCGTGGAGATGGGGCTCCAGCGGGTCGGGGGCGTGGTACGGCTCGGCGGCGTCCCAGTCGGCCTCAAAACAGGCCCTCAGGCGCCCCACCACCTCCGGCGCATCCGATTCGATCCCCAGCTCCCGGCGCAGGTCGAAGGCGCTGCGGTCGAGATTCATCGAACCCGTCTGCGCGTACAGACCATCGGCGAGCAGCAGCTTGGCGTGCAGCTTCGGCCGCTTCTGGCGACGCACCTTGACCCCGAAGCGGCTCATCACCCGCAGCGAGGCGAAGGTGTCGTAGATGTCCCAGTCGGAGATGCCGTGCCTGCCGCCGCAGAGGAAGCGCACCTTCACGCCGCGCTCGCAGGCGGCCACGATGCGATCGAGCATCACCGCATCCACCACCTTGGGGTGCTGGATCCAGAGGCTGTGGCTGGCGAGATCGACGATGCGGGCCAGCTGGCCGCGGCTGTGCCGGTTGCTCCACACCAACCCCACCCCCAGGTCGGGTTGGAAGGCCTGCCGATCCCAATCGGCCTCGAAGCCGGCGCTCACCTGGGCCACCACCGCCGCGTCATGGCTGACAACGCCGTAGTCGCGGGTTTGGGTGAAATATTTGTCGCTGAGGTTGAAGGTGGCGATCAGGGCGGTGTCGCAATCCACCACCAGCGATTTCTCATGGGTCACCGGAAAGGCGTCGCTGGTCCAGGCCACCTCCATCCCCCAACCCCCCAGGCGCGCGAAGGCCTCGTCGTTCCAGCGGTCGCCACCGGAGGTGTGGGGGTTGAGCATCACCTGCACCCGCACCCCTCGGCGGTGGGCCCGCAGCAGCGCCTGCTCGATGCGCTCCGATTGCAGCTTGAACTGCTTGAGCCGCAGGCTTTCCCGGGCCTGGTCCAGGAGGGCCTCCACCGCCTCGACGCCGTCATCGGGCATCACCAGCAGCCTCTGGTGGCGATGGAGCGGAGTGTCGTCCGGCTCGGCGAACGCCTGCGGCGCTGGCTCGGGCGCGGGCGCGGGGGGCTGGGAAGCGGCAGGTTGGCTCATCCGCAGCAATCGCTTCCCTCTGTTGTAGGGCAACCCCGGCGTTCTGGGACCGGTTCCCTGGGCGGCGCCCCGCCGAACTCGGCATCTTTCCCGCCGCTGCCCTTACGATCGCCCGACCGAACGGCGGGGTCTCACCGGTGAACGCAGGTCCATCCGAACCCCACGCCGGCGCCGCCCCCACCCCCAGCGCCCCCCATCCCCGCCGGCCCCTGCGCGGCATTCCCACCTCTCGCGCCTACTGGGAACTGAAGGCCGAGCAAATGATGAACCGGATCTTTGATCCGGAGGCTGTGGTCGACCTGCCGGTGGAGGACGCCCCCCCACCACCGCGGCGCCGCCTGCCGGAAGGGGGCGCCAGCTCCGCCGCTCCCCGACCCGCGACGCCCGGCCCCGCCGCCGCCCCTACCGCCCTGCGCCGGGAGATCCCGGTGCTGCTGCTGGCCACCCTGGGCGGGGTGTGCCTGGTGAGCGCGGTGGGCACGGCCTTCAGCCTCGCCTCCTGGAACCAGGCGCAACAAAACCTGCGGCAGGAGCGCAATCTGCTGCTGGTGGAGCGGCTGCGCAGTCTCGGGCCCGCCACCGCCGCCCAGCCGGTTTTGGCCCAGCCGCTGCCCGCCCCGCAGGCCACGGCCGGCGTCGATCTTCCGCCGCCGCCGCCGGCGGATGACACCTGGATGCAGGAGTTGGGCAACCTGCCTCGGAGCAGCAGCGATCAAGCCCCGGTGTTGCGCGTACCGCTCAGTCCCCGTCTCGCGGCGACAGCGCC
>JBKDOZ010000268.1:0-3294 GCA_046342735.1 Synechococcaceae cyanobacterium
GCCAGTACGGCTGGCAGACGCTGACGATGCCGGCGGCCCTGGCCCTGGGGGGACCGCCCGGGGAGCTGGTGCACCTGGTGTTCGATGGCCGCCGCTACGTGCGCTCCGACACGGCACTGCCCCAGGCGCCGCCGGGCGCCACGTCGGTGGTGCTGCAGATGGAGCCGGTGCCGTTCGAGCAGCTGGGCCATCCCCTGCCCTGCGCCCCCTGATCCACCGACCCTGCCCTGGCGCTTGAATGGCGCCGCACCCGCAGCGCAGGCGATGAGGATTCTGGTGATGGGCGGCACCCGCTTTGTGGGCCGGCCGCTGGTGGAATGGCTGCGGGAGGCGGGCCATGAGCTGACGCTGTTCACCCGCGGCAAGCAGCCGCTGCCGGAGGGCGTGGAGCACCTGATGGGGGATCGGGGGGACGACGGATCCCTGGCGGCGCTGGAGGGGCGCTCCTTTGAGGTGATCGTCGATAGCTCGGGGCGCAGCCTGGAGGATTCGCGGCGGGTGGTGGCGCGCACCGGGGCGCCCAGCCATCGCTTTGTGTACGTGAGTTCGGCGGGGGTTTATGCCGACAGCGAGGTGTGGCCGTTGGACGAGGAAAGCCCCACCGATCCGGCCAGCCGCCACGCCGGCAAGGAGGAAACGGAGGCGTGGCTGCGGGCGGAGGGCATCCCCTTCACCAGCTTCCGGCCCACCTACATCGTGGGGCCGGGCAACTACAACCCTGTTGAGGCCTGGTTTTTCGATCGCATCGCCCATGGCCGGCCGGTGCCGCTGCCGGGGGATGGCACCACGATCACCCAGCTGGGCCATGTGGCGGACCTGGCGGCGGCGATGGCCCGCTGCCTCGAGGTGGAGGCGGCCGCGAACCGGATCTACAACTGCTCGGGCCGCCAGGGGGTGACCTTCCGGGGCCTGGTGGCGGCGGCGGCACGGGCGGCCGGCAAGGATCCGGCGGCGGTGGAGATCCGCAGCTTTGATCCGGCGGGGCTCGATAAGAAAGCGCGCAAGGCCTTCCCGCTGCGCCTGGCCCATTTTCTCACCGACATCACGCGGGTGCGGCGCGAGCTGGCGTGGGAGCCGCAGTTCGACCTGGAGGCCACCCTGGCCGACAGCTGGACAAACGATTACGCGCTGAGGCCCGCGGTGGAGCCTGATTTCAGTGGGGATGAGGCGTTGATCGGGGCCTGAGCTGGCATCTCAGGGGCTGCTTGGGAGTGGATTGTCCGGCGGCGGCTGCTGCTGGAGCAACTTCTCATAGGTTTGACGGGAGAAGCTGGTGTCTACCTTGACGGAGCCATGGCTTATGGCCAGCAATCTCCTGTCCAACCTGTTGACCAGTTCGGCGCCTGCTGCTGGATTGCTCAGGGGGATCGCAGGCTTGTCCGACGGGATGGTTGAACCTGGCGCCTGCGTGATCAGGAGTTGCCTGTTGGCCAGGCTGCTTCTGAACTCGGAAAGCAGCTCAATTCCCAGTTGATGATCTTGCCAATTGGCCTTGGCCTGTTCCTGAACATCACCCAGTGATAGATAGCCAACTGACAGGGCCAATAAGGAGAGCGACGAGATGAAAATGGCTTGCTCGCCACGGGAAATTTCCACAATCCCCTTTGGCATGCGGATCATGCCAGTGATCACGAGGATTACGGCTGCTCCGGTGGAAACCGCCCCAAGGCCGCCCACATGAATTCGATAATACAGGGCGAGACGACATTGCCGACTCAGCCTCATGGTTAAATTGGCATTCTGCTGGTTCAATAGAAGTTGCTGACCTCTCGATGCTCCTGTTAAGTCCCGAATGAGTTCGTCGTTCATCCGGTAGTTCCAGGTCAGGAGGTTGGTCGCATCACCCATCTTCAATGCAGTGAGGGTCTCCGGGCTACCTGTCTGAAGGCTTTTGGCGTTGAGGGTTGGACAGTACTGGAGCCTTGCTTCTATATAGCTGCTGAACACAAAGGATGCCAAATAGGTGCCCAAGCCCAGCAGGCCTATGCCGCTGGCCAGGAGAAGTTGTCCCAAGCGTGACAGCCTCTGCTTGGGGGGCTCCGGTGCGCCGGCGACAGGAACATCCTCGATCAAGTGAGAAATCAGCCGTCGGAGATCCTCCCTCATGCCTCAGGATGATTCGCTTGTGATTTGTCGCCACCACATTATCGGATTTTTTTGCTGCAGCAATAGCACCTAAGCTTGGGTAGTGGCTTGTGAGCCCTGTTGCGATGGGGCCACTTGCTCCTGAACGAGCTCCATCGGGGGGGTGCGCCGGTTAAGGGAGGCCACCCGATTGCCCCCCTGTTAGGCGACATCAGGTCCGCCAGCCTGCAGCGCATCGGGCGTGCGCAGGTTGTGATCAGCCCGTAGCAGCGTGGCCTGCTCAACCACCCCGGCCGTGAGCTCCACCCACTGCAGATCCGGACGCGAGAAGAAATCCTCGAACCGCTCTAGTGCGGTGGGATCGCGGCGGCGCAGGGGCCCTACGCGGCATTCCAGCCAGCTCAGGCGGCTGACTGACAGGCTTAGATCACCCCCAGACGTGTATGCCGTAGCCGCCAGCTTTCGGAGTTGCCACTTCACCGCCTCCGCCCACACCGCTTCTCCTTCCACCGCATAGATCACGGCGCTGGCATCAGCGGTGGCTGCGCTGGCTTACACCCACTGGTTGCACAGCAGCTCTGCCTGGGCCAGGACGGTTTTCACCGCCTCATCCTGAAGATCGGGAGGATAGCCATATTTACTGAGGATGCGTTTTATCATCACACGGATGCGGGCGCGAGCACTTTCGCGCAAGGTCCAATCGATGGACACGCTCTTTTTGACCTGGGTAATGAGCTCGGCGGCAATCAGCTTGAGTTTCGCATCGCCCATGGCTTGCACGGCACTGTCGTTGGCGGCCAGGGCGTCGTAGAAAGCGATTTCGTCGTCGTTCAGGCCGAGGGACTCCCCACGCTTGCTGGCAGCATCAAGTTCCTTGGCCAGTTTGATTAGCTCTTCGATCACCTCAGCTGTGGTGATGGCACGGTTGTGGTAGGCGTTGAGGGCTGTCTTGAGCTTCTCGGAAAACATTCGGCTTTGCACGAGATTGCGTTTGGAGCGTACGGTGAGCTCGTCCCTAAGCAGCTTTTCAAGCAACTCAGCAGCCACATTCTTGTATTTCAGTCCACGCACCTCAGCAAGGAACTGATCGCTTAGGATCGAAATATCCGGCCTGGGTAAGCCAGCGGCGGTAAACACATCGATCATCTGCCCATCGGTGGTGATGGCTTTGCTGACCAGCTGGCGGATGGCGGCATCGATCTGCTCGGG
>JBKDOZ010000269.1:0-6510 GCA_046342735.1 Synechococcaceae cyanobacterium
GGCCAGGGGGCAAGAGGCGGGCGAGCAATTGCCCCTCCCGGCCCTGAAGGGTCATCAGCCCCCAGCGCACATCCCAGGGGGCCCGTCGGTAGAGGCCCACCATCGCCGCCAGCAGCTCGGGGGGGCTGAGGGTGTTGGTGAGGAAGCCGTACCACTGCTCCGGAGGCAGCGAAAAGAAGGTGGCGAAGTGATGGCGGAGCCGCTCCTCCTCAAAGCGCATCAGCTTCTCCAGGCCGAAGCGGAAGAAGGCATGTTTCCAGCGCAGGGCCGGCGGCCACAGCCCCTGCCAGGCCCCATGGGAGAGATCAGCACCCCGCAGGCCACGCGCCAGGGCGGAGGCGATGGCGGCCGCCAGATCGGGAGCACGGCGCAGCAGGCTCCCCACCAGATATCCCGAGGCCGGATGCACCATGCCGGCGGCCCCGCCGAAACCCACCACCCGCTGCCCCAGATCCGGCAGGGGGGGATTCATCGGGAAGAGACAGAACTCCTCGTGCTGCACCTCCCGCACCGCCACCCCCCGGTGGGCGAGGCGCCGCCGCAGGCGATCCTCCAGCAGCGGGAAGGGGAGCGCGGGGGCCAGGGCCAACGAGGTCTCCTCCACGAAATACACGTCGTCGCCCAGGTCCATGGCGTAGAGGAAGGTGGGCGGCTGGCGCCGCTCCTGCGACGTCAGATGGGGGCTGCGGTAGTCCATGAACACGAACTGGCCAGGGGGAATCGGGGGGGCACTGAAACGGCCCACGATCCCGTAGGCCGCCTGGCCGGCCACCGGCCCGTCATCCCCCCGGCGCACGAACACCGGCCCATGGCCCGTGGCGTCGATCACCAGGAGAGCGCGGTGGAGGCCCCCCTCGGCGGTGGTCACGGTGGAGTGGTCGGGCCCGTGCTCGAGGCTGCAGGCGGTGCCGCGCTGCCACACCAGGCCTGCGGCGGCGATGCGCCCCAGCCAGTGGGCCTGCAGGGCGGCCTTATCGAACAGGCCGTAGTCCCGGCCGTGGCGGAGCGGGGCTTCGCCGGGGCCGAAGTGGCTGACGGTGTCGCTCCAGCGATGGGAGAGGAGATGGCTGAGCCCCAGGGCGTCGACCTCCTCCCCCCAGATGCCGTAGGTGTTGGCCCAGGGGCTGGCGGGATCGGTGGGGGCCAGGGCCTGAACCGTCAGCCCCCGCTCGAGCAAGGCGTCAGCGATCGCCAGGGCGGCCGGGCCGGCCCCGAGCACGAGCACGTCCGCGGGGGGTGTGGAGGGGGGCGTCAGAGGGGGCGGGCGGCTCCGTTGCGAGTGTATGGGCGCCGCGGAGCGGCCGGCCGGTGCTGCCTAAAGTCAGCCCAAGCCGAGCACTGCAGCCGGCGGGAGGGTCATGGGCACCGCCGCCACCAGCGCACGGGCGCGGGCCCTGAGGGCCCGGATCGCCCGCTGGAATCTGTTGATTCTGGTCACCCTGTGGGCCAGCCGGCCCGGCGCCGCCGGCGCCCAGGGGGCGGATGTGGTGCTGCCAGACCGGCAGGGCGACTTCCCCACCCTGGAGCGGCCGGGAGCGCGCGGTCTGATCCGCCAACGCCCCTGGCTGGTGGTGGATCCGGATCCTGCCGGCCTGGCCTGCCGGGACGCCGCCGGTCGGGCGTCGATCGCCCTGCGGCCGGGCGCCATCGTTGAGAGCGAAGGCGGCAGCCAAGCGCTGCGGCTGGTGCAGGGGCGGCCCTGGCTGTGGGTCAGGGTGCCACCGGTGGCGATCCTGCGCGACAACCGACTGGCCGAGCGGGGCACCACGGCCCGATGCTGGGTGCGGGCGAACCGCACCTACCTCGCGCCGATCCTGCCGGAGGCCCTGCAGGCTCCCTAAAGATGCATCACCGTATGGATCCAGATATTGGCCGGATTGCTGCGTGATTCCGGCGAGCAGGTGCGGGCGATGAGGTCATGCGAATAATGCAGGCGCTCACCGCTGCGCGAGTTGTCGTAACCGGAGCTGAACCACTCACCATAGGGATCATTAACCAGAAATCCCGTATCATCGTAGCCGCGAATCACAATAATATGGCCAAATGAAGTGAAATAACCGTGGACGATCACCGGATGACCAGCATCGATCGCCCCGCGAATATCCGCAAATGTACCATTTTCGCGGAAGATATCTTTGTAGCCAGGATAGGTTTCGATCAAATACTTCAGATCGTAGGGGTTGTGGCGACTGCGCCCCATATCCTCCAGCTTCACGTAGAGCTCATCCTCAAGCTGGGTGCCCTCGCGACGAGGCATGCCCAAGTAGTACAGACACATGGCCACGCAGGTGACATTGCAACTGCCGTAGGGGTTGTATCTGTTATCCAGCTGGGAGAGATAGGGCACGGCCAGATCATGCTCACCCCCTACCGCCCCGGGGGCAGGGGTCGGCGACGGCCCCTCCGGAGCCGCACCGGTGGGGGTTGTCCCCAGCTGGCGCCAATGCGGTCCATAGATCCACCAATCGCCGGCGCCATAGGCAAGCCGCACATGCAGCGACTGGCCCTCCTGCTCAAGCAGCGCCTCACATTTCCAACATCGCCCACTCTCCACCGCCACCAACTGGTGGGGCGGCAACTGGGTCGAATCCAGGTTCTCCTTCTTGAAGAAGGTGGGGGTGATCGCCTCCAGCAACAGCGAGCCCACCTCCGGCGTGGAGGGAGGATCCTGGGGCCCGACGTCGAACGGCGGTGGCTCCGCACCCTGGCCGAGCTGCTCCAATCCCTGCCGCCACAGATCCCCTTCGGCGATGCGGCGACGTCGCAGGCCAGCCTCCACCGACGTGCCTGGATTCACGTAGAGCAACAGGGCATCAGGCACCTCCGGCCACCGCTTCTCCCGCAGAACCCGGCTGATGGTGTCAAAACCGCCGGCGCCGGAAAAGCCACTGCCGAGGTTGTAGGCGAAGCTGCACAACGCCGAGCGCATGGGCGCGTTCATCTCCGACCAGAAGGGAATGCTGCGGCTGATCGGCTGCCAGGTATCGCGCTCCAGGATGGTGGTGAAGCACTGGTCCGCCTGCTCCTGGCTGATGACGTCGTTGGGACCGACCCGCTGCCCATCGGGATACACGGTGGTGCCCCAGCCGATTGTCCAGGGCTCGGCGTTGGTGAGCGGATCGGGATAGGCATGCACAGCGCCATCACGGGGGTCGAGGCGGTGACACCCCTCGAACTCCTGAATCAGCTGGATCGCTTCCTGGGGAACGGGATCGGACATGGCAAAAAGCCTCAGGCGTCTGGGATTTCTTCGACCTCAGCCCCTTCGGGCGCGGGGGGCACAAGCACCACTTCGGCCAGGCGATCCCCGGCATCGAGGCGTTGCAGGCGCACGCCGGTGGCGGCCCGCGACTGCTGGGGAATGGCATCGGCCTGCATGCGCACAATCACGCCGCGTTCGCTCACCAGCAGCAGCTCCTCCCCGGCGCCGAGCACCTTGAGGCCCACCAGGGAGTCGCCCTCGCGGCGGAAACGGATCGCCCGCAGGCCCATGCCCGCGCGCTTCTGCAGGCGGAATTGGGGCACGGGCACCCGCTTGCCCAACCCACTGGCGCTGGCCACCAACACCCAGGGCCCCTCGCTGCTGGCCACCTCCTCTCCAGATTCGCTGCCTTCGCCCTCCTCGTCCACCTCCGCCTCGGCGCTGGCCACCCGATCCGCAAGCTCGGCCGGCAGCACATCCATGCTCACCAGGGCGTCGCCAGCCCGCAGGTTCATGGCGCGCACGCCGCGGGCAGAGCGACCCAGGGGGCGGAGCTCCTCATCACTGAGACGGAAGTGAATGGTCATGCCCTTGAGCGAGCCGATCAGCACGCTGTCGCCCGGCAGGGCAAGCCGCACCCAGCGCAGGGCGTCGCCCTCCTCAAGGGAGATGGCGATCAGGCCGTTGGCCCGGATGTTGGCGAAAGCCGATAAACGGGTGCGCTTGATGTAGCCACCGCTGGTGAGCATCACCAACACCTGGTCATCCTCGAAGGCACCCACGGCCAGCAGCGAGGTGATCAGCTCCTCCCTTGGAATCGGCAGCAACTGCACGATCGGTGTGCCGCGGGCGGCGCGGCTGCACATCGGCACCCGATAGGCAGGCAGGGAGTACACCACGCCGCGATCGCTGAAGAGCAGCAAGGAATCGTGGTCGTTGCAGCTGATGAACAGCTTGACCGCCTCCTCCCCCTGGGAGCGGGTGCCGGCCTTGCCGCGGGTGCCGCGGCTGGTGGCCTCGAATTCGCTCACGGGCATCCGCTTGAGGTAGCCGTTCTCGGTGAGCAGCACAACCGAGCGCTCGTTGGCGATGAGATCGATGTCTTCCAGGCCACCCTCAAGATCGAGGATCTCGGTGCGGCGGGGCGAATCGTATTTGGCCCGCAGCGCCTGCAGCTCGTCGCCAATCAATCCGAACACCCTCTCGCGCCTGGCGAGGATGTCCATGTAGTCGGTGATCTTGGCGAGCCGATCCTCGAGCTCCAGCCGAATCTTGTCGGCCTCCAGGGCCGTGAGCCGGCGCAGCTGCATCTGCAGGATGGCGTCGGCCTGGGGTTCGCTGAGGCCGAAGCGCTCCATCAGCTGCTGGCGGGCCGTGGCGGTATCGGCAGCGGAGCGGATCAGGGCGATGATCGCGTCGAGGTTGTCGAGGGCGATCAGCAGACCGAGCAGGATGTGATCGCGCTCCTCCGCCTTGCGCAGCAGGTAGCGGGTGCGGCGCTCAATGGTCTCGACACGGAAGTCGAGGAACACCTGCAGCATCCGGCGCAGGGTGAGGAGCACGGGCTCACCGCCCACCAACGCCAGCATGTAGGCGTTGAAGTTGCTCTGCAGCGGCGTCAGCTTGAACAGGTTGTTGAGCACCACCTGCGGGTAGGCGTCGCGGCGCAGCTCAATGACAATGCGCATGCCGTCGCGATCGCTCTCATCGCGGATGTCGGCGATGCCCTCCAGTTTTTTGTCATTGACCAGCTCGGCCATGCGCTCGATCAGCGCGGCCGGGTTGGTTTGATAAGGTAGCTCCGTGATGATCACCGCGTCCCGATCGGGGCGGCCCTTGGCTTCGATCGTCTCGATGCGGGCGACACCGCGCATCGTGACGGATCCGCGACCGGTGGTGTAGGTCTCACGGATGCCTCGGCGGCCGAGGATCTGGCCACCGGTGGGAAAGTCGGGACCGGGGATGATCGCCATCAGGGCCCGTTCCTCGATCTCCGGATCGGCGATCAGGGCGAGCATGCCGTCGATCAGCTCGGTGAGGTTGTGGGGAGGGATGTTGGTGGCCATCCCCACGGCGATGCCGGTGGAGCCATTGAGCAGCAGCTGGGGCAGCCGTGAGGGGAGCACGGTGGGCTCCTGCTGGGAGCCGTCGAAGTTGTCGACGAAGTCGACCGTTTCGCTCTCGATGTCCTCCAGCAGGGCGTCGCTGGTGAGGGACTGCAGCCGCGATTCGGTGTAGCGCATGGCGGCCGGTGGGTCGTTGTCGACCGAACCGAAGTTGCCGTGGCCATCGACCAGCGGCATGCGCATCGAGAAATCCTGCGCCATGCGCACCAGCGCGTCGTAGACCGCGGTGTCGCCATGGGGGTGGTACTTGCCGAGCACCTCACCGACGACGCGGGCGCATTTGCGGTAAGGGCGGTCGCTGGTGAGGCCCAGCTCGTACATCGCGTAAAGAATGCGCCGATGCACCGGCTTGAGGCCATCGCGGGCATCGGGAAGGGCCCGACCCACGATCACGCTCATCGCATACTCCAGGTAGGAGCGCGACATCTCGTTGCGGAGATCGGTCTGGATGATCCGTCCGTCGGAATCTCCGGGGCCTGTGGACCCCGGTCCGGTTGGATCCGCCATGCCGTACCGACTGGTGCAGCGCCCACTCTATCGAAAGCCGTCCGGTTGAACCGCCCCCCCATGCCGCCGGCCCGTCCCCCCCTCCCCGCCCGCAGCGCCAACCCGGCCGATCTGCCCCCCCGAGACGGCGAGAGCCTGCGGGAACGGCAGCGCCAGGGACGGCTGCGGGTGCGGCTGGCCGCCGACTGGCGCGCCCTGGTGGCCGCCGTGGGGCTGGCTGAGGCCTACGCGGAAACGGACGTGGTGGTGGCTGCCGATGCCGGCTTCAGCGACCAGGCGAGCCTGCATCTGCACCTCGGTCCCACCGATCCCCCGATCCGCCTGCGCGATGCCAGCCTCGGCGGCATACCCGTTCAGGCCGGCGGAGGGGGCACCGATCTGGTGCTCCCGATCGGCGGGGGATTGGCGGAGGGGAACCGCCGGGGGGGCGCCCAGGTGCTCGCCGAGCTGCTGGAGGGCAAGGAGATCAACCTCGACAGCGGCGGCGAGGGCACGCGGCTCCAGCCCCGCCGCGAGCTGCACACCCGCCTCGACCTGGAGCGCATCGGCGGGGGGCGGCTGCTGCTGCACCGGGCGATCGTGGAGAACGGCCTGGTGGCGGTGAGCAGCGGCGAAGGGCTCCTGCCCAGCCCCTACGGCCCCTTGCTCGGCCCCTTCGGCAACGCGCTATGGACC
>JBKDOZ010000270.1:0-8593 GCA_046342735.1 Synechococcaceae cyanobacterium
CCCGCCGCCCCCCAGCCTCCCCTCGCATTCCCCACTCCCACCGCAGCCTCCCCCCCCGCCGCGGCCGCGGCACCCGCGCGGCACCACTCGCAGGGGGCGCAGGCGGCCGACGCCCTGCCCGCTCCCCCGGAAGCCCTGGCCGCCGCCCTGGCGGTGGCCCCGGAGGCGGAAGTGCGCCGTCTGCCGCTGCAACGGGCCCGGCAGCAGGGGGTCGACCCCGAATCGGGCCAGCTGCTCCGCCTCGATGGCCACAGGTTGCTCCTCTGGATCGAGGGCGGCGATCTCTGGCTGTTGCGCGCCCCAGCTCAGGCGGCCCGCGGACTGCCGGGGTGAAGGGCCCGCGCCAGCCGGGCCATCGCTTCGCCGAGCTCGGCCTCCCCAAGCAATCCGTAGCTGAGGCGCAGCGTCACCCGGCCGGGCTGGCTGGGCAGGCCGAAGGCCCCGCCGGGCAGCGCCGCCACCCCATGGCCGAGCACCAGGTGGGCCAACAGCTGCTCCTCGTTGCCCCGCCAGGGGGCCTCCACGAGGGCGTAAAACGCCCCATCCGGCTCCCCCGCCAGGGCGAAGCCCTCGGCCTGGGCCACCGCTGCCAGCAACTGCGCTCGCCTGGGCCACAGGGAGCGCACCCGCTCAGACACCCAGGACGAGCCATCCGCCAGGGCCGCGGTAGCCGCCCGCTGGGTCAGCCGTGGCGGACAGATGAGCACCGTGTCCTGCACCTTGGTGAGGGCGTCGAGCAGGGGGCGGGGCACCGCGGCGAAGCCGATCCGCCAGCCCGCCATGCCGTGCGACTTGCTCAAAGAGAAAAAAGAGGCGGTGTGGGCGCCGCTGCCGGGGGCTGAGCCGGGGCTGTGGTGCGGCACGGCGCCATGGACAAAATCGGCGTAGGCCTCATCGCTCAGGTGGAGCAGGCCGTGCTCGGCGCAGAGGTGGTTGATGGCGGTGAGCACCGCTGGGGGGATCACCACGCCGCTGGGATTGTTGGGCGAGACCGTCACAATCGCCCGGGTGCGGGGGCCGATCGCCGCCGCCAGAAGCGATGGGTCGGGCACCAGGCCGGCCGCCACCGGCACGGGCACCCCCCCGGCCAGCTGGATCGCCATGGCGTGGTTGAAGTACCAGGGCAGGGGCAGCAGCACCTCGTCGCCCGGATCGCACAACGCCTGCACCACGGCGTGGAAGGCCATGTTGCTGCCGGCGGTCACCAACAGGCTGCTGTCCGCCAGGTCGAGGCCGCGCCGCCCCTGCAGCTCCTGGCACACCGCCTCCAGCAACTCCCCATCTCCGGCCATCGGGCCATAGCGATCGAGGTCGTTGGGCGGCCCCGTCAGGGCGGCCGCCACCGCCGTGGCCACAGCGTCCGGGGGCCCCCAGCCCACCATGCCCTGGGCCAGGGAGAGGCAGTCGGGCCGCTGGCGCATCAACGCCGTGACCTTCGGAATCACCGGGCTGATCACGGCGCCCAGGCGGTGGGCCGCCGCGGGGGTGCGGGGGGGCATGGCTTCAGCTTCCCATCCGACCCCTCAGCCCAGGGGCAGCAGCAGCTCCAGCAGGGCGCCCCCCTGCGGGTGGTTGGCGGCCTGCACCCGGCCGCCGTGGGCGTGGGCGATCTGCTGGACGATGGCCAGGCCCAGGCCGCTGCCACCGCGCGGGCTGCGGGCCCGCGCCCGGTCGCCCCGGTAAAAGCGCTCGAACAGGTGCTCGAGATCCTCTTCGCTCAGGCCGGGGCCCTGGTCCCGCACGCTCAGCAGGCACCAGGTGGGACCGGAGCGCAGCTGCACCTGCACCGTGCCGCCCTCGGGGCTGAAGCGCATGGCGTTGTCGAGGAGGTTGAGCAGGGCGCGATGCAGGCGGGAGGGGTCGGCCAGGGCCGTCACCGCTTCATCGGCGAGCTGCTCGACCACCAGCCGCACCCCCCGCTGCTCCGCCAGCGGCCGCAGACCCTGCCACACCTGCTCCACCAGCTCCGCCAGTGGCAGCGGCTGGGGCCGCATCCCCTGGCCCGGCAGGGTGTTTTCGAGGCGGGAGAGCTCCAGCAGGTCGCTCACCAACTCCTGCAGGCGCCGCAGCTCCCGTTGCAGGCGCTCGACCAGCACCGCGTTGCGGCTGTTCACCTGGGCCGCCAGGCTGTCGCCCACGAGCAGCAGGGCGGTGATCGGGGTCTTGAGTTCGTGGGCCACGTCCCCGACCCAGCGGGCCTGCTGCTCCAGCTGGGCTTCGAGGGAGCGGCGGTTCTGCAGCATCACCGCCACCCAGCCCTCCTCACCGGGATGGGCGAAGAGCTCCAGATCCTGGTCGCCCAACTCCCATTCGAGCCGTTGCGGCCGGCCGCGGCGCCGCGCCACCTGAATCAGCTCCCGCAGCCGCGGTTCGGCGCAGATCCGCTCCAGAGGGGGGTGGCGCATCAGGGCCGCCCCAGGGCTCTGCAGCAACCGTTCGGCCCGGGCGTTGGTGAGCTGCACGGTGTCGGCGGCATCCACCACCAACCAACCGCTGGGGGCAGCATCCAACCAGCGCAGCAGCTGGGCGCGGCCAGGGCCCTGCCGATCGCGCCCGGAGCGGGAGAAGCGGCGGGCCAGCAGCCAGCCCCCCGCCAGTCCTGCCATCAGGGCCGCCAGGGCCGCCAGCAGCGTGATCACTCAGCCGAAGCGGTAGCCGAAGCCCCGCACGGTCTGCAGATGCTCAGGGGCGGAAGGATTGGCCTCCAGCTTCTCGCGCAGCCAACGAATATGCACATCCACGGTTTTGCTGTCGCCGAAATAGTCGTGCCCCCACACATGCTCCAGCAGCTTCTCGCGGCTCCAAACGCGGCGTGGATTCTGCATGAACAGCTCCAGCAGGCGGTATTCCTTCGGCGAGAGATTCACCTCCACTCCGTCGCGACAGACCCGGCATTCGTCGGGAAACAGGCGCAGGTTGGCGTGCTCCAGCACCCGATCCCCCGTGGGCTCGGCGGGCTGGCTGCGGCGCAGCAGGGCGCGGCAGCGGGCCACCAGCTCCCGCATGCCGAAGGGCTTCACCAGGTAGTCGTCGGCGCCCACCTCCAGCCCGAGCACCCGGTCGGTTTCACTCTCGCGGGCGCTCACCACCAGAATCGGCGTGCGGTCGCCGCTCTGGCGCAGCTGGCGGCAGAGGTCGAGCCCCCCCAGCCCGGGCAGCATCAGATCGAGCACCACCAGAGCGAAGGGCTCCCCCCCCTCCCGCTCGCCGCAGCGCTGCAGGGTACGGAGGGCGTCGCGGCCGTTGCCACAGGCGGTGACCTGAAAACCCTCGAGGGTGAGGGCATCGTGGAGGGTCTCGCGGATGGTGTCGTCGTCTTCGACGACGAGCAGGGAGGGAGCCATCGGGCCATTGTGATGCCCAGGCGCCTCGGGCCAGAACGGAGCGATCACCGGCGAGGCAGAGGGGCGATCACCATGCGGCGTCGTTCATCGAGGCGCAGCCAGCCCTCCTCCCGCAGCTGACCGAGCACCCGGGTGACCGTGACGCGGGTGGTGGCCAGGGCGCCGGCGATGTCCTGGTGGGTGAGGCGAAGATCGAGGCGCAGGCCCTGATCGCAGGGCTGGCCGTACTCGCTGGCGAGGAGCTCCAGGAACCCCCGCACCCGCTCCTCCACCCGCCGCAGGCCCAGCAGGGCCAGCAGGGCCTGGCTCTGGCGGTGGCGCTGGCTGATCGCCTCCAGCAGGGCGGCCGCCAGGGTGGGTTCGGCCCGCAGTTCGCTCAGGCTGAAACAGAGCAGATCGGAGGCGCACAGCGTGGTGGCCTGGTGGGCCTCCACTCCCACCAGCGGATCGCCGAAGGGCTCATTCGGTCCGGCCAGGCCCAGCAGCAGCTCATCGCCATGCACGGTGAGGGCACCGAGCTTGACCATGCCCCGCACCACCAGCCAGAAGTGATCGCGCAGCAGCGGCACGGAGCTGCCGGCGGCGAGGTGAACGATATGGCGCTTGCGGAAGCTGGCCTCCAGGGCCTCGCGGAATCCACCTGGACGGCCGGCTTCCCGGCTGGGCGCGAACACCATCACGGAGTCGGGCTGGGGACACGCGGACTGTATGGAGCGCGACTGGGGCAGCGGGCAAAGGGGTGGTAAGCGCTCGGTTAAGGGGTGGATAAGGGTTGCCCCCTCGCCATCCGCCGCCGCCGTTCTGCCGCTCCCCCTGCCAGAGCTGGGGGGGTCAGTCGCGGATCTTGGCCACCGCCGCACGGGCCTTGGCGAGCACCTCCCCCTCCAGGGGCACAAAGCCCAGGCTGGTGGCCTGCTGCTGCGGCCCCTCGCCCAGGGCCCAGCCCAGGAAGGTGCGCATCGCTTCGGCTTTTTCGGCCCCCTGACCCGACTCGTAGGCCAGGATCCAGGTGAAGGCAACGATCGGGAAGCTCTCCGCCCCGTCGGGGTTGCAGTCAGCACCGGCTAGGCGCGCGTCGAGCACAACGCCATTGAGACCGGCGGCGCCGCTGCGGGCATCGGCCATCACGAAGCGCCCCGCCTTGTTCTGCAGGGCCACCCCCTGGATCGGGGCACGCACAAAGGCCTGATTCACGTAGCCGATCGCCCCGGCGGTTTTGGAGAGGGTGCCGGCCACCCCTTCATTGCCCTTGGAGCCCACCCCCACCGGCCATTGCACGCTCTTGCCGCTGCCCACACGGCTCTTCCACTCCTCGGAAAAACAGCTCAGGGAGCTGGTGAACACTTTGGTGGTTCCGGAACCATCGGAGCGGTGCACCACCGTGATGGGGCGCGAGGGGCAGCCCAACTCTTTCCAATCGCGCAGCTTGCCCAGAAAAATGTCTGTGAGCTGGGCCTGGGTGAGCTTGAGCGATGGGCAGGCGGGGTTGTTGTAGGCCGGGGTGACGGTGCCCCCAAGCATCGGGATCTGCACGGCTCCGCGCTTGCCTGCGGTGCCGCTGCGGAATTCCTCCTCGCTGAGGGGTTCGTCGCTGGCGCCGAAATCAACGGTGCCCGCCAGGAACTGACGCACGCCGGCGCCGGATCCCACCGACTGATAGTTCACCTTGTTGCCCGTGCTGCGGGCGTATTCCGATGCCCAGCCCTGGTAGGCGGCGGCAGGGAAGGTGGCGCCGGCGCCGCTGATGGTGGCCAGCTTGGCGGCGCCACCCCCCCCGGATCCCCCACAGCTCGAGGCCAGAAAACCTGGCAACAGCACCGCGGCGACCCCAAGGGGGCGCCAGCGGTGCAGGGGGGCGGGGAGCGGAGCCATGGGAAAGCGGGTGTCGCTGGTCACCAGATTCCACCAGCCGATCACCCGCTCACGTTACGGCCAGGGAACGGCCCGCCGGCTCACTTGCCGATGCGATCCACGGCGCGACGCGACTGGGCGATCATGCCGCTGGAGAGGGGCACATAGCCCAGATCATCGGCCCGTGACTGGGCCGGACCGAGCAGATACTCGAGGGCCTTCTGGATCGTGGGAGCCTTGGCGCCATTGCCTTTCTGGTAGGCCAGGATCCAGGTGAGGGTGGAGATCGGGTAGCTGCCCGAACCCGCCGGGTTGGCATCCTCGCCCGCGAGCATGGTGTTCAGCTTGACGTTGGCCAGGGCGGTCTGGCCCCCCTTCAGGCCGGGCTTCACGAACTGGCCGGCGCGGTTTTGCAGGGCAGCAGCGCGGAGTTTGCCCTTCACGAATGCCTGGTTCACGTAGCCGATGGCGCCGGGCGTGTTGTTGAGGATGCCGGCCACGCCCTCATTGCCCTTGCCGCCCACGCCCACGGGCCACTTGACGCTCTTGCCCTCGCCCACCTTGCTCTTCCATTCCGACGAGAAGGCGGAGAGGGAATTGGTGAAGGCGAAGGTGGTGCCGGAGCCATCGGAGCGGTGGGCCACCGCGATCGGGCCCTTGCCGCACTTCAGCTGCTCCCAGGTTTTGATCTCGCCCAGGAACACATCCACGAGCTGCTTCTGGGTCAGCTTCAGGGAGGGGCAATCGGACTTGTTGTAGGCCACGGCGATCGTGCCCCCCACGGTGGGGAATTGGACGACGCCACGGGCCACCTTGGCGGCCTCCGCCGGCTTGATCGGCTCGTCGGTGGCGGCGAAATCCACGGTGCCTGCGAGGAACTGGCGCACGCCGGCGCCCGAGCCCACCGACTGGTAGTTCACCTTCGGCCCGCCACTGCCCGCCAGGGACTGGAACGCGGACTGATAGAAGGGCGCCGGGAAGGTGGCGCCCGCACCGTTGAGGGTGGCGCTGGCCAGGGCCGCGCCGGAGGCGGCCAGGAGGCAGGAGGCGCTGCCGACGATCAGGACCTTCTTGGCGAAGGACATGGAGAGGCGTTCCACGGGGGTTCCGCCCAAGGCTTGCAATTCGCCATGACGCCAGTCGTTAACGCTTGTTTAAGGCTGGGTCAAGATTCGGGGCGGGGTGTGGGTGTCAGCGCTGGGCGGTCCAGTCCTGAAACCAGCCGCGCCGCCAGAGCCAGTAGCTCTGGATCACCGCCACCAGCGCCATCAGCAGCAGCACGTAGAAATATCCCCAGGCCCATTTCAGCTCCGGCATG
Source organism: Synechococcaceae cyanobacterium (assembly GCA_046342735.1). GTDB lineage: Bacteria > Cyanobacteriota > Cyanobacteriia > PCC-6307 > Cyanobiaceae > Cyanobium. The sequence continues at coordinate 6,514 of JBKDOZ010000270.1, forward strand.
AACTCAAAGTTCATGCCATAGATGCCCGCGATGAAGGTAAGGGGTGCGAAGATACTCGTGAGGATCGTCAGCGTTTTCATCACCTGGTTCATGCGGTTGCCCACGCTGGCGGCGTACGACTCGGTGATGGCGTCGAGGTGGCTGCGCAGGGCTTCGCCGCTTTCGTAGAGAAGCTCCACCAGCTCGGCCATGTCCTGGAAGCCGCCGATGGCCTCCGGACCGAGGATCGTCTGGTTCTGGCGCAGCATCAGCCGGATCTGATGGCGCAGCGGCCACACCTGCCGGCGGATGCGGCGCACATTGCTGCGGTATTGGAACGCCAAGGTGAGCTGGCCGGGGCGGGGACGCCGCAGCGTGGCCTCCTCCAGGTCATCGAGCCGGTTGGAGATGTGCTCGAGGATTGGGAACAAATCATCGAGCAGATCGTCAATCAGGTGGTGGAGGATGTCGTCAAGATCCCGCTCCTCCACCGGGCCTGCCATCGCCAGCAGCCAGTCGGTGAGGGCGGGGAAGGCGGGCAGGGTGCCGGCCTCCTCGATGGTCACCAGCAAGCCGGGCAGCAGCAGAAATCCCACCTGATCGCTCACCAATCGGGTGGGTTCATGGGGGCTGCGGAAGCGATGCAACACCACCAGCACCACCGATTCCAGGCAGTCCACCCGGGGCCGCTGGGGCATCTCCAGCAGGGGCGGCCGCAGCACGGCGGGCACCGCGAAGCGATTGAGGATCTGGTCGAGCAACGGCCGATCACCCACCCCCTGAATGCGCAGCCACAGGGGCGTGCCAGCGGCGCGCAGGGCCTCCAGCTCCGGTTCGGTAGGTAGATCCCGCAGGATCGGCCGCCCCGCCTCAAACACCACCAGCTCCGCGCGGGTTGGCTGGCGCCCACCGTGCACAAACAGGCTGCTGGGGGGATCGGCCGGCCGCTGCTCCAGCCGCTGGGAAACAAGGGCCCGGGGGGTGGGACGCAGCACGGCGGAGCGGGCAGAAAGTGCTGCTGCGATTCAACCGCAGTTCTGGAGGGGGTGGAGAATCGCCCGGCGGGTTCCGGGATCCCCGAGCCTGCCGAATGCCGCGATGCGCTTCCCCGTGCCCTCCCCCGATCCCCCCTCCCTTGCCCCGGATCCGGAGGAGGGGGGGCTGGGAACGATCCGGCGCCATCGCGGCTACCTGCAGCTGCTGGGGGTGTGTCTGCTGCAGATCGGCCTGTTCACCCTGCCCAATCCCTGGAACCGGCTCGCCGCCATTGGTTATCTGGTGCTGGGACTGCTGATGGTGCGGGTGTTGGGGCACCCCGAGGCGGATCCGGCCAAAGGCGGCTTCTCGCGACAGTTGTTCCGAGGGGTGGGGCTGGCGGCCCTTGGGGTGAGTGTGCTCTGGTATCTCACCCCCCTGGAGCTGCGCCGCACCGGCCTGCCGGTGATGGCCCTCTGGGGGCTGTTCAGCCTGTGGAGTGCGATCCGGCTGATGCGCTGCCTGGCCCTGGAGCGGATCATCAATGGCGCGGTGCTGCGGGGCGCCCTGGCCGGCTACCTGATGTTGGGTCTGGCGGGGGGGCTGCTCTGCGCCGCTTTGGAGACCATCGCGCCGGGGAGTTTCGAGGGGGTGACCCTCTTGCCAGAAGCAATTCTTGTGGCGCGGCCGGTGTGGCACCTGAATTTCATCCGCCTGCACTACTACGCCTTCGTGACCCTCACCACCACCGGCTACGGCGATGTCACGGCGCAGACGCCGCAATCGCAGATGCTGAGTGTGGGCTTGGCCGTGGGCGGCACCTTCTATCTGGTGGCGGTGCTGGGTCTGCTGATCAGCCGCTACAGCGTGCAGCAGCAAAGCCAGGAGTGAGGCGCGGCGGCATAGCGCTTGCCGGCGCGTCAAGATGTGCCCTGAACCGGTGCGCCGCCGAGGCCATGGAGCGGGGGAACAACCAGGGCAAGACACCCGAGGAGGGCGCTGGCGCGGATCCTTCCGCCAGGGAGCCCGGCCAGATCCGGGCGCCGATGGAGGCCCATGGCAGCTACCGCGGTGCCGACTGGAGCCCCGAGCGCCTGGTGTTCCATCAAAACCTCGAAACCTTCGC
>JBKDOZ010000271.1:0-3055 GCA_046342735.1 Synechococcaceae cyanobacterium
GCTCCCCCCAGCGGCAGCGCCAGTTGCGGCTCAGCAGCCACCAACCTCTTCCCCGCAGCAGATCGAGGGCGCGCTGCTCAGCCCACCCTCCCGCCATCAGGCTCTTGCGGCTGGTTCCCAGGGCGCCTATCGCAAGCTCCGCGCCAACCGTCTAAGGATTCCCTCAGGCGGTCGCGGCTGAGGCCCTCAAGCGCGGGAAGCGCAACGATCGCACCAGAGATCGGCGAGCAGGGCCACAAGGGCCGATTCCTCGTCACTGAGGGAGCTCTGGAAGCGCAGATCGCTCTCCTGCCGCACCGGCAGAGCGCTGTGATCCCAGAGGTGCGCCCGTTCCGGGAAAAACTCCTGGCACACCCAGCGCTCCGAAGCCGCGTAATGCGCGGCGAAACTATCGCGCTCCTGGCCGGTGGGGAGATACACCGGAAAACTCCGCAGGGAGCGCTCGACGAAGCCCACCAGCTCCCGCCAGCGCCAGCTGGGGGCGTCGCCGAGACGTTGCTGCAGCTGCCACAGCACCTTGATCGCCTGAAAGCTCAACGAGGGATTGGCATGGCTGGGGAGCGCCAGGCCGGAGAGATCACCGATGCCGGTGCAGGCGCTGAAATCTTCCAGCAACGAGCCCCCGCGCAGTGGCGAGGGATGGAAGAGGCGCACCATGAGCTGCGAGCGGCCGAATACCCGCTGCCAGCGCCGCAGGGTCGCGGCGTGGTCGCAGAGGCTCTCACAGCTCTGCGGCGACGGCAGGCTGGGCGACACCCGGCCGCTTCGGGTGCGGGTGCTCCAGGCGGAGATGGCCGTGGGCAGCGGCTGGCGCAGATAGACGAGAACGCGAATCTCCGCAAACAGGGGCTCCAGCAGGCGGCGTAGGCGCAGAAGATCCACGGTTGTGAGACGGGATTGCAACTGCTCGGAGCTGATGATCCATGTGGCCTCGCCGGTGGTGGCAGCGGCTTGGTGCAGCTCCATCCGCATGGCGGCGCGCCCCTCGCGGAGCCGCTCGGGCGAGATGTCGAGCCCTTGCCGGCTCGTGAATCCATCCACCGTCAGCTCGTCCTGGGCCAGCAGGGGGAGCCAGCGGTGGTTCGGGCCAACCCCGAGAAACGACGGCACAAAAAAACCTCGCGCCGCCAGGGCTTGGCGGTTTTCGCAGAGGAAGTGTTGAATCGACGTCGTGCCCGTTTTGGCGGTGCCGATGTGCAGGATCAGGGAGGGCATCGACCGCGGCAGGGGGTCTCCGTCGCCGACTCCATCATGGGGGCCACCGAGGGCTGCCGGCCCTGCCCCGGGCGGTTCCCGTTGCCCATGCCTCTGGATCAGACTCCGGGGACCCTCTTCACGCCGCAATGCGTCCTGCGATGAGCCGCCACCTGAGCCGCCCGATGCCGTCCGCCGCCGCGCCCTCCTGGCGTGCTGGCGGTTTGCCATCCCGTTCCAGCCTGGTTGCCCTGCTGCTGGCGGCGGCCCTGGGCCTCTTGCTCGCCGTTCCCGCACCAGCCCTGGCGGCGATGGATTACGCCAAACAGGTGCTGATCGGCGCCGATTTCCATGGGGCCGATCTGCGCGGCGTCACCTTCAGCCTCACCAATCTGCGGGATGCCGATCTGCACGACGCCGATCTGCGGGATGCGAGCCTGTTTGGGGCCAAATTGCAGGATGCCAATCTTTCGGGCGCCGATCTGCGGGGCGCCACCCTCGAGTCGGCGGTGTTGCAGGGCACGGATCTCCGCAATGCCCGGCTCGATGATGCCTTCGCCTTCAACACCCGCTTCCTCGAGGTGCGCATCGACGGGGCCGATTTCAGTGGCGTCCCCCTGCGCGGTGATGCGCTGAAAAACCTCTGTGCGGTGGCCTCCGGCACGAACCCCATCAGTGGCAGGGAAACCCGTGACACATTGGGATGCTGAGCCACCGCGCCGCCGATGAGCCTCGACCCCCGCAGCCGCGAACGCCTGGAGGCCCTGGGCCGCAGCCTCCCCCAGCCCCTGCCGGCTCCCGCCCCGAAGCCGGCGGCAGCACCGCGCCATCGCCTTGAGGTGGAGCAGAACCCCGAGCAGCTCTTCCGCGAGCTGATGGCCGCCAGCCCCGATGGCACCGTCCCGCCCCACCATCTCGATCGTTTGCGCCAACTGGAGGGCGAACGCAAGGTGGTGCCCCCCCAGCCGGAGACCCCCCGCCCAACCAAGCCGGGATCCAGTCCTTCGGGAGCCCGTCCTTCGGGAGCCCGCCGGCCCACCCCGGCCAGCGCCTCGGAGGACGGCGAGCTCTACGCCACCTTTGCCCAGCTGCTGCTGGAGCAGGAGGACGACGACTGATCGCCAGGCCCAAGACCGGCCCCGCTCAGCCGCGCCGGAAATGGCGGATCAACTGGGAGGGCCAGTCGCTGGGCCGATCCCCCGACCGCAAATCGAGGCGGAACATCGACGCGGCCAGGGGTATGCCCCCCCGTCGCATCACCCCTCCGAGGTGCAGGAGCACGGCGATCCCCATCACAACCCAACCGCTTACGTGCAGGCTGTAGATGGGTCCGCCAACGCCCCCACCGCGCACCTCGTCCTCCCGCATCAGCAAACCCGTGCCCACGGAGAGCAGCAGCGCCAGCAGGGGCACAAGATTGCCGGCCTGGCGCAGGCGGGCGCGGCCGAGGCTGAGGGCATAGGGCACGAACAGGGCGACCAGCAGCACCAGGGGGACCCCGAGGCTGCCGTGTACATCGATCCAGTCGACGGAGCCGAAGTCAGCGGGAAGCCGGAACCAGCGTCCGTCGTAGACCCCCAGGATCACCAGGCCGGTGAGCCAAAGGGCAGCCACCAGAAGGGCGGTGGGGATGTGGAGCAACCGCAGCAGTGACGGTTGGTAGGGACGGGCCATGACAGAGAGGAACGGGGAAATCAGAGGGGAGGAACGATCAGGGCTCAGTCACCCGTGCGGGAGACTCAGGCGCCCGTGCGGGAGGCGGAGGGCGCCCGTGCGGGAGGCGGAGGCGGTGCGAGCTGGATCGTGGTGTGGGCAATCCCCAGCTCTGCCAGCCGCCCCTTCGCCTGCAGCAGCAGCTCCC